>NZ_JBSFUW010000010.1:0-191761 GCF_053591995.1 Streptomyces sp. NPDC002835 | reverse complement strand
GTCGGTGGGGTAGTCGGTCCTGGGGGCGAACGTGCCGTCACCATTGCCGAGCAGCACCGACACCGTATTCGCGCTGGAGTTGGCGGCGACCAGGTCGAGATTGCCGTCACCGTCGAAGTCCCCCACCGCCACCGAGACCGGGCCGCTGTCGGTGGGGTAGTCGGTCCTGGGGGCGAACGTGCCGTCACCATTGCCGAGCAGCACCGACACCGTATTCGCGCTGGAGTTGGCGGTGGCCAGGTCGAGATTGCCGTCACCGTCGAAGTCCCCCACCGCCACCGAGACCGGGCCGTTGTCGGTGGGGTAGTCGACCGGGGGTGCGAAGGTCGGGGGAGCGGCCCATGCGGTCCCGGCCCCGGGGAACACCCCCAGCACCATCCCCGCCATCACCACCGCCACAACCCGCGCGAACCCGCCCCGCATCCGGCCGATCACCGCATGGCCCCGGTTGCAAACGTTGACGTCATCATCTCTCCACTTACTCACCAGGCCCCCGAGAAGGCCGCGGGTGGCCCCAGACAGGGCCGGACAACCCGAAGGCACACCCTTGCCCCCCACACGCCCCCACCTCTCCGCGACACCCACACCCAGAAACGGAGAACACCCGATGAGCCCAGCACCCGACCTACCCGGGCCGAGCGCACATCCCGGCCGGCGGCGGAGGCGAGGTGGTCCGCGACCACGTAAGGGCCGGTCCGGCGGTACTCGATTTTGATCATTGGCCCCCTGAAATGACGGACTGCCATCGTCCACCATGAAGGTCGGCGGAGCGGCTTTGGGCGGGAGCTGCCATGAGGCGAGAGATCGGGGCCCGTACGCTGGTCAGCGAAATCGGGCAGTCTGTGGACCTGCCCGTTAAGGCCCGATGTGGGCCCCGATCTTCGAGGCTCGCCCCATGGTGGCTGCCTAAAGCCGTGGAGCCGACCGGCCCCAGCCACATCGGGCTACCGTCCACGGCTTCAGGTGTGCTCGCTCTAGCCGCGCGGCCGACGGAGCCGGGGCCCGGAGCGGGGCGGAGACAGGAGCGTCGGGTGACACCTACCACCTGATCCGCGCCGGGATCACCGGAGATGAGCGCAAGGACGTGCCCGCCACCGTGCGGGACCACCCCCGCGTCTTCGCCACCCTGACCGCCCCGTCGATCTCGGCGCCGGCACGGCAGCCCCTGCCCCAGATCGCGGAGCAGCTGCGGCAGACGCTGCTCTCAGCGGCTGTCGAACGTCTCGGGCTGGTGGTGGCCGAGGTCGATCTGCATGTGACGGACCTGCTGGAGGTTCCCGCGCCGGCGCAGCAGCCGACCGCGGCCGAAGCCTCCGAAAGTGCAGCCGGAGAAACCAGTGCCTCGCACGTCGCGGTCACCAAGCCCGGGCACCCGTCGCCCGGGCCGGTGCCGGTGCGGGATCCGGCAGCGGAACTGGCCACCGTTGCCATGGCTGTCCCCGGCGTGACCCGCCTCGCCCCCGTTCCAGGACTGCCCGCGCCCATGGCCAGGGGAGGACTTGCTCGCCCCGTCCAGATCGAGGACAGCGACGAGCCCCCCGGGCGCCACGTCCAGATCCAGCTGGCGGTCGCCGAGACTCATCGCGCCCTCGATGTCTCCCTCGCCGTCCGTGCGGCGGTGGCCGCGGCAGCGCAAACGGGCGCCCCCGGCCCGGTTACCGTCGCCGTCCTCGTGACAGCGGTGGAGCCGGGTCAGGTCCTGCCGACATGACCCGGCAGGACAAACACGGAAATCGCGGCCTCGCGTTCGGCTCACGGGCGGTGCGGTGTTGCCCGTGCACGCCCGTTGGCCGTCGCCCGCTGCGTCGCGTCGCCACCTGTGGGGCTGATCCCAGGCTCCCGTTCCTCCCCGCGACTGTTTCGCTGGACTGCACCGCTGTCGCCGTCCAGGCGGCGCAATACAGCAGCAGCCTGGCTATGAGGTTGATCCACAGAACGACGGCGACCGGCACCCCGAGAGGCCGCAATGCGCTGAACACTGAAGAACCGCCTGCAACTTTGAGCGATGCTGAGCACTGTGCGACGCCCGACGCCAGTGGGGGTGCGCCCGATCAGCGTGCCTCAGACTGCATCCTCTCGTGGACGGCGGTCATACATGGCGAGCAGTAGCGTTCGGTCGGCGGGTCATTGAAGACCGGCCTCGTACGCACGGCTTGTGCGACCTGCAGTCCGCAAGGTGTGGTGCGGGCATCATCCTTGGCCCGTACGTGCCACATGACTTCGGCACCGGTCCAGCAGATCTTGAAGCTGGGATTCATCCAGACGGGGCTCCCCTGCGGCCACGACGAGCAGCGTGTGCCAGATCAGGGTCTTCCCCTCGACTCCCAGCCGCAGGGTCTCGAGCTCGATGAACGTGCTCAGCCCGGAGCGCCGGTGCAGGGCGCCGTTTGGTTTCAGGCGCCCCAGCCTTTCGGCCGCCCGGCCACCGTAGACCTTGTAGCGGCGTGCGGGGACGCCGAGTGCGTCCATGAGTTCGAGCAGGGTCTGCCGATCCTGGGCGATCTCGTCGGAGATGCGCTTCAGGTCGGCGCTGCGCGCCGAGTGGCGGTGCTGGTGGGCGATGCGCTGCGCGAGCCCGATGCCGAAGGTGGCACCGGCCAGGTGGTCATTCAGGTAGATCCCGAGCTTGTCGCGATGCATCCTGGGCCGCCCCTTTCTCGTCTGTCCTCGGCGATCTCCTCGACGGTGCGACCGCGTACACAGGCGGGCTGGGAGCACCGGCGTCGGACTTCCCCCGCACCACGACAGCAACCCGCGAGAGAGCGGAGTCGGCGGGGCGAAATGCCGGGAAAGGACCCGAACGGCTCACGGGTCCAGACGCTGGAGTGCTGCATCGGACTTCTCCGCGCCAGCCCGGCTCACCGGCCACTGCTCCCCGCGGCAGATTGCAACTGTTAAAGCCGGGCCAGTCGGCTGGGTTGGGTCCCTGGGCAGGCGCGCTGGGGGCGGCAAGGCTGCCGAGGGGAAGTCGTCGTCTAGGACTGCCTGGTCCCTAGGCGGGGACGCGGGCGTTCCGCAGCGGGGCTCCGGCCCGATGGAGGCTGGTGAGGGCCTGCCGGTAGGAGGCGATCAGGCCGGTCTCTACGTAATCCACCCCCAGTTCCTCGCAGTAGCGCCGGACGATGGGCCGGACCTTGCGGAGATGAGGGCTGGGCATGCTGGGGAACAGATGATGCTCGATCTGGTGGTTCAGCCCGCCCAGTGCAATGTCGGTGAACCAGCCGCCGCGCACGTTGCGCGAGGTGAGCACTTGACGGCGGAGGAAATCCGGACGGTCCTTGCCACTCAGGATCGGCATGCCCTTGTGGTTGGGCGCGAACAGCAGGCCGAGGTACACGCCGAACAGACCCTGCTGGACTGTGAGGAAGGCAATCGCCATGCCGGGCGGCAGCACCCAGAACAGCACGGTCAGATAGGTCACGAAGTGCGCGAACAGCAGGGCGCCGTCGAGCGTTCGGTTGTTGAGCGAGCGATTGGCCAGCGCCTTCACGCTCGACACGTGCAGGTTGAAGCCCTCCAGCGTCAAGAGCGGAAAGAACAGGTACGCCTGCCAGCGGCCGATCAGACGAGGGAGACCCGTGGCGATCCGGGCCTGAGCCTGGGACCAGACCAGCAGGTCGGGGTCGAGGTCGGGGTCGAGTTCCTCATGGTTGGGGTTGGCGTGGTGGCGGGTGTGCTTGTCATGCCACCACCCGTAGCCCATCCCGATACCGGCTCCGGCGATCCGCCCGGACACCTCGCTGGCCCGGCGCCGACGGAACACCTGACGGTGAGCTACGTCATGGGCGACCAGGGCGACCTGGCCGAAGACGAGGGCCAGGAAGGCGGCGACCGCCAGTGTCCACCAACTGTCGCCGATGAGCGCGAAGGCGGTCCACCCGCCGGCATAGAGCCCGGCCACCGTTGTGATCCGGACCGTGTAATAGCCGGGGCGGCGCCCCAGCAGACCAGCGTCAGTGATCTTCCTCGACAGCCGGGCGAAGTCGCTGCCGGACGCCTCCGGCGGCGAGGGACGGGCCGCGGTGTTTCTGATCATGATGGTGAAACTCTCTGCGAAGGGGGCCGGCGGCTCGGTGCAACCCCGGGCCCGCTCGGACTGAGCCGCAGGTATGGACGCGGGTCTTCCACCACGGGAAATCGCCCCCCGCCCGCGGAGAATTCAAGGACGACGCCTGCTTTGCCGGCCGGCGGCCGCGCAGGCCGCTGACATGCGGTTTCCCGGCCAGGCCGGTCTCACACCGTGACAGCCCGTTGAACCGGGGGACTGCATCGCCGCGCCTCCGCGAAGATGGTGGCGGCGCACTCGGCACACAGGACTAATGTGGCGGCCGCCGGGCGGCTCCGTCGTGTAGCGGCCCCGGCCAGATGTGGCCCTGCCCAGCCGAACCGGCAGGAGCACCCGGGGAGCCGGTTTCTGGTCCCTGCGCGCTGGGAGGCGATGGCAGGCTTGCCGTTGATCCGGGCCGGTGCGAGCCGGCCCCCACAGGCAGTCGCAGCCCGCTGAGCCCGGTGGCACTTTGCTCTTCCAGGCTATCGGGGACCTCTGCGTCGCGCCTCGCGCGGTGACGGTACCGACCGTGGTAGTCGACAGCCATGCCGATGACGCCTTCCGGTAGCGCAGGCCGTCCATCTCTGCTCGGGCGGCTGCGCCGCATGATCAGCCGTTCACCAGTCGGGCGTGGATGGCGGCGGAGCAGGGATCTTGAGCTGGGGTCGCGTTCGCTGGGCTTCGCGGCGCTGGGGTTCCTCACGCTCGTGCCGCTGCTGATCATTGTCTCCTCTGCCGACCCCGAGCACGGGCGGGGGTTCGCGCAGTGGCTGGGGGAAGGGCTCGGCATCTCGACGGCCTCCAGGCAGCAGGTCGAGCAGCTGTTCACCGGCCCCGGTCAGGCACTACGGACCACGACCGCCTTCGGTATCGCCGCCCTCGCCGTGTTCGGCCTGACCTTCGGGGCGGCGGTGCAGACCGGCTACGAAAAGGTCTGGGATCTGCCGCCGGCCCGCTGGTGGGCCAGGTGGCGGCATGTGGTGTGGCTCGGCGTCCTCACCGGATACCTCTTCGTCTCCGCCACCACCACGCTGCGGCGCGAGCCCCTGGCGGGTGGGGCCGTCGCGTCGCTGAGCGCCGTCCTGTTCATCTGGTGGTCCCAGCGGATGCTGCTCGGCGGGCGGATCCGCTGGCGTGCCCTGTTGCCCGGCGCGGTGGCCACCGTGATCGGGCTGCTCGGCCTGAGGGTCTTCTCCCGGCTCGTCTTCTCACCATTGATCGCATCCAACGCCGTCAGCTACGGCCCCGTTGGAACCTTCCTGGTCATCCAGTCCTGGCTGGTCGGCGTGGGCGTCGTCGTCTTCGGCGGGGTCCTGGTCGGCCGGCTGGTGCACGAGGAGATCCCGCGCGTGACACACGCACTCAGACGCCGAGGATGAGATACGGACCCGGAGCTGGTCACCCTGACTGGACTGGGGAGAGGGCGCACAGCGCGAACGGCCGACCTCGAGAGGCCGCGATGCGCTGACAGCATGGTCTCCGCGTGTCTCGATCAGGCCCTGTAAATCGGCTTCTACCTCAGCAAGAAGCAGCGCGACCTCGGCACGCCGCTCTTCGGCCTCTGGGACTCTTCCGTCAGGTCCCACATGCGTCCAACGCGTCACCGGGACCGCGCTAGAGACCGCGGGAACGCCGCCGTGGGCTGCACTGGGTCGATCACCGCCCCGTGGTGGCCTCGGTGATCGCCATCCGTACGGGGTTCCGCAGCCTCAACGTGGCACGTCAGCCCGCCCTTCAGGCACTCACCTCGTCTCCTGACGGTCGACGTTCTCGTGGCGGCGGTGGAGTCTGCCATGGGCCGACCAGCTTGACCGGCAGGACAAGCACAAAATCGGCGGTTTTGACCGCGCTCGGGTTACAGGTCGCGCGCTGGAGGCGCCGTGCGGCGCGGTGCTGCTGGTGCGCCTCTGTCGCCCGCCGCCCGCTGTGGTGCGTTGTTGCCTGCGGGGCTGATCTCCGAATCCGGGCCCTCAGCCTCGGCTGTTTTGCTGGGCTGCACCGCCGTCGCCGTCCAAGCGGCGCAGTACAGCAGCAGCCTGGCCATGAGGTTGATCCACAGAACGACGGCGACCGGCACAGCGAAGGCGCCGTACATGCTCTTGCCTGCGACGCCTTGCAGATAGCCGGTCAGCAGCAGCTTGAGCAGCTCGAAGCCCACCGCGCCGATCAGGCCGGCGACCACGACCGCACGCCGGCCGGGATGCACCCGCGGCAGCCGGGTGAGCAGGTAGACCAGCAGCAGGAAGTCGACGAGCAGGGCGATGGCCAGGCCAGCGAAGAACAGCACCGCCCGTCCCGCCCCGCCCTCGATCCCGACCTTGTCGGCGGCCCAGCCCACCGCGCTGTTCGCGAAGACCGAACTGCCGATCGCGACCAGCCCGACCGCGCCGAGCCCGACCAGCACACCGGCGTCCTTGAGCCTGAGCAGGAACGGATTTCCCGGGTCCTGCTCCTTCTCCCATACCGTGCGCAGGCACCCGCGCAGGGCGCCGACCCAGTTGATGCCGATCACGAGAAGCAGCGCGCCCGCGATGAGCCCGACGGCTCCGGCGTGCGCGACGAGGCTGTCCAGGTCCAGCAGGCCGGAAAGGCCCGGCGCCTGGTCGGCGATCTTGTCCTGGAGTTTCCCGAGCTGCTCCTCGCTCAGCAGCTTGGCGCCGATCGCCGCGCCCACCGTGATCAGCGGAAAGAGCGCGACGAAACTGGTGAAGGTGATCGCGGCAGCGAGCCGGGCCCAGTGGACCTCGGCCAGCCGCTCGTACGCGCGCCACACGTGCGTACGCATCAGCCGTGCGATCACAGGAAGTCGCGTCAGCCATTCCATGAAGAACACCCACTCTCAGCGTACCCACGGCGGGAGAAGAGGCATCCAGCGGTGACGAAACCCCCGCCGCCCTCCGTGGAGAGGGCCGATGCCCTGCACGTGTGGCCGGAGGGCCCGGCCGCTGGTCAGGGCCTCGGGAGCGGCGAGCACCAAAGGTGTCGCGCGCGACGACCGCCGCGGTGCCACTGGCTTTCCAACCCCTGTTTGTGGTCGGCGAGGTGGCGAGCAGTTGCATGACCTCGGCGACGAGCCCGTCTGTAGCAAGGACCGACTGCTGCGGGTCATCGACGAATCCCTGCTGGATCTCCTGCCACCTGGTGCGGAGGTCTTCTGTCTCCTGGGGTTGACGAAACCGCGGACGTGATCATCGCGTGAGCTGGCTCAGCGGGCCCGGCGTCTTCGCCGGTTCGCCGGTCCCGGGGCACAGGAACAGAAGACGTACGTCATACGACCTTTCCAACACCCTGCCTTGGGGTGACGGGCCTGCGACGATAGCGTACGGTGACGGTTCGGATGCGAGGGGTAGTAGTGCCCTGGTTGGCTGATGGGGCCCGATCTTCCCCTACAGTCCAAGGAGTGACTATGAGCGTCGCAGGCGAATCCGGCAACCGAGCACAGCAGATGCGCGAGAAGGTCCAGTAGCTGACCGAAGCCGCGGAGCGCACGACCGACCCGCAGGAACGTCAGAAGCTTCAGGAGCAGGCCCGGCGCCTGCAGGCGCAGGCCAAGCAGCAGGGCCAGAATGCCGGTGAGAGCAGGTCCAAGGGCACCGCTGGCGGCGGGCGGAATCAGTAGCCCCCTGAGTGAGGCACGGCCACTCAATGGCAGATGGTCTCCAACCCCGGCCGGGACGGTGCCCTCGTCTCTTCGCGTCACGCAAAGGGAGGGGCTTCCGTTGTGAGTGAAAACATTTGGGGCTACCACCCAGCGTCGGGATATCGGACGGGAACCGATCTGATCGGTTTTGCGGTCGAGGCGGCCGATGGCAGCATCGGCAAGATCGACAAGCACTCCGACGACGTCGGCGCCGTCTACCTCGTCGTCGACACCGGCGGTTGGATCTTCGGCAAGCACGTGCTTCTCCCGGCCGGGACCATCACCCGCATCGACACTGCCGAAGAGAAGGTCTACGTCGACCGCACCAAGGACGCACCGAGTTCGACAAGGACAAGCACACTGGCGACCCCAACTACCTTGAGCAGCTAGGCAGCACATGTGATGCCTCATGCACGTCGGTACGGGTCCCGCCGGTAGCTGGCTACCGGCCAGATCAGACCGCCCGCCGGCGCCGCCTGGTTTTCGTCTCCCGGACGGCGCGACCGTCGGATCGGCGTACGTCAAGGTCCTCTGCGACAAGGCGCTGGTGAAGACACCAGGGGCGAACCGCAACTCGCCCGCCGCTGAGAGTGGCCCCTCCACCCGAGGAGGCAAAGCGCCATGGTCCTCTTCCTGGTCCTGCTTGTCGTCGCGATCGTGCTGGGCATCATCGACGTGGCCGTCGAGGGCATGCTGTATCTGCTCTCCATCGGCGTACGGCTCCTCCTCACCGACGTGGGGTACCTCGCCCTGCGGTCGGCATTGCGCCGACGCCTGACCCGCTGACACGCCGGCACACACGCTGTCCGGCCGCCCCCGGCTGGCGCCCCAAAGCCACACGGTCGTCACGTCCCATGTCGCAGCTCTGGCACGCGCCAGCGGCGTGCGGTCACCCGGCGACAGAACAAAGCGGTCGCCCAAACCGATCGGACAAGCAAGGAACGCTCCACACGTCGGGTCGTGCGAGGAACAGATCGGCGCGATCCGCAGATTCAGGCTGTCTACCAATAGTGCCGTCGTCCACGGACCGCGTGACCCAGCGATCCGAGGATCCACAGGATGACCCCGATGACGACCAGGATGATCCCGATGGTCCACAGTATGGCGATCTCGGCCACGAAACCGATGACAAGCAGGATGACTCCGAGAATGATCATGATGTCCTCCGATCGCGCGGAGTGATTCCCCTGCCCAGCAGGTCCCCGCCCGCTTTCAGCGCAAACCCGCACCGGGATGCCTGGAATTGCACGGGGGACGGCCGAGCGGCGTCGCGGTCGATGGTCTCCAGCAAGTGGACCACCAATCCTGGGGCATCATGCCGTCCCTGTCGCAGTGGCTTCGTGGACGGTGCAGTTCTACCGTAGGGAGATACGAAGCGATCCTTGGAGCGAGTCATGATCGTCATCCTCGGACTCATCATCCTGATCGCCGCCGTAGTCGTCGGCGTAGCCGCTGTTGTCACCAACAGTGGCAGCGCGCACGAGGTTACCGGCGGGTTCTCGGTACTCGGCTTCGACGTGACCGGCTCCACCGGCACGCTCTTCCTTTACGGCATGATCGTCGGGGCAGCGGCCCTGTTTGGACTGAGCCTGCTCCTGACCGGCGCACGCCGTACCTCTCGCCGTGGCAGCACCGCGCACCGCGGACGCAAGCCGTCGCGCCGCGAGACGGCCTCTGCCGGGAGGGACCGCGACGACCTGGTCGACCAACGCGAGCTCCCCCGCGCGGACAATGCGAATGCGCGGGGGAACGACTCATCCCAAGGTGATCGCACTCGAGCCCCGGACAGCGGTCGCCGCAGCAGACTGCACTTCGGGCACCGGTCCACCCCCCAGTAGGCGTGCGGCCGCACGCGCAGATCGCTGACCGGCCGGCGTCACGGTATTCCTGCCACCGAACCCCAACAGACAACTCACCCAGAGTGGCTCCCATGAGTATCGCGAAGAAGATCACGCACAAGGCCGAAGCGATGAAAGGCGGCGGCAAGAAGACAACCGGCCGCGCCACCGGCAGCCGGCGCCTGCAGGCCGAAGGCCGCGGAGACCAACTCAAGGGCAACCTCAAGCAGGCCGGGGCAAAGATCAAGGACGCCTTCAAACACTGACCACTCGGCCCCGTCGACCCGACCAGGTCTACGCCGAAGCATGCGGGAGGGACCTGCATGGGGTACAGCTGGGCGTCGATCTGAGACAGGCGCTCCGGCTGTTTGCGCATGCCCTCAGGCGGCTGACGACGCCCAAACGCCGATTCGTCCAGAGCGAACGCAGGGAGCGGGCCAGGGGTAACGGCAGCACGCCGGCGCGCGATGCGTAGATCGTCGTGGTTGGCACCAGCGGCCCCCGACGATCACCACGGACGGACTGGTGTACCTCAAGTAGCCGACCGAGCACCCACGCAGCGACGCAGCGGGAGTAAGCAACGAGCGGTCTGCGGCCGCTCCTTCTCCGTTGCGCGAACAACCTTGCCACGCGGAATGAGTAATGAAGCTCCGCCATCTTGAAGTGGCTGGTCGGCGGGGTGGCGTGACCTCGTTTCGAGGTGCTCGTGCTGGTCGTGGGCGGCAGTCTGTGTTGTAGATCGTCCGGCGGGGTGGTTTTGCCGATGAGTTCACCGTCCTTGAACGGTCTACCCAGCGACACGACCGTTCTCGACAGGAGTGCCATGTCCACCATCCAGCCAGTGATCGTGACTGCCGACCAGGATGTTCTGCTCGGCTTCTATACGAAATTGTTCGGCGCTGAGGAGATCTTCCGGGTACCGGCGGAAGGCCCGGCCTTCTACCTCGGCTTGCGCATCGGCGACACCGACCTCGGGCTGGTGGCCAAGGCGAACCCGGGGACCGGGGCGGCGTCGCGGATCCTGCTCAGTATCGGTGTCGACGACGTCGACGAGACGCTCGGCCGGGTGGAGGCGCTGGGCGGCTCGGTCCGCAGCGGCCCCAACGACATGCCGTGGGGACAGCGCGTCGCCCACATCCAGGACCCAGACGGCAACCCGGTGAACCTCACTCAGCCGATCCCGGCCCGGTGACGATGTTCCGCGGTGCTCGTGTTGGTCGTGGGCTACCTGCGGTAGAGATCAATTGTCGGTAGTGGCCTCGATGTTCGCCAGGACGAGCAACGCGCGAAACAGGTGGGTGGCGCGGGCGGGGTCAGTACGGAGCTTGGTGAGGATCCGCCAGTTCTTCAGGTGGGCAAAGCCGCGTTCGACGGGGACGCGTCCGGCGGCCAGGACCCGGTTGGCCTCCTTCTCGGCGGATGCGAGCCAGCGGGCGCGGGTGGCCTTGGAGCCGGTGACGACCACGGGAACGTCCCCGTCGTCGTCCAGGCGGAGGAAGCCCAGGTCGGCCGGGGCGCCGAGGTCGGCAGCACGCAGTGGGCCAGGATGCGGTCGCGGCGGGCGGCGGTGATGTCGTGGGTGCGGCCGGGCCGGGCGGCCGATATCCACACCAGACGGCCCCGCTCGTCGGGCAGGGCGAGGACGTGCAGGCCGTGGCGGCGATGCTTGCCGGAGTGGTTCGGGCGGTTCGCCTCTCCGGTACGGCGCTGGGTGGGGATGAGGGTGTCGTCGATCAGGACGACCTCGCCGCCCCGCCGGGCGATCGTCTTCAGGGCGCGGTCCAGGCGAGGGGCCTTCGCGGCCAGCAGGTGGATCAGCTCGTCGCGCCAACGCCGGATGGTGGTGGCGGAGATGTCGCTGCCGCCGGCCATGTCGGCCAGGCGCTGATCGTGCCGCAGCACGGCCAAGACGATCACCGCGATCCTCCCGGGCGGCAGCGCCCGCCACCTCGACCGTATCGCTTTGAGATGGCGGCGCAGCAGGTCGGTGAGGTAGTTCAGGGTGTGCGTGGACAGCGGCAGGCGGCACTGGTAGACCAGGGACACGGTGTCTCCGGCGTGCTCTTTGGTTTTCGTCACACAATTCCAACAGCCGCCGGGGGCACCTTGGTTACGCCCTGATCGCCGCGCGGACCGGTCACGGGCGGGTGGTGAACTTCCCGTCGAGTCGTTTGTGCAACCAGCCGCGGGCGGCCAGCTTCGTGAGCTTCCCGCGCAACGGCTCCAGCTTGCCCCGTACCCCAGTGTCCAAGCCCAGCACCTCGCCGATCTGCCGGGGGGAGACCGGGCCGGCGGCCTGCCGCACCGCGGTCAGGATGCGCTGGTACTCCGCCGGCAGTGCGGACTCAGCCACCCCGGCCCACGGTCCGGGACCAGCCGCACCGCCCGACCTGCCACCTGGACCACCGGCGACCCGGCCTCCGTGCGCTCGTCGGCGGGCTGCTCGCTCGTCCGCTGCCACACCCGCTCGGCCACGGCCGGCTCATCGCGCTCAGCTCGTACCTCCGACAGCCCAGCTGCTCTTCGAGTCCGTCCAGCTCCGCACGCCGTGCGGCGATCCGCTCCAACACCTCGGGATCCATCGTGGGCCGGAGCGTAGGAGCGGCACCCGCGACGACGGGACGGGAATCCATGAACCCACTCCTGCCAGACGATCTACACCCCAGACTCCCCCCACGACCAGCACGAGCACCCCGAAACGACATCACACCCACCACCCTGACCAGCCACTTCAAGATGGCGCAGCTTCAATGACGCGGGCATCCACCATCAGGCAACGATCGACGCTCCCGCATCGACGAGGTTTCGGCCGTCTCTCCCAGCCGTCGCCGACACTGAGGCTCGCCTGGCCGCAGAGGCGGGGGATCGTTAAGGGATGTCCGAAGTGCGACTAATGCGCAATTTCATGTTCCCAGGATGTTCCCATTGCGCACCCGAAGGCCTTCCAAAGCGGTTCCCTGGAAGACCTTCAGCGCGCGGACCTGCAATTTTGTGGTGCCCCCGGCAGGATTCGAACCTGCGACACCCGCTTTAGGAGAGCGGTGCTCTATCCCCTGAGCTACGAAGGCTGGGCTCTGTGGGAAAATGTGTGGCAAATTGCCGCGATGTCCGCAAAGTCACACACGATCTTCCGTTGGAGCTGCAGCGTGCCGCCCGTGGAGGCCGCGCGCCGCAGTCAGTGTAGCGGGTGAGGCTCGACTGTGGCTGAGGGTGTCGAAGGCCAGGTCGGGGCCTGCCGGCTGTGGCGAGGGCGACGGAGTCGTTCACCCAGGCGTAGCCGAGGTGCCCGAGGAGCGCGCCCTCGGCACCGTACACGGGACCCGCTTGTCGCGGTGCGAGTAGTCGAGCGAGGAGTTCGACGACTCTCTGTCTTCGCGGAAGCCGAGTAGTCGGTCACCGTGGCGTGTGCCCGGTGGGCACACCAGCCCGTCAGCGGCTCGCCGCGGATTCCGCGTGAGGTGTCGCACCTGTCGTACTTGTCGCACCGGTCTGCTCGGGCTGTCGGACAGCGGACGGGCGCAGGGCCGCCGAGATGCCCGCCGCCAGCGCCGCGCCCACGACCGGGGCGGTCAGGTACAGCCACAGCAGATCCGTCCGGCCGGACAGCAGCGCCGGGCCCAGCTGGCGGGCCGGGTTGACGCCGCCGCCCGACAGCGGGCCGAAGCCGTAGATGACCGCAGCAACCGAGGCGCCGATCAGGAGAGGGAGATGGGCCGCCAGGCGGGGGCGGGCGATGGCGATGGCGACGATCAGCATGATGGCCGTCATGCAGCCCGACTCCGCGAGGAACACCGCGCCGGTGCCCCAGTCCGGGGACGGTGCGAGGGCCGCGTAGTCCACCTGGGACGCCGGGTCGCCCCACACCAGGCGGGCCAGGGCCACACCGGCCACGGAGCCGGTCAGCTGGGCGGCGACGAAGGGGGCGACGGCGCGGCCGGGGAAGACGCGGAACAGCCAGAGGGCCAGCGTGACCGCCGGATTGAGGTGGCCGGCGGTGCCCTGGCGCATGGCGGGGCCGAGGACCGTGGTGATGATGGCGCCGACCATCAGTGCCATCACCGCCAGACGGCTCTCCAAGGTGGACAGCACCGACGCCAGCGGCGAATCGGGCAGGAACATCCAACGGGTCGCGGTGACGACCACGAACAGCGTGCCGGTCGTCAGCACGAACTCGTACACGGCCGTACGGAGGCGAAGGGGACGGGTCTCAGGAGTGTCCGGCGTCGTCCGGTTCCGCTGCGCGCGGTGAGAGGTCGGGCTGCTGGTGGTGGTGGGTGTCATGGGTGTTTCCCCCGTCAGTCCGCCGACGGCGTGCCGCAGCCGTCGGCCCTCTCGGTGTACGCGCCTCTCGGTGTATGCGCAGAGTGCGGGCAGCGCGCAGCGGCGGGCAAGGCGGGGTGTGCAACTTCGTCACGTTCCGTTCACGGGTAGTGACATGAGGGAGTCGGTCACGTGACGAAGTGCGCGGCACGGCGTGGACCGGCTCTCGCATGTGGCCGGAAAGTTGCCCTAACCGGTCGAGAACGAACCGGCCGTCGACTCGGCCGCTGACCCGGTGCTCGAACATCGTTGCCCCACTGCCCCTTGACGAGAGGAACTGGTGACACATGTGCGGCCTTGCCGGATGGGTTAGCCACCAGCATGATCTGACCGAGCGTCAGGATATGGCCGCGGCCATGACCCACACCATGGAATGCCGGGGTCCGGACGCCTGGGGGCTGTGGACCTCGCCCCATGCGATTCTCGGCCACCGCCGGCTCGCGATCATCGACCTCGAAGGCGGAAAGCAGCCGATGGCGGCTGCCGAGGACGACTCGCTGCCGGTCATCACCTACACGGGCGAGGTCTACAACTTCCGCGAGCTGCGGGAGGAGCTGACCGGCCTCGGCCACGAGTTCCGTACGACGTCCGACACCGAGGTCGTGCTGCGCGCCTTCGTCGAGTGGGGCGAGCACTTCGCGGAGCGCCTCAACGGCATCTACGCCTTCGCCATCTGGGACCCGCGGACCGAGGAGCTGCTGCTGGTCCGCGACCGGATGGGCGTCAAGCCGCTCTACTACTACCCGACCGCGGACGGGCTGCTGTTCGCCTCCGAGCCGAAGGGCATCCTGGCCCACGAGGACGCCGAGGCCGTCGTCGACGCAGGCGGCCTGCGGGAGATCTTCAGCATCGTGAAGACCCCGGGGCACGCGGTGTTCCGCGGCATGCACGAGGTGCTGCCCGCGACCGTGATGCGCTTCGGCCGCGAGGGGCTGATCAGCACCAGGAAGTACTGGGAACTGACGGCCCGCCCGCACACCGACGACCTCGACACGACCGTCATCCACGTCCGCGAGCTCCTGGAGGACATCGTCGAGCGCCAGCTCGTCGCGGACGTCACCGTCGGCACCCTGCTCTCCGGCGGCCTGGACTCCAGCGCGGTGACCGCGCTGGCCGCGAAGGCGCTGGCCAAGCAGGGTGTGGAGCAGCCCATCAGGGCGTTCTCCGTCGACTTCAAGGGCCATGAGGACCGCTTCGAGTCGAACGTCCAGTGGGAGGACCCCGACACCCCGTTCGCCGTCGAGGTCGCCGAGCGCGTAGGCGCCGAGCACATCATCGTCGAGCTCGACAACGCCGACCTCCTCGACGACGAGGTCCGCGACACCGTGCTGCGCGCCCAGGACCTGCCGGTGTCCACCGGCGACATGGAGTACTCGCTGCTCATCCTGTGCCGGGCGCTGAAGGAGCGGATGACGGTCGCGCTGTCCGGCGAGGCCGCGGACGAGCTGTTCGGCGGCTACACCTGGTTCCACGACAAGGAGGCCGTGGAGAACGGCTCCTTCCCCTGGCACCACCCGTTCGAGAAGGCGGGCGGCATCGGCGCGCTGCGCACGATCGGGCTGTGGGACCGGCTGGGACTCGACGCGTACGTCAAGGAGCGGTACTCCCAGGCACTGGACGAGGTGCCGCGGCTGAACGGCGAGAGCGGCCTGGAGGCGCGGATGCGTGAGGTCACGTATCTCAACCTCACCCGCTGGGAGAACTTCCTGCTGGACCGCAAGGACCGCATCAGCATGGCCGTCAGCCTTGAGGTGCGGGTGCCGTTCACCGACCACCGGCTCGTCGAGTACGTCTACAACACGCCGTGGGCGATGAAGACCTTCGACGGCCGGGAGAAGAGCCTGCTGCGCGCCGCCATGCGGGGCCTGCTGCCGGACTCGGTGCTGGACCGCAAGAAGAACCCGTACCCCTCCACGCAGGACAGGGGCTACGAACTCGCCCTGCGGGAGCGGGTGGAGGCGCTGCTCACCGAGGACGCCCCGGTGCTGCAGATCGTGTCGGAGGACGAGGTCCGCCGGCTGCTGGCCGTGCCGGAGGGCTCGTACGGGGTCGGCGGGCCCTGGAGCGCGCGCGCCGTGCTGGAGCGGCTGATCGAGTTCAACTCCTGGGTCTCCTCCTACGGCGTCCGGGTCGAGCTGTAGGCGATACGCACCGTGCGAACGCCCGGCCGTCCTTGCTGAGACGGCCGGGCGTGCTGCGACGCTCGATTGAAGGCCCGGGAAGTACCTCCGCCTGCCGGACCTCCTCGCACTGCTCAGGCCGGGCGCGCTGTACGTCGTCTGCGCGCCTGTGTCTTCTCCTCGGACGGCAAGGTCATGCTCAACGCCCATGAATGGGCGGGCAGGCTCGACCCGTCCACGCTCGGTACGTCCGTCGCCGTCACCCTCCTCCGCCAGGGCGGCGCCCGCGAAGTGATCGACAGCATCCCGCACTGACCCGTCGCGCCGGCGTCAGCGAACCCCAAGGTGGCCCACCGAGAACCACTGTGGGGACGGCCAGGTCCTTCGGTGCCGGCCCGGCCCGGTCGGCCGGGTCGGTGTGCCCGGAGGTGACCGTGCCCGCCGCGGTCGGTTCCGTCTCCTCGAGATGGTTCGATACGCCACCTGCGGGCGCTCAATCGGAGCGTGGTAGATCCCACGACGGCCACTGGGCTCAGCGGGCACGACCCGCCGGAGCCACGGCCGTGGTGATCGCCGCTGATTGACCGGGACCGGACGTGTCACCTGGCCTCCTGTCATACACAGCCGGTCGCGAGGTCGGCCATGGATGGCCGTCACACAGGGCTTCCGTCAACCCTGGCTGTCCGGCCCATGTCAGCGTCGGCGTGGGCGCCGTGATGATTTACGCCACACCGATGGCCGAGCCCCGCCCGGCATTGGTCCGGGACGTGTTCACCGTTCAGGAGGCAGTCGTCATGGGACAGCAATACCCCTCGTTCCACCTCGCAAGGGGCCGCCGCCTCATCGGAGGCATCCGCCGCTGGGGCGTCGCCGCCGCGGGGGCCCTGGCTCTGACCGCCGGCCTGGTCGCCGCGGGCCCCCAGGCATCCGCGGCGGGCCTGACTCAGGTCACCGGCTTCGGTTCCAACCCCGGCAATCTGTCCATGTACACGTACGCGCCCGACGCCCTGCCCTCCGGCGCCCCGCTCGTGGTCGCCCTGCACGGCTGCACGCAGAGCGCGAGCGACTACTACGCGCACTCCGGCTGGCCGAAGTTCGCCGGCCTCTACGATTTCGCGCTGGTCCTCCCGCAGACGAGCAGCGCCAACAACGGCAACTCCTGCTTCAACTGGTTCGAGCCGGGCGACAGCGCGCGCGGGCAGGGCGAGGCGCTGTCGATCAAGCAGATGGTCGACAAGGCCATCGCCCAGTACGGCAGCGACACCCGGCGGGTGTACATCACCGGCCTGTCGGCCGGCGGCGGCATGACCGCCAACATGCTCGCCGCCTACCCGGACGTCTTCGCAGGCGGTGCCGTCGACTCCGGGCTGCCCGCCTCCTGCGCGCACAGCGTGTCCGCCGCCTACACCTGCATGTACAGCCCGCCGGACAAGACCCCCGCCCAGTGGGGCGACCTCGTGCGCTCGGCCGCTCCCGCCGGCATCACCTCCTGGCCGCGCGTGGCGATCTGGCAGGGCACCGCCGACACCACGGTCCAGCCCGCCAACGCCACCGAGCTGCGCGACCAGTGGACCAACGTATGGGGCATCGGCCAGACGCCCTCCCGCACCCAGAGTCTCGGCGGGGGCACCACGCTGAGCGTCTACGACGACGCCTCGGGCAAGACCGCCGTCGAGGTCTACTCCATCTCCGGTATGGCCCACGGACTCGCGGTCGACCCGGGCAGCGGCGCGGAGCAGTGCGGCAGCACTGGCACCTACTACCTCGACACCATCTGCTCCAGCTACCACACCGCCCGTTTCTGGGGCCTCGACGACGAGGACCAGGGCACCGGGGCCCTGCCCGCGCCCACGGGGCTGACGGTCACCGGCACCACCGGCACCACCGCAGCCGTGAGCTGGAACGCGGTGACCGGCGCGGCCTCCTACCACGTGTACCGCGGCGGCACGAAGGTGGGCACCACCATGTCGACCGCCTACACCGACACCGGCCTGGCCACCGGTACGACGTACAGCTACACCGTGGCAGCCGTCGACTCGGCGGGCGCGGTCGGCGCGGTCTCCTCGACCGTGACAGCGACCACCACCGGATTCACGCCCACGTGCCACACGGCCGGCAACTACGACCACACGGTCGCCGGACGCGCCTACCAGCGCGGCGGCTACACCTATGCCACGGGTTCCGGCCAGGCCATGGGCCTGTGGAACACGTTCACCACGCACACCCTCAAGCAGACGTCCCCCGGCTACTACGTCCTCGCGGACTCGGGCTGCTGAGCCATGGCCTTTCACGGCATGGCCGTCAACGCCGCTATCACGTGGTCAACCTGTGGTCCAGGATCTCTTCCTGCCCGCCGTTCGCCTCAGCCGGCGGGCCGTCGTCCGCCAGGCCCTGCCGAAGCGCCGGTTCCGCAAGGACCGTGCACCCCATGCAGTGAGAGCCCCCGACTGGGCGCCCATGGATGTACTTCTGCTGCTCATCCTGGCCGTCAATCCTGCACGGATGACCACATGACAGTCGCCGGCAAGGGTCCGGACCACGCGATGCTTCGTCCGCCTGTGAGCATGTCCCGGTTGGTTCACGGTCTCGTCCCCGTCGCGCACCGCCGGGCCCAGCACCGCCCCTCGGCGGCTAACGTGCCTGCTCGCAGGCCCTGCACACCGATGCGGCAAGGCCTGCGATCTTCTGCTCGAGCGACTCCACGGGGGTATGACATGTCCAAGAGGAACTCCGCGATCGTCGGCAGATCCTCCCGGCGACAGGCGCTTCGGCTGGCCGGCGGAGGACTCACGCTGGCGATTCTGGGCGCGGGAGCAGCCGGCTGCCGTACGGACGACGTGACCGACGGCGCGGGCTCCGGCGGCGCCGAGCCCGCCAGGAGTGGCGCCCCCGGGGGCGGCAAGCCGTCCGAGGGCGCCGCCGCCGAGGACGGGCGGGCGCCCGAGCCGCTGTGGACCAGGCAGACCGCCGCCAAGACGTACGGCGACAACGACGAACTCATCGCCACGGACGGCCTGGTGATCGCCAGCGGCCAGCCGCTCGACGCCCTCGACGGGGCGAGCGGCGAGAAGCGGTGGTCCTTGGCGGACGGCGCCACGCCCGGCGCGCCCCTGCTGCTCGGCAACGGCACCCTGTACCTGGCCAGCGGCAGGTACGACGGCACCGTCGCCGGATACGACCCCGCCTCCGGCAAGGAGACCTGGCGCAGCCGCCTCGGCAAGGAGTACCGGCAGCCGAGGCCCGTCGCGGTGGACGACGAGCAGGTGTACGTCATCGCCGAGATCCTGGAGGAGGACGGCTCCTCCCACACCAATGTGATCGCGGCGCTGAACAGCCGTACCGGCAAGGTGGTGTGGAAGGAAAAGCGCGATCTGGGCACCGAGCAGACGGGCGTCCACGCCGCGGTACGGGGCCGGCACCTGGTCTACACCGACTTCAAGAAGAACCTCACGGTCCGCGACACCGCCACGGGCAGGCAGGTGTGGACGCACAAGACGACGAAGACGAACTACGGCGTCTTCGCCGTCCACCAGGACCTGGTGATCGTCCCGCAGGGCCGTGAGCTCCAGGCCTTCAACCTGGCGGACGGCGCCGTGAAGTGGACGGTGCGGACCGAGCAGTTCGCCACCTTCAAGGAGCCGGCGGTGGTGGAGGGCACGCTCTACACGGCGGACAGCGGCAAGACGCTGTGGGCCCTCGATCCGCTGAGCGGCAAGGAGATCTGGCAGGCCACGGGCCTCGCGGACGCGGGCGCCCCGGTGCCCCGGCAGTTCGTCAAGGCCGGTGGCACCCTCTACGGCGCCACCGATCTCGACAAGCGCGGCGGTATCCACGCGTTCGACGCGAAGACCGGTGCCCTGCGCTGGACGTTCAACGACGAGTCCGGCGACTATCACGCCTGGCTCGTGGCGACGGACGGTCAGCGCGTCTTCGCTCTGCACGGCGAGACGCTGCACGCGCTGCCGGTCTGACCGGTTGCTTCGCGGGTTTGTTTCCCGTGGCCGTCGCCGTGCGGGAGCCGGGCCCCGGAACCGGCCCCGGGCCTGGCTCCCGCACGGCGCGACCGGGTCAGGCCGTTTCCAGGCGGAGTTCCGTGCCGCCCAGCGTTCCCGCTTCCCGCAGCGCCGCTCTGCGGATCTTGCCGGAGATCGTGGTGGGCAGGGCCGGGGTCAGTTCCAGGGCCTTGACGTGCTTCTCGGCCGGGAGTTCCGACGCCGCGTGGGCCAGGATCGCGCGGGCGGCCGTCTCCGCCGGCTCCGGCCAGGAGGGGGCGAGGACCACGAACGCCTTCGGGATCCACATGCCGACCGGGTCCGGGACCGGGACGACCGCCGCCTGGGCCACCGCGGGGTGGCGGAGCAGGACGCGCTCCAGTTCCAGCGGCGAGATGCGGAAGTCGAAGGACTTGAACATGTCGTCGTCCCGCCCGACGTAGCGCAGGGTCGTGCCGTCCACGTCCAGGCGGACCAGGTCCCCCGTGTGGTAATAGCCGTTCGCGAACGCGGCCGCCGTCTTGCGGTCGTCGCCGAGGTAGCCCGTCATCAGGCCCAGCGGCCGTTGGTCGCCGAGCTCGACGCAGAGCTCGCCCGTCTCGCCGGGCGCCACCGGCCGGCCCGTCTTCGGGTCCACGACCGCCATCGGGTAGCCCGGCAGGGGGCGGCCCATCGTGCCCGGTTCGGGGCGGCGGCCGGGCGTGTGGCCGATCTGGCCCGTCGTCTCGGTCTGGCCGTAGCCGTCCCGTACGTACACGCCCCAGGCCTGTTCCACCCGGTCGATGAGCGTGGCCTCCAGCGGCTCGCCGGCGCACGTCGCCTCGCGCAGCAGCCCGGGCTTCTCGCCCAGGCCCTCGGCGAGCAGGCCGCGCCAGACCGTCGGCGGTGCGCAGAAGGTCGTCACGCCGCGGGTGCGCAGGACGTCCAGGATGTCCGCCGAGGTCGCCCGCGAGGTGTCCATGGCCACCACCGTGGCCCCCGCGTTCCACGGGACGAAGAACGAGCTCCACGCGTGCTTCGCCCACCCCGGCGCCGAGATGTTCAGGTGCGCGTCCCCGGGCCGTACGCCGTTCCAGTACATGCCCGACAGATGGCCGACCGGATAGCTGGCGTGGGTGTGCTCGACCATCTTGGGGCGGGAGGTGGTGCCCGAGGTGAAGTAGAGGAACAGGGGGTCCGTCGCCAGGGTTTCGCGGTCCGGGGTGAAGGGGGTGGTGGGGGAGGTGTACGAGTCGCCGTACGAGAGCCAGCCGGGCACCGCTCGTCCGACCGCGATCCCCTCCCAGGAGCCCTTCAGCTCGTCGAAGAGCGGGGTCAGCTCGGACTCGGCGAGTACGTGGGTGATCTTCGCCCGGGAGAGGCGGTCCTCCAGGTCGTCCGGCGTCGCCGTCGCGTACGTCGGCACGATCACCGCGCCCAGCTTGATCACGGCGAGCATCGTCTCCCAGAGCGGGAGCCGGTTGTGGAGGACCAGCAGGACGCGGTCGCCCGGGTGTACGCCCTGCTCCCGCAGCCAGTGTGCCACCTGGTCCGAGCGCCGGGAGAGCCGCGCGTACGTGATGTTCCGGTCCTGGCCGGGGTCTGCCGCGTCGACGAGTCTCAGCGCCGGCCGCTCGGCCGACTCCGGGGCGGCGGCCAGTGCGTCGAACCAGTCGAGGGCCCAGTTGAAGCGGTCGAGCTGCGGCCAGCGGAACTCCGCCGTCGCCGCGTCCGGGTCGGTGCTGTGCTTCAGGAGGGTGTCACGGGCCGCGCGGAAGGCGGCGGTGGCCTCGGGGTTGTGGGGGGTGCCGGTCCTCATGACGCCCTCCCCGCGGTGGCGGCGGCCGCGCGCGGCGCCGGGATCCTCGCGGTCGCGGTCGCGGTCGCAGCCGCGGTGCCGGTCGCCGCACGCGGCCCCGGGACCGTCGCCTGGGCAGGTGCCGCAGCAGATGCCTGAGTGGTCGCGGCCGCCGGCACGTCCGCCCGCAGCAGGTCCGCGGCTATCGCGTCCGCGTCCTGCCGGAACAGGGTGTTCAGGCCCGGTTTCCCGCTGCCCACCTGGGTGAACCAGCGGGCGTGCTCCGTCGGGATGCCCAGCGCGTACAGGTCCGAGCGGACCGTGCCGTCGGCGTCGACCACGTGGAAGGGGGCCCGGGTCACGTCCAGGCCGCCCGTGGTGACCTCGGCGCCCGTCTTCGGCTCGGCGCGGACGTACTCGCGCACCAGGCCGTCGGCCAGCATCGTCCGGGTCAGCGGCGAGGTGTCGCGGCGCAGGTCCGGGGTGGGGATGCGGGCGTCGATCAGACAGGTGGCGATCCGGGCCGAGCCGTCCACCTGGTCGGACGAGACCAGGAAGCCACCGGCCTCCTCGTCCGGGGTGAACCGCGTCGCGGGGCCCACGACCTCCACCACCTGCTGGGTCACCAGGGCCACGAGCTGCTCCACCCGTTCGGCCGGCGGACCCGCGGAGAGCAGGGAGTTCACCGGGAGGAAGTCACGCTCGAACTCCGTCGAGTGGGAGTCCGGGTGCAGCCCACCGTAGTCGACGGCCTCGCGTACGACGTTGCGGATGTCGCGCAGTACGTCAAGTGCGGCCTTCAACGGGCCTTCCACGTTTCCCAGTTCCGCCTGTTCCAGGTCGGCGCCCATGACCTTCAGGAGGTGGGTGCGGAACTCGTCGGGCGAGGAGAAGTGCGCGTCCTTGAAGGGGCGGGCCAGGGAGTGCAGGTCCAGGGGCGGGAGTTCACCGTCCGCGCCGCCATTGCGCCGGTGTGTCTCCTGGTAGACGTGCTCCACCTCCTTCGTCAGCAGCGGCAGTACGTCCTCGGCGAAGCGCAGCCGGTCGCTTCCGGTGGCCTCCAGGCGGCGGCTGCGGGCCTCGGCCACCGCCTCCTTGGTGAGGAACAGCGGGCGGTGGGTGTGGTCGGGGCGCTTCTGGTTGCGGCCGCGCGCCGGGATCGGCAGGCCGCTGCGCGAGCCGGTGACGATGTGCGGCTCCAGGCCGCTGGGCAGGTAGCGCAGGGTGCCGTCGGTGTCGCGGGCGAAGGTGCCGCCGCGGCCGACCGTGAGGCTCAGCATCACGTCGTAGAAGGAGAGGCCGAGGCCCCGGATGGCGACCGTGGACGCCGGCGGGATCACCTTCTCGCCGAGGTCCATGTCCGCGGCCGAGTCGCCGCAGATGTAGTGGACGCCGTCGTGGCGGGAGGCGAAGGAGAGCATGCGGCTCTCGAAGTCGTCGGGCTCGTTCTGCGGGTGGCCGGTGGCGAGCAGGACCTTGTCGGCCTCGACGAGGTACGGCGCGCCGTCGAGCTCCAGTACGTAACCCCCCTCGGGGCGCGGCACGATGCCCGAGACCCGGCCCCTGACCTCGACCAGCTCCACGTGCTCGGGCAGGTGGCCGACGACCGAGGCGTAGACGGACCGGAGGTACTGGCCGTAGCGCCGGCGCGAGGCGTAGTCGTCGGGGCCGAGCGGGGGCTCGCCGTGGGTGCGGGCGCGCTCCTCGATCCACTGGCCGAGCGAGGGGCCGGCGCCGGGGCGGGCGGGGCCGTCGTCGGGGGCGCCGGAGTACATGGTGACCTGGCCGACGACCGTGTTCATGGTGAACCAGTCGTCCTGGTCGGTGCGCCAGATGCGGCCGGCGCCCACCTCCACCGAGTCGATCACGTGGATCCTGACCGGGCGGTCCCCGTACGTGCCGTCCGCCAGCCGGGCGGCCAGCCGCTCCAGCACGGAGATACCGCGGGGGCCCGTGCCGATGACGGCGAGCGAGAGGGGGGTGGAGGGAGTGGCGTCGCTGGCGCTGTTGCTGGTGGCAGACACGGGCGTTCAGTCCTTCGCGAGGGCGGTAGTGGAGAACGTGGAGGGGGCGAGCGTGGGCTGCGGGGCCGTGGACGGGTCCCGGGGCTCCAGCGCCGCCTGGTCGAAGTGCCGCTGCACATGGCCGAGCATGTCCAGGAAGTCGTCGGCGCGCAGGCGGCCGGCGCCCGTCGCGCTCTTGGCCC
This sequence comes from Streptomyces sp. NPDC002835, assembly GCF_053591995.1. Taxonomy (NCBI): domain Bacteria; kingdom Bacillati; phylum Actinomycetota; class Actinomycetes; order Kitasatosporales; family Streptomycetaceae; genus Streptomyces; species Streptomyces sp. NPDC002835. Next base: position 167,820 of record NZ_JBSFUW010000010.1, on the reverse strand, counting down.
GGAGCGGCATCGAGCCGACCGACAGCCACTGCAGCGCGCCCCGCTCGTCGATGTGGGCGCGGGTGCGCTGGGCGTTGTCGTCGTGGAGGCAGAAGGGGACGTCCAGGTAGCCCTTGGCGAAGGCCTTCAGCAGGGCCCGGCCGACGTCCGGGTCGAGTTCGAGTACCGCGTCGACGAGGGCGCGGGCCTCCGCGTACACGGGGTTGTCGTTGATGTCCGCCCCCGCGCCGCCGCCGCTGAGCAGCGGGCGGTCGCCGAAGACGATCAGCTTCTCGGAGGCGCGGGAGGCCTCCTCGAGCGCCTGGATGTTGTCGGCGACGGTCGGGATGCGGTGGGCCTCCGCCGGCGTCTTCACGATCATCCGCTCGACGCCGGTGGTCGCGGCGAGGACCGCGCTGTTGCGCAGGAGGGCGAGCGCGCCCGGTGTCGTACGGGGGAAGACGCCCATGTACGTGTAGAGGACGACGTGCCACTGGGTGTCGCCGATGAACTCGGCGGCCAGGTGGCGCAGGGCCGCGATCGCGTCGACGTCCTGCGTGAAGCTGGTCTGCTGGGCGTAGCTGAGGGAGATCGAGCGCAGGCCGTGCTGCTTGAAGAAGACGCCCTCCAGGAGGGAGATCGCCACCAGCAGGCTGGGCGGGCACAGTTGGCCCAGCATGCAGCCGCCGAAGCTCTCCAGGTGGGCCCCTTCCACGCGTTCGGCGAGGAGTTCGCAGGCGCGGGCCCAGGCGTCGACCGACTCGGCCAGCGGGGTCCGGCTGTAGGGCAGGCAGTAGGAGACCGGGCCGCCCTCGGTGGCGTCGAGGCCGGCGTCCAGGAGGGCCTGGACGATGCCCAGCGGGAGCGGGGAGCCGTGGCGTACCTGGATCGCGAAGTCGCCGTCCGTCACTCCGGCGAGCATGGCCCGGGTGGTGTCGGCGCCGTGCGCCACGATCGGGAAGCCGTTGAGGTCGCTGCCGTCGCGGAGGGCCTTGCGGGCCGAGTCGTGGTCGCCGACCCGGGTGTAGCTGTCGAGCGTGACCGTGCCGACGGTGGTGGCGTTCGCGGCGCGGACGGCGCGCAGACCCTCCTGCATCGCGGGGACGGTCGGCATGCCCATGCGGGGCTGGACGACGAGCCGTCCGGCCGCCGCGGCGGCGGCCACCGTCGCCCCGAAGGGAGCGGTGGACGCCCGCCGGGCGGGGGCCGGCGTGGCCCCCGGCGACTGCGGGGTGAGATCGGCGGCGCTCATGCCGCACCTCCCGTGGTGAGAGTGGCCGGGGACGGGACCGCCGCGGTGACGGGGGTGCGCTCGGAGGTGATCACCGCGGTGAGGGAGAGGTGGCCGGCCGCGTCCGCCGCGGCGGGGCCAGTGGTGAGCGCCGTCTGCTCGGAGGCGCCTGCGAGGTACTGGCGGAACGGGGCGATGCCCTCCGAGTCCTCGAAGACCGCGTCGAAACCCGCCGCCACCAGCTCCGGCCCGTACGTGCCGTTCTCCGCGCCCTTCGTGCCCAGCTTCCCGCCGATCACCACCGGCAGGTGCCGCAGGTCGGGCTCGGCGCGCAGCCGGCCGATCAGGCGCCTGCCGTCGAGGTGACCGTGGCCGTTGACGCTGCTGACGACCACCATGTCGGGGGCGGTGCGGCGGCACTCGGCGATCAGCAGCTCGTCCGGGACACAGGCTCCGACGTTGACCACCTCGTGGCCGAGCTCTTCGAGCAGCAGCTGCAGGAACACCAGGTTCCAGGTGTGGGAGTCGGAGGAGACACTCGAGACCAGGACGCGACGGCCGCCGCCGTGCCGGGTGGCAGGCCGGGCGTCCCTCGGTCGGGCGGGCACAGACATGGACCTCTCTCTTTCCTGGGGGCGGGGCGGACACCGGCGGGCCGGCGCGTCGGTGGGTCAGGCGGACGCCGCCGCGCCCACCGGGCGGATCGGCTGCTTCGGCTCGCGGGCCGCCGCGGGCTTGGTCCGGATCGCGAGGACCGTGCAGCCGGTGGCGCTGGACATCTGGTGCTCGGTGCCGGGGCCCTCGACGACCAGGTCGCCCTTGACGTAGGAGGTGCCGTCGCTGTGGTCGAGCCGGCCGTCCAGGACGAGCATCAGCTCGTAGCCGAGGTGCTCGTGGAAGTCGCCGTGCGCGGTGGGCGGGAAGCGCAGCAGCAGGCCGACGGACTGCTCGCCGGCCGCCTCGTCGGGGGCCCACAGGACGTGGTGCTCGACGCCCACACGGCCCGGCTCCGCCCAGGTCGACCACTCGATTCCGGTCAGCTCGAAACCGCTCCGGAAGACGTTCTTGATGTACTCGATTTCGGACATGGGGGTCCCCTTGTTCCATTCTCTGGTCAGTAATCGCATGAGATTCTGCGGGAAATGGATACGCCGGTCGGTGTGTCCATTCGCGGGCTGAGCGAATTGGTGTGGCGTATAACGCTCGACGCGTTGTCCGCCGTTTATCGCATTTAGTTGTCCGCTCGTTCCGCGGAGAATTCAGTGGCCCTTTTCGCGGCCGCTCTCTCCGTCATGAACAAATCTAGGCGGGGGACCTGGGCCCAGAACCTCGGTCTATCCGATGGGGGGCCAACGGTGCAGCCGATGGGACCTGACGAAGTCGGCCGCAGGCCCCTTGAGCAGGCAGTCCGCGGTCGGCCGGCCCTGACTGAAGGCAGCACAAAAGCCTCCGGGCCCGCACCGAAACGGTGCGGGCCCGGAGGCTTGCGGGGAGGAGCCGGTCAGCCGGCGTGCGCCCTCGGAGGGCGCGGGGGTCAGGACCCCGTGGGCGCCGGCGGGTTGAAGCGCGAGAAGACGGGGTCGGTCCAGCGCAGTGGCACCGCGCCCCGGACCTCGCGCACCTCGCTGACGTGGAAGTCGACCAGCCGCTGGGCGCCGGGGACCTGAGCCGCCGAGTCGGCGTCCCAGTCGGTGTGCGCGCTTCCCGTGACGTGCAGCAGGGTGCCGGTCCGCCAGTCAGGGAAGACCAGGCCGGCGGCCGGGTTGAGCGCGAGGTTGCCCAGCGTGAGGAACATTGAGTTGCCCACGTAGTCCGGCCAGCGCAGATGCGTGGGGGAGAGCACCTGCACGAAGCCGGTGCTGCCGCCGCGGTGCGAGGCGTCCGCGTCGCCCTCGGGGGAGGCGGTGGCGACGAAGAAGGTGTCGGCCTCGCTCACGGCGCGCTGCTGGTCGGGGGTGAGCGCGGTGCCGGTGGTGGCCGAGCGGGGGGCCTGCTCCTCGGGAGGCAGCAGGGTGAAGTCCCGCTTCTGGATGTACTTGGGGCAGTTGGCGATCACCTGGTGGAGATCGACCTGGAGCCCGTTCCTGGCGGGGTGGGCGAGCCCGTTGATCCGCATCCTGCGACGGTTCGCGGGCTCGATGGCGATCATCCCGACGCGGGCGGTGGCGGCGAGGACGCCGGCCAGCGGGTCGTCGGGGGCGGGCAGGGCGTCGACGGTCAGCGTGATCGGGTTGACGGCTCGCAGGAAGCCGGGTTCACCCGCCAGGACCGTGGCCCACATCCGGCCCGCCTCGTCCGCCGCCCCGAGCACGACCATCGGCTGCTGGAGCAGGAACTCCGCGGCGATGTCCGGGACGGTCGAGCCGATGGCGCCGAGCGACATCTCGGCGTACTGCCGAAGGCCCGCGCGTTCCTGTACGGCTACTTCTCCGGTGTGATAGGTGGCCACGACATGCTCTCCGGGTTCGGTCGGGGTGGCGGACAGAGGGGGTACGGGTTCCCTACGCGGCGGTTGCGCGGTCGACCGGCCGGCCGGTCGCGCGGTGCCGCGGTTTAGAAGAAGCCGCAGGTGGGCGCGCCGGCCACCGGAGCCGTGCCCTCGGCGCCGGTCGGCGAGTAGATCTCCAGGCGGGTGCCGTCGGGGTCGGTGAAGAAGATGCCGCCGGAGCCCGCGCCCTCGCCGTGCGGAACGATTCCGTCGTAGGCGAACTCGGCGCCCAGCTCGCGGAGCGACTGCTCGGCGGTCTTCACGTCTTCGATCGACTCGACCTGGAAGGACATGTGGTGCAGTCCCGCGCGGTTGGTGTCGAAGGCCTCCGTGGACTGCTGCCACAGGGCCACGAGGAGCTGCCCGTCACGGACCATGAGGGCGAAGCGGCGGCCGTCCTCCTTGCCCTCGGTGCCGATGGAAACGCCGAAGACCTTGCTGTAGAACGCGATCGAACGCTCGATGTCGGTGACGTTGATGCCGACGTGTCCGGTCTGCATGGTGCTCATGGTCAGTCACATTCCTTCTTGTGAAGTCCGGGAGGTTCTTCGCACCCGGAAGTCCGTGTGCCGTGGTTCTTCGTGGGGGTCTGGGGAGGGGCGCCGGCGGTCAGGTGGTGACGGGCTGCCGGCCGGCGGGCGGCGCGTCCGGGGCCGTGACGAGGGCCGCCGCCAGTTGTGCCTGGTAGGAGGCGGTCCGGGCCGCGCGGTTGGCGGTCAGGGCGCCGACGAGCGCTCCGTCGCGGTAGTAGGCCAGGTCGAGCCGGCGGCGCTCGACGCTCTGCTCGCGCACCTCGACCGTGTCGGCGAGCTCCGGCAGGCCCACCGAGCGGAACTTGACGCCGTACTGGTCGGACCAGAAGGACGGCACCGGCCGGTACGCGGCCGGCTCGTCGGGGAAGAGCAGGGTGGCCGCCGCCGCCTCGGCCTGCTCGACGGCGTTGCTCCAGTGCCCGAGGGAGAGTCCGCGCCCCGGCGTCCAGGGATGGGGCCAGCGCGCCACGTCCCCGGCCGCGACGACGCCGGGCAGGTGGCTGCCGTCCGTGCGCAGCACCCGGCAGTACGCGTCGACGAGTACGCCCTCGTCGAGGGCGATGTCCGAGCCGATGAGCCACTCGGTGGCAGGCACCGCGCCCAGGGCGACGACCACGGCGTCGGCCGCCACCGAGGTCCCGTCGGACAGCTCTGCCCCGGTCACCCGGTCGTCGCCCTTCAGGGACGTCACCAGGGTGCCGCAGCGCAGATCCACGCCCGCGTCGCGGTGCAGGCGCTCCACGAAGGCCGCGGCCTCGTCGCCGAAGCGTCCGATCCAGGGGCGGGCGGCCTTGTCGACCAGGGTGACCGGCACCTCGGCGGCCCGCGCGGCGGCGGCGACCTCGGTGCCCACGAAGCCCGCGCCCGCGACGAGGAGCGGCCCGCCGCGGGCCAGTGCCGCGCCGAGAGCACGCGCGTCGTCGAGTCCCCGCAGCGTGTGGACGCCGTGGCGTGGCGCGCCGGCGCCCCAGGCGCGGGCGCGGGAGCCGGTGGCGATCACCAGCCCCTCGTACGGCAGCTCCGTACCGTCGACCAGGACGACGACGCGGCGCTCCGGGGCGAGCCCTGCGGCGGCCCGGCCCAGGGCCCAGTCCGCGTCCAGCCCCTCGAGCGGGAGCCGGACGCGTTCGGCGTCGGCCCGGCCCGTCAGGAACTCCTTGGACAGCGGCGGCCGGTCGTAGGGCAGGTGCGGTTCGTCCCCGACCAGGGTCAGCCGGCCGCCGTATCCCCGCTCGCGCAGGGCGCGCGCGGCGCGCACTCCGGCGAGCGAGGCGCCGACGACGACGATGCCAGGGCCCGTGGCGGACGCGTGCCGGCCCGTGGCGGGCGTGTGCGGGCCCGTCATGCGCCGGCCTCCAGCGGGCCGCCGGTGAAAGTGATGGCGCGGACCGGGCAGACGGCGGCGGCCTTGGCGACCTTCTCGTGCAGCTCGTCGCAGGCTTCCTCCTGGTAGACGAGGTAGTCGTCGTCGTCGAAGGAGAACACCTCGGGGGCGGCGAAGACACACTGTCCGTGGTTGTCACACAGGTCCCTGTCGACGTGGATCTTCATGACGCTCCTTCTCCTCCTTCTTCGCGCTCTGTGGCGCCTAACTGTCTATCACAACTTTAACGGTTAGAGCGTTATTCCGCCCGTCCGGAAGATTTCGCCGTGCGCGGCGCCACCACGACGATGCGCGAGGGCGACAGGCCCCACCACCTCGGCTCCGACACTCCGTCAAGTGCGACGATCCGGGCCGGGAGGCGGCCGGCCGGGGGCACGGCGCAGGGCCCGTCACCGCGTGGGTGGCGGGCCCGTGAGCCGTCGCCGGCGCGCCTGTCAGGAGGCGCCCCGGCCCTGGCGTGAGCGCGGGTCAGGAGGTGGCAGGGGCCTGACCGTTGAAGTAGCCCTGGGCCACGTTGTAGGCGTTCTGGGCCAGGTCGATGCCGAGCTGGCGGCCCGCCTTCATGTCGTACCTCCAGTGGACACCGCCGTACAGGCGGGACATGCCGTCCTCGTCGGCCGCCTGGCTGAAGGTGTTCCACTTCAGGGTCACGTTCTGGGCCGGGGTGATGCCGGGCTCGATGTTGGAGGAGCCGGCCGGGATGGTGACGGAGTCACCGTAGGTGTCGCTGCCGGTCCACAGCTTCAGGTACTCGGCCGCGGTCGAGCCCCAGGTGGAGTGGCCGGAGACGTAGGCGGGGAAGGCCGGGGTGGAGATGTACGGCTTCCAGTCGCCGCCGTCGATGGTCTGGGTGCCCTGGCCGGGGCCGCCCCAGGCCTGCATCTGTGTGCCCGCGTGGTCGTAGCGGATGGTGGAGATCGGGCGGGCGATGTCGTAGTGCTTCTTGGAGTGGCGGATCGCGATGCCGGCGTCGCCCATGCCCAGGTTGAGGCCGAAGAACATCTTCACGTCCTCGTCCAGCGTGTGCTGGTCACGCTTCGAGACGAACTGCGCCCACTCGTTCTGGTGGCCCGTCGGGGACTCCTTGGCCTCGATCCAGAACTCGGCGATGACCTTCTGCGTGTCCGTCAGGTTGGCGCTGTAGTTCAGGAGCTCGGCCTCGGCCGCCTGCTGCTCCGCCGAGTTGTACGCCGGCGGCGTCGGCGGCAGGAACTGGTCCGCGCTCTGCATCGCGAAGGGCTTCACGGTGGGGAACTGCGAGCCGATGAACTTCTGCGTGACGCCGTTCTTGCGGATGGGCGCCCACTTGTACGGGTCCACGACCGTGGTCTTGTCGAAGTTGTCGTAGTCCATGTACCCGTTGCTGTAGTCGTACGAGTCCGGGTTCGGGTCCGAGTACGCGGGGTTGCCGAGCTGGTTGGCGCCGTCGGTGTGGCGGTAGTCCAGGACGGCGTCACACGCCTTGTGGGCGATGCCGGCCGGGGTGGTCGTGTTGACCTCGTTGTTGGCCGGGTCGCCACCCATGGCGCTCAGCTTGGCGTCGAGGCTGCTCTTCTGTGCGGGGAAGAGGTCGACGAGGGCCCGGTGCGCGGCGTAGTTGACGGCCTTCGTCTTGTTCGCGTTGGTGCGCTTGTACGCGGGCTGGCGCAGGGTGCCGCCGAGCCGGGTACCGACCGCCGTGGCGTCGTACGCGGCCCAGGCGTCGTAGACACAGGTGCTCACGACGGCGAAGTAGCGGGCGCCCACGGGCGGCGCGGTGGCCCCGCCGGACGCCTTGATCACGGCGTCGACCGTGTACTTGTTCCAGGCGTAGGCGGCACTCGCGTTCGTGCCTCCGGGGGCGGGCAGCACCTCCGCTGTGGCCGCGGTGGGCGTCGCGACGGCGAGGGAGCCGGCCGCCAGCAGCAGGGCGACAGCGCCGGATATGCGGCTCCGGCCGGCACGGGTAATTCTGGAACTCATTAACTCGTCCTCTCCAAGACACGCGGAATCACGGAACACGTGGAACACGGAAGGTGGAGCACGGAACCCGCGGAAGAACAGCGCTGGTTCAAGGAGGCGCCGGCCGAGGCGTCTCGGCGTGGGGGGCGGCTCGCGAAAACTGTCCGCACACAAGGCCCACGTGGTTTCGGGGGCGGCGGTGTCGCGTCCTGGAGAAGACGTTAGTGAAAAATAAGCCCGGTGAACGACGACATCCCGCATGGCTGAAATCGGACTCTCCGGAGATCAGTTCACCGGCCGCGCCGATGGCGTCAGCGGAATTTCCGATACCGGGCCGGACTCCCGTTCCGCAGGGGTCCGGCCCGGTACCGTCGCCTCGCGGCGGGGAGGGTCTCAGCCCTGGCGTGCCTTGCTGCGCGGGTCCTTGCGGTTGATGACGTACACCTTGCCGCGGCGGCGCACGATCTGCGCTCCCGGCTTCTTCTTCAGTGAGCGCAGCGAGTTGCGGACCTTCATTTGGGATTCCTCTCTCCGAGGCGGGAATACCTCCCGCCGATCTAACGGTTACAAGCGTCTACAACCGTGAGAACTTCCCGTACTGTCCAGACCGGTCCACTCGTCCGGTCCACACCACCGCACCGGGAGACCATCGTGTTCCGCGCCCTGTTCCGCAAGAACGACACCGACCAGACCCAGACCGCCAACGAGCACCACACCGACCCGGAAGGTACCGAGATGTCCCGTCTGCCCCTGATTCAGCCCGAGTCCGCCACCGGTGCAGCCGCCGAACTGCTGGCCGGCGTGCAGAAGGCCCTCGGCGTCACGCCCAACATGACGAAGGCGATGGCCAACAGCCCCGCCGTGCTGAAGGGTTACCTCGGCTTCTCGGGCGCCCTGGGCGAGGGTTCGCTGTCCGCCCCGGAGCGCGAGCGCATCGCGCTGCTCGTCGCCCAGGTCAACGGCTGCGACTACTGCCTCTCCGCCCACACCTACCTGGCCACCAACGTCGCCAAGCTGGACGACTCCGAGACCGCCGCCGCCCGCCGCGGCAAGTCCGCCGACGCCAAGGCGCAGGCGGTCCTCACCCTGGCCGACGCGGTGCTGCGCACCAAGGGCGGCATCAACGACGCCGACGCGCAGAACGCCCGCGCCGCCGGACTGACCGACGGTGAGATCGCCGAGGTCATCGCCAACGTCGCCCTGAACGTCTTCACCAACTTCCTCAACAAGGGTGCCGGCACCGAGATCGACTGGCCGGTGGTCCGCCACGACAACTGATCCGGCGCCCCCGCCCGTACGCTCGAAGCCTTCACCCCCACGCGGTCCGTGCGCGCCTCCCCCCGCGCACGGGCCGCGCGCCGCCCTTGAGAGAGCTGGACCACAGGAGCCGGACCATGACCGACCGCTACGCCCAGATCGCCTTCTCGCCCAAGGTGCAGGGCCATCAGCGCCTGCACGGCAGTTATCGCGCGTACGGGCCCAGGACCGCCGGCCCCACCGCCGAGCGCGAGCCCCTCGGCCCCGACGAGCGGTACTTCATCAGCCTCCGCGACAGCTTCTACCTGGCCAGCGTCGGTGAGAGCGGCTGGCCCTACATCCAGCACCGCGGCGGGCCGCGCGGCTTCCTGCGCCCCCTCGACGACCACACCCTCGGGTTCCCCGACTTCCGCGGCAACCGGCAGTACATCAGCCGCGGCAACATCGACCACGACGACCGGGTCGCGCTCTTCCTGATGGACTACGCGCACAAGACCCGGCTGAAGATGTACGGCAGGGCCTCCGCCGTGGAGGCCGCCGCCGACCCCGAGCTGATGGCCCGGCTCACCCCGGAGGGCTACAAGGCGCATCCCGAACGCGCCCTGCTCATCCACGTGGAGGCGTTCGACTGGAACTGCCCCCAGCACATCCCGGCGCTGTACACAGAGGCCCAGGTCCGGCACACCCTGGACGAACTGCTCGAGAAGGTCACCCTCCTGGAGCGCGAGAACGCCGAGCTGCGCTCTCTCCAGGACCAGGGCCCGGGCCAGGACCCGGCAAAGGCCTGACGACCGGCCACCAGGGACCCCGGCCTCGACAACGTTCGGCAGGCGGGCGACGCCCGCCGGCCAGAGGGCTGCGTGACGGAAGGCCCCCGGCCGGCGGGCGTCCTCACGGATGCGCCACTTCCTTCTCCGTCTCCTCCAGGAGCAGATCGGGCTGCTCGGCGACGATCTCGTCCCAGAGCAGCTGGAAGCTGAACCAGCCGAGCTGTGCGTCGCCGAATCCCTCCCCCGCGGCCACGGCCTGTTCGTGCGTGAACCTCTCCGGAGTGCCGGCCGCCCGGGCGATCAACTGGACCTGGGCGCAGCTGTCGTACGTGAAGAACCAGTGCACGGCCTCGTCCAGAGAGCCTCCCACGGTGATGAGCCCGTGGTGACGCAGCAGCGCGGCACGGTTGTCACCGAGCTTCTCCGCGATGTCCCGGCCCTGCTCGAGGGAGACGGACGGCCCTTCGTACGCCTCGTACAGGGTCTGCCGCCGGTAGAAGGCGGCCGACTCCTGGTCGATGGGCTCCAGCAGACGGCCGAGTGCGCCGAGAGCGCGGGAGTGCGCCGTGTGGCCGTGGGCCACCGCGGTGGCCTCGGGACGGAGTTCGTGGATCTGGGAGTGGATGACGAAGGCACTGGGGTTGACCCGGTGTCTACCGTGGACGACGCGGCCCGTGGAGTCCACGCAGATCAGATCGGCCACCCGGACGTGCTTGAAGGAGATGCCGAAGGGGTTGACCCAGAACCGGTCCGGGTGTTCCGGGTCACGGACGGAGATGTGCCCGGATATCCCCTCTCCGAAGCCGTACTTGCCGAAGAGGCGGACGGCCGCGGCCAGGCGCTGCTTGCGGTGTCGGCGGGCTTCCTCCGGGGTGTCGAACGTGGGCTCGCCGGGGATCGGCAGGCCGGTCGCGGTGTCCGCGAGGAACTCCCCGCGCGGTTCGGCGGTCGTGCCGGTGCTCGTGGTCATGGTTTCTTTCGTCTCTCTGTGGCGGGCTGACGAAGGAACGCGGACGGACGGTCCGCGCGGCGCTACGCGGGAAGCAGGACGTCCTCGGTCCGGGCCGTGTTCGCGGCGTCGGCGTGCTGAAGGATGGCGGCGACGATGTCCTCGCTGCGGTCCACCAGGGACGGGATCCCGAAGGTGAAGAAGAGCGCCCCGGCTCCGATGTTGCCGAGTCCGTACAGGCGCGGATCCGGTGCGCCGTCGGCGACGAGCCGGCTGGTCGCCCGGGTGAGGTGCAGTCCGCCGTAGGGGTGGCGGCCGGCGGCGCGGCTCTGCGTGAGGCTGGTCACCAGCGGCAGGGCACCGACGGGTATCCGGCATTCGGACGCGTTGACCGCGTTGACGACCTTGTCCGACCTGAGGGCCGTCCCGTCGGAGGTGACGAGCTCGAAGCCGCCGCCGGGGCGCGCGTCGACGGTCCGCAGCCCGGCGCGGAACTCCAGCCGGCCGGCGTCGACGAGGCCGAGCAGCACGGCCGCGCTGCTCGGCGGCATGGGGCAGCACAGACTCATGATGGTGCGGTAGTGGGCGCGGAGCACCTGGACCTTGTCCTGCTCCCGCAGGATCGGCCACACGTCGGGGCCGATCTCGGGAACCGCGCGTTGCAGGATGCGCAGCCCCAGGTCGGGCGAGTTCACGGCGGCGAACTGACGCCGCAGACGGTCCACCGGTGGCTCCACGTCCACGCCGACGACCTCGGAGTGCACTGCGTCGAGATCCGCGCCGGCGTCACGGAGTTCGGCCCGGACGAGCGCCGCGAAGTCCCCGAGGGAGATCTCCCGTCGCCGCCGGCCCAGGGAACGCATCCGTTCCGGGGTGAGGTGGTGGAGCTCGAAGGGGATCGGGCGCTGGCGGACGCCGGGGAGTACACCCCGCCTGGACAGCAAGCTGATCCGTCCCTGATGGCCCTGCGCGGCGAGGGAGAGAACGGCGTCGACCGCCGTCAGGCCACTGCCGATGACGGCCACGTGGTCCTGCTCGTCGATGCCCCGGAGGCTGTGCGACACGGGGTAGGGGTCCGCTGTGAAGCCGGGTGCGCCGGTGAGCCCGTAGGTGTCCTTGGGACTGTCGCCGCCGACGCACAGGACCACGTAGTCGAACGCGCCCGCGCTGCCGTTCCTGGTGCTCAGCAGCACATGGTCGGCGGTCCGCCGCGCCGCGGTGACCGCGGCGCCGACCAGGTCGACCCGCCAGCCCCGTCTGCGTAGTTCGCCGAGTGCCGCGTAGGCCGTCTGCTCCAGATACTCGCCGTAGACGGTTCGCGGCGTGAACCGCACCCCGGAATGAGGGTCGACGCTGCCGCTGTCCTCGACCGCGCGCTCCCGGTTCTCCAGCCAGCGCTCGAAGTGTCCCGGGTCGCCGACGCGGACGGAGAGGTCGTCGGGTGTCGAATTGACCTTGGGGATCTCGGAGTCGACCTGATAGGCCCGGCCTCGCCACAGATTGGGCGACGGCTCGAACACGGTGATGCTGCCGGGGCCACCCTGTGTCCCGGCCAACGCGTCGATGAGGCACACGGCGGACGCGCCGCCTCCGACCACACCGATGGAGATTCCAGACATATGTCAGTCACCTTTCGATCGAGGGAAGGCAAGGGATCCGCTCACGCCTCGTCGGACGTGGTCCGGCGGAACGCCCCCTGAAGGAATACGAGTGGCGTGCGCGAGTCACCCGTCCCGAGACCGACCACATCCCCGATGAGCAGGATGTGATCGCCGGCCACCACATGGGTCCGGTACCGGCATTCCAGCCAGGCCACGGAGTCGAAGAGGAGCGCACCTGTCTGCGCGCCCGGCTCTGCGCGCAGGTCGCGCAGCGCCTTCTTCCTGTCTTTCTCGGGACGGGCGAAGATCCGGGCCAGGTCCTCGGAAGCGGCATCGAGGATGGAGACCGCCCACGCCCGGGACTCCATCAGGTCGTTCAGGAAGGTCGAGTCGCCGCGGATGCTCAGCGACACCAGCGGCGGATCCAGCGAGACGGATGTCAGCGAATTGATCGTGAGCGCATTATGCGTTCGGGTCGATATTCCGTCGGAGAATGTGCTGACGATGCACACGCCGGTGGCGAAATTGCGCATGACGGAACGCAGGTCGTCTTTCACGGCAAAAGCCGTCAGATTTCCTGCCGGTGCTGCTGATACCTCACTCATCATTGGTCCTCTCCGGTAGGGGAGACGAGTTCGATGGCAGGGACGCTACAGAGAGGCCGGCGGAAGTACTTGTCCGGGCGCGCACGGAGAATTGCCTGTACACGCCCTCCTGAGCTCCGTTTGCCCGGCGTCCGGGCCAAGCTGACGAACTTCGATAAAGGCCCGATTGCGTAAACGCGGCGTGCGGGTACCGTCCGATTCTCACGGACAAGCGGGTCCAGGGCAGCGTCGGCCCATTGGGGGGCGCGCCGGCCGCAAAGAAGCGGCCGGGTAATACCGCGGAGAGATGGATCCTGGCAACCTGCGTGTCCTCGCCGGACGGGGGTGACTCGATGCTGGACGTCGATGTACGGAGTGCACGTCAGGCTGTAATCCGCCAGGAGATTTCAAGCCAGTCCCAGGGCTGCGTAGAAATTGTCCGCGATCACGAGGGGGAGCCGGAGGGAAGTACGGCGAGCAGAAGATTCGGGGAAGTCCGGTTCTCCCTCGTCGAGGGCGGACCCCGCGAAATGATCAGACCCGATCGGCTGATCGACCAGAGCGCGTACGGATACCTGCGGGTGTGCCGTCTGCTGGCCGGCGAGATATGGGTCTTCCAGGGCGGACGGCACGCGGTGGCCCGGGGTACGCAGCTCGTCTGCTACGACAGTTCACGGCCCTACAAGGTCATCATGCCGGAACGATTCCGCATGGTGACGTTACTGCTGCCGCATCGGCTGATGGGCCTCACTCCGAAGAACACCGAGCTGCTCACGGCGAAGGCGTGGCACGGTGCGCAGGGTCTCGGTGCGCTGATGTCCGACCTTCTCGCCGGCCTCGAGCAGCACAGCGAGGAGGTCGATACGGCGATCGACCTCCTGGGCGGCAGCGTGGCCGGCCTGGCCGCCGCTCTCTTCGCGGAGCGCATGCGGTCGATGTCCGCCGAACCCGGAGTGGGCAGGCAGGCGTTGATGCTGAGCGTCCAGGCCTTCATACGTGACCGGCTGGCCGACCCCGATCTCAGCCCGGTGACCGTGGCGCAGCACCACAATGTCTCGCTCCGCTATCTGCAGAAGATATTCCACGAGCGCGACACGAGCCCCGCGCGGTGGATAAGGGACGAGAGACTCGCCCGCTGCCGGGCCGAATTGGCCGATCCCCAGCTCGACCATCTGCCCATCGCGCTGATCGGTGAACGGTCCGGGTTCTACGGGGCGTCCCACTTCAGCCGCCTCTTCCGGGACCGGTACGGAATCACACCTCGGGAATACCGGAGAAGGAGAGAGTTAACTCTCTCCGACTGACCTGACTGGGCCGCGATCAATCGATCAATCAATCAAGGGAAAGGTAACACCATGACAGGCTTCGAATTCCCCGGAGAGTACTACGAAATCATGCGTGGAGACTTCCGGAATCTCGCCGCGGAAACGGACTTTCTCGCCTCCTTCGTGCCACCCGGCGGAAGGATACTCGATCTCGGATGCGCTACGGGCGTCAATCTCCGGGAGCTCGGCGCGCGCGGCTACTCGTGTGTCGGAGTGGACCAGAGCGCCAGCTTCATCGAATACGCGCGGCGGGCCGGCGGGAACAACGTCGAATACGTCCGTGAACGGGTCGAGACATTAGACCGCGACGACCGGTTCGATCTGGTCTACAGCATGTTCATGACCCTGAACTACCTGCCTCGGGCGCAGCTGCGCCCCGCCCTGGAGAAGATGCGGGAGATGCTGCTGCCGGGCGGGCATCTCGTCCTGGAATTCGGCCACATGCTGAACTTCGTGGAGAACTACCAGCAGCACGGCGTCGCCCATCACCGCGGTGACGGCGTCCTCATCACCCGGCTCTCCCGCCAGTCGCTCAACCCGCACGCGGCGACCTGGAGGAACGAGGAGACCCTTCTCGTGCGCGGGCCCGACGGTCAGGTGTCCATGTACGACAACTTCTTCGACCAGGCGGTTCTCACCGGGCCCGAGGTACGGGGGCTGCTGGCCGACGCCGGTCTGGCCGTCACCGCCGAGTACGGCGGCTTCCGCAAGGAGCCGGCACCCGGCCACGGGCATGGCCCGCTGGTCGTCGTGGCGACCGCGAAGGAGATGGCGGCATGACGAACCCCGGCATCTCTCTTCTCGACGGCGGCCCGGCCGTCACGCCGGACGTCGCCCACCTCGGTGCGGCGCTCGTGCGCGCGGCGGCACGGACGGAAGGTGCGGAAGGCGCGGAAAGCGCGGAAGGTCTCCGCTTCATCGGGGCCGACGGAACCGAATCCGGAATGACGTACAGGCAACTGCTGGACGACGCCGCGCGCATGCTCGCCGGAATCCGCGCGGCCGGCACCGCCCCCGGGGAGACGGTCGTTCTCCAGGTGGAGGACGGCGCGGAACTCCTGGCCGCCTTCTGGGCGTGCGTCCTGGGCGGCTTCGTGCCGATGCCCGTCGGCGCCGGCGCGACCTCGGACCAGCGCGCGGCCGCGCCCGGACTGTTGCGGCGCGTCTGGAACGGCTACGGGAATCCGAGGGTGATCACCGGTACCGGGCAGGAGGTGGCACCCGAGGTCGTCGCCGATCCGCGCTGGCAGACCGCGTGGCTGGGGGACACCGGCCGGCTGCGCGCGTTCGCCCCCGACCACGTGTGGCACGCGGCGGGCCCCGACGACCCGGCCATGTACCTGCTCACCTCGGGCAGTACCGGCGTGCCCAAAGCCGTGGTGCTCAGCCATCGGAACGTGCTGAGCCGCACCGCCGCCACGGCCCGGACCAACCGGCTCGGCCGTCGGACACGCACCTTCAACTGGATGCCACTGGACCATGTGGGCGGCCTGGTCATGTTCCACGCCCGCGACGTCTACCTCGGCTGTCATCAGGTCCATGCCCGGTTCGAGTGGGTTCTGGAGGACCCGCTGCGCTGGATCGCGGCGATCGACCGGCACCGCGCGGACACCACATGGGCGCCCAACTTCGCCTTCGGGCTCCTCAACGACCAGGCCGACCGGCTCGAGGAGCGCTCCTGGGACCTCAGTTGCCTGCGCTACATCATGAACGGCGGGGAAGCCGTCCGGAGCGGTGTGGTGCGCCGGTTCCTGGAGCTGCTGGCTCCCTTCGGGCTTCCCCAGGACGCGATGCACCCGGGCTGGGGCATGTCGGAGACCTCCGCCGGAGTGGCCGACTGCGAGTTCTCCGCCGTCAGCACCGGAGACGACCGGTACGTACCGGTGGGCCGGCCCCAGCCCGGCACGGCCCTGCGCGTCGTCGACGAGCAGGGCGAGCTCGTCCCCGCCGGCGCCACCGGCAGACTCGAAGTCAGCGGCGCCACCGTGACCGCCGGTTACTACCGGAACGCCGAACAGAACCGGCAGTCGTTCACGGCCGACGGCTGGTTCCGGTCGGGCGATCTCGGCTACGTCCGGAACGGGATCCTCACGGTCACCGGCCGGGCCGACGACGTCATCCAGCTTCATGGCGTCACCTACCACGGCCACGAGATGGAGGCCCGGGTGGAGGAGCTCGACGTCGTCGTGCCTTCGTACACCGTGGCCTGCCTGGTGACGGGCGAGGACGGCGCGACGGAGGAGCTCGCGGTCTTCTTCCACCCACGCGAGGGGGCGGACTTCTCCGCGGCGGAACACGCGGTCCGCGACCGGCTGGCCGACGCCCTCGGTGTCGATGTGAGGTACGTCGTGCCGGTCACCAGGGAGGACATCCCCAAGACCGGTATCGGCAAGCTGCGCAGGGCACAGCTCCGGGAGCGGTTCGAGTCGTCACGCGGCTCCGCCCGCGCCGACGGACCGGCGCCGGCCTCCTGACCCGTACGACCCGTACGCCGGAAGGGGCCCCAGCTCAGGCTGGGGCCCCCTTCCAGCCCTAACTGCTCAAACGCGTATGACCGGTTGCGTGGATCGGTTTCTAACCTCTAAAGTCACGGATGATGGTTAGTGCAGGGGGTTCCGGAAGGGACCGCGCTCCACGTGTGCGGATGTGCCAGATCACGTGCGCATTCACGCGACAGCCGAGACGCCGCCGTTCATAGCGTGAGACCGCCCGAGAGACGAACACCCAGGCACAGGAGGCTTTCAATGACTGTTCAGGAGACCCTGCGTCCCGCACCACGAGACGAGCAGGCCGCTCTCTCCGCGCTCTCCGCGGAGGAGATCCTGGCGCGCGCACGGGCGGCGGCCCCGCTGCTGCGCGAGCGCTCGGCCGAGATCGAGCGCACCAGGCACCTCCCCGAGGACGTCGTCCGGCTGGTACGCGACACGGGCGCCTTCCGCGTCGGCCTGCGGAGGGGATGGGGAGGGCCCGAACTCACCTTCGCCCAGCAGGCCGAGGTGATTGAGTCTCTCTCCTACGGTGACCCCGCGGCCGGCTGGTGCGCCATGATCGGCATGGACACCTGGATCTACGCCGGCTACCTGGACGAGCCGGTCGTGAAGGAGATGCTCACTGACCCCGACGCCATCACCGCCGGTCTGATCTTCCCGTCCGGCCGCGCCGACCGAGTGCCGGGCGGCTACCGCGTCACCGGCCGCTGGCCGTTCGGCAGCGGAGTCACACACGCGGACTGGGTCGTCGGCGGCTGCGTCGTCCACAGCGACGGAGAGCCCGAGCCCGGGCCGGACGGTGCTCCCGTGAACTGGCGGCTGATCATGGCCCGCGCCGAGGAGTTCGAGACGGTTGACACCTGGCACACCACCGGTCTGGCCGGCAGCGGCAGCATGGACTACCGAGCCGTCGACCTGTTCGTCCCGGAAGAGCGCTCGTTCGACTTCACGGACCCCCACGGCTCGGGTCCGCTGGCCGCTCCCGACGCGTTCCTGGGCAATGTTCCCGGCGTGCCTCTGGGAGTCGCCCGTGCGGCACTCGATCACGTACGTGAACTGGCGGCCGACCGCGTCGAGCGGGGCACGGACACGGCCTGGAAGGACAGTTACCGCGTACAGACCGCCATCGGCGAGGCGGAGATGGAACTCTCCGCCGCTCGCTACGCGGTCTACGGCACTCTGGACGACCTGTGGAACCGGCTCACATCCGGTACCCCGCCCACCCGTGAGCAGCAGGTCTCCGCGGCGCTCGCCCGCGTCAACGCCTTCCGCACCGCCCGGTCGATCGTCACCCGCCTCGCCGACCTCGTCGGAACGGCCTCGATCTACCGGACGTCCCCGCTGGACCGCTGGCTTCGCGACACCCACACCATGTGCCAGCACATTCTCGCCCAGGACCAGATCGTTCAGTCGGCCGGAGCCCATCTCCTGGGCGGAACACCTCTGGCGCCCTTCCCTCTCGGCCTCAAGGGATAGGCCGGACGGACGGCATCGTGACGGCGGCCAAGGACATGGCGGTGGTGCCGTGTCCTTGGCCGCATCTCAGCACCGCCGCACTGCCGCATCCCCGCACCCACTGCCGCATCCCCGCACCGCCGCACTGCCGCATCCCCGCACCGCCGCACCCACTGCCGCATCCCCGCACCGCCGCACTGCCGCATCTTCGCACCGCCGTATCCCCGCACCCCTGCACCGCTGCACCGCCGGATCGCGCCCTTCCCGGCATCGGCCGACGACCGACGGCCGCCCCGTGACTAGTGATTGAGGACAGCTCATGTCAACTTCCAGCGAAGCAGAAGTCGAGACGGCCGGGACGGCGGCCGGAGGCAGGAGGAAGGAGGACCCGGCCAAGAAGTCCTGGGGACTGCGCGAGTGGGGACTGCTGATCAGTGTCTGCGCCGCGTTCTTCCTCGACGCCCTCGACAACATCATGGTCGGGGTCGCGGTCCCGCCGATCCAGGCGGAGCTCGGGATGAGCACCGAGTCCGTGCAATGGGTCGTCAGCTCCTACGTCCTCGGATTCGGCGGATTCCTGCTCCTCGGCGGACGCATGGCGGACCTGCTCGGCCGGCGCCGCATGTTCCTGATCGGTGTGACCGTCTTCGCGGCCGGATCGCTGGTCGGCGGCCTCACCGATGACGGACTGGTCGTGATCGCCGCCCGGTTCGTCATGGGCATCGGTGCCGCGTTCACCGCCCCGGCCAGCCTGGCCATCATCGTCACCCATTTCCCCGAGGGCACGCAGCGCAACCGGGCGCTCGGCATCTACACCGCCTGCGGAGCGGTCGGCTACTCGACCGGCGTCATCGTGGGCGGGGCGCTCACCGAGATCAACTGGCGCTGGACGTTCCTGCTCCCCGTCGCCGTCGCCCTCGTCGCTCTCGCCGGTGCCGTCGCGCTGGTGCCGCGTGACGTGAAGCGTGACCGGAGCGGGGCCAGGTTCGACGTGGCCGGCGCCGTCACCGTCACCGCCGCGATGCTGCTCCTCGTCTACACCATTGTCGAAGCGCCCCACGCGGGCTGGGTCTCGCCCCGTACGCTCGGGATGTTCGCCGCCTCTGTGGTCCTCCTCCTGGCCTTCGTCGCCATCGAGCGCCGGGCGGCTCAGCCCCTGCTGCGCCTCGGCCTGCTGCGCAACCGCGCGCTGGTGGGGGCGAGCCTGGTCGCCGCGGCGATCCTCGGCACCTACATGAGCTTCCAGTTCATCGGCGGGCTGTATCTCCAGTCCCTGCGGGAGTGGTCCCCGATGCAGATGGCCCTGGCCTTCCTCCCCATCGGCCTGCTGATCATGACGATCGCGCCGAGGGCCGGCAAGCTGATCTCGCGCTTCGGCGTCCAGTGGATGATCTTCGCGGGATTCGTCGCCTACACCGCGTCGTACCTGCTCTTCCTGCGGATCGACGAGTCGTCCTCGTACGTCTGGGTGATCCTGCCGAGCATCCTGCTCATCGGCGTGGCCTTCCCCTTCTCCTTCCCCGCCGCGAACGTCCAGGCGACGTCCGGCGTGGACGAGTCCGAGCAGGGTCTCGCGGCGGGCGTCCTGCAGACCGGTTACCAGGTGGGCGCGGCGGTCGTCCTCGCCGTCGTGACCGCCACTATGACGGTCGACGGCCCGGCAAAGGACGCGGCCGGAACGCTGTCCGGCTACCACAACGGCCTCTATGTCGTCACCGGCATCTCCGTCCTCACCATGCTGCTCACGCTCGTTGCGGCCCTCCGCGCCTCGGCGCGACGCCGAGCGCTCGGCGCGGCGGCGGGCCGGTAGCCGTACGTCGGACCGCTCGACCGCCGGGTCGCCGGGGCGTCACCGCCCCCGGCGGCCCGGCGAGCCGTTTCGCCCGGTCCCTGAAAGCCGGGGGCCAGTAGCATCGACCTGGTGAACGTCTCGGAACTCGCGTCGGGCGGCGCCCCGCTTCTCGGCGAGCCGCCCGCGATCGAGCTGGCCAACACGGCGTACGCGGTGCGCGGCCGGCCGCAGGAGGGGCTGGCGGGGCGCGAGGAGCTCGCCGCCTGGCTGCGCGACGTCCGCCCCCGGCTCGCGACCCGGCTGACCGACCAGGACCTGCTCGGCGCCGACGAGCACGACCTCCGCGCCGCCCGTGCGCTGCGCGACGCCGTCCGGGCGCTGGCCGCGGCCGCCGTGCACCGGACACCCCCGCCACACGGCGCGGTCGACACCGTCAACGAGGCCGCCCGGGCCGCGCCGCACTGGCGCGCGCTCACCTGGGGCGGCGACGACCCGGGAACCGAAGCGCCGAGCGCCACGGCCCACAGCGCCGGCCGGCCCGTCGCCGCGGCCCTCGCCGAGCTCGCCGAGTCGGCGATCTCTCTGTTCACCGGGCCCGGACTCGCCGCGCTGCGCGCCTGCCAGGGGCCCCGCTGCGTCCTCTTCTACGTGAAGAACCACCCGCGCCGCACCTGGTGCTCCCCGGCCTGCGGCAACCGCGCCCGCGCCGCACGTCACCAGCGGCGGGACCGCCCGCGGGCGGTGTCCGAAAACAGCGGTACGGGAGATACCGGTAGGACAGCTGACGAAGTGGCCCAGGGCGCAGCGGCGATTCCGGTGGACAACTGACGAAGTAGCCCAGGGCGCACGGCGTTTCCGATGAGTACCAGCCATGATTTCCCCAGATGAACGGGGAGGGACTTGATGGACATCGCCTTGTATCAGCTCCGCACCTTCTGGGAAGTCGCCCGTACCGAAAGCATCACGCAGGCAGGACGCCGCCTCGGCTACTCGCAGTCCACTGTGACGTCCCATATAAGGACCCTTGAGTCACAGACCGGGGCCTCGCTCTTCCAGCGCCTGCCGCACGGCGTCCGGCTCACCGCCGACGGTGAGACCTTCCACTCCTATGTCGCACGCCTGTTCAGCCTTGTCGACGAACTGTCGGACGCGCTCACCGCCCGTGGGGAAACCACCGGACGGGTATCGGTCGGTGTCGCGTCCGTGCTCGTCGACAAGGAGATCACCCGGCTGATCTGGGAGTGCCAGTACCGCTATCCCAAGGTCGAGGTCTCGCCCATGACCATGCACTCCTCACGCATCCCCGAGGAGATCGCGGCGGGCAAGCTCGACCTCGGACTCGTCGTGGCCCACCCCGACCACCCCGTCGAGACCACGGCCCCGCTGCACCACGCGGACCTGCACGCGGTGGAGATGGTGCCGGTGGCGAGCCCTTCCGTGCAGCCGATGCTCGGGGTGCGCGGCGTTCCGGGCAACATCCGCATCCTGACGATGGATTCGGGCTGTCCGTCGCATCAGCAGTTACGAGACGAACTGACGCAGGCGTACGGCGTCACCCCGGAGTTCACCTCCGCCGGCTCGATACGAGGGGTACTCGAGCTCATGTGCAACGGCGCCTTCGTGGCGATGCTTCCCGAGGCGGCCGTGGCGCGTGAGGTGGAGCGCGGCGATGTCATCGTCCTCGACAAGGTGCCGCGTCAGCACCGGGTCGCCCGCATCATCTGGGGCGAGCAGTCCTGGCTGCCGCCGGCGGTCTCCGCGGTGCTCGGCATCGCCCAGCGCTGGGCCAACGCGCCGGTGACGATGGCCGTGTAGGCCGTACGAACAGAACAAACGCCGATGCCGCCCCCCGGTGAGGGGGGCGGCATCGGGCGTTTCGGCCATGTGCTGGGCCGATTCTCACCTCCAGAGGACCGCGATCGTTCCGAGCGACAGGAACACCAGCGCGTACGCCGTCAGCACCGTGCGCAGCACCACCGCGGTGTCCGCCGCGCGGCCCGTCTCCGCCGGGGCCTCCAGCACGGCCGTCGCCGCCGTGCCCGCACGCCCCTCCTGCGCGACGCGCGGCTCCCCCGCACCGGGCCCGGGCGCGTCCCGCGCGAGCCGGACCGCCAGGACCACCCGCGCCACCGCCGCGCCGGAGGCCAGCGCGGCGCTGACGTTCTGCACGGCCACGAGCCGCACCTCCGGATAGCCGAGAGCCTGCGCGGTGGCGCCCTGGCCGGCGGCGAACATCGCGTTGGCGCCCGCGTTGGAGCCTGTCAGGAACCCGCCGACGGCGCCGATCCACGGGGCCAGGAACAGATAGCCGGGGCCGAGTTCCGCCGCGGCCCGGGCCAGTGCGCGACTCTGCCCGGACACCGTGAGCAGCGTGCCGAGCGCGAGGAACACCAGGGTCGTCAGAGCCACCGGCCACCACCGGTCCAGCGCCACCCGGAGGGAGGTGCGCAGCACGGGCTCCCGCGTGCCCAGCAGCGTGGGCGTCAGCGCCACCGTGAGCAGCAGCCAGCCCGCGGGCCCGGCGAGCACGCCCCACCAGCCGTCCCCGACGCCCAGCGCGGCGAGCGCGGACCGGCCGGCGAGCAGGCCGCCGACGAGGAAGGCGTACGGGGCGAGGGCGCGGCCGACCGGCTCCGGGGCGCGTGCGGGCGGTCCGGCCGGGAGCAGCAGGAGTACGGCGATGGTCGCCAGGCCGCCGAGGACGCCGGCCAGCGGGACGCCGACGAATGCGTTGACCGCCCACACGACGGTCCACAGCGTGCCGACGGCGAGCAGCAGATCCCGGACCGAGGCGAGCGCGCCGCGCACACCCACGCCGGCGAGCAGCGCGGCGCCGGCACAGATGAGGAAGACGGGTCCCGACAACAGCGCGGAGTGCACGCCGAGTTCCTGGAAGCCGACGCCGGCCAGCTCGGCGGCGATCAGACTGCCCGGCGCCAGCGAGCCCCACGGCACGGTGACCAGACCGAGCAGACCGACGGCCGCCGCCCTGGCCGGGGGAAGACCAAGGCGGCGGAGCAGGGGGACGGCCACGACGACGCCGATGCCGAAGCCGGTGAGCGACTCGGCGAACGGCGTCACGCCGAGGCTCACGAGCAGCACGGCCCGCCCCGGCGAACCGCACGCCCCGCCGATCCGGTCGCCGAGCCGCTGCTGTGCTCCGGTGCGGCTCATCAGCTCGCTGAGCAGGATGCCGCCGAGCATGATCGCGGCCAGCTCCACGGCGGTGGGGAACATGTGCAGCCCGGCGTCCGCGAGTTCGCCGGCGGGCGTGCGGAACGCCAGCGCGGTGAGCACCGCCGCCGTGCCGAACGCGGCGAGCCCGGCGTACAACGCCTTCACCCGGGCGGCGAGCAGGCCGAGCGTGACCAGCAGCGGCAGAGCGGCGAGCGCGACGGTCACGCCCCGCCCCGCTCGCTGCCCGCCGGGCGAGCGGACACGGCTGTGACGAGGGACGCGGCGGGGGCGGAGGTCACCACCAGTAGGTGGGGTAGCGGGGCAGCCGGCCGGTGCGTCCCGCGAGGACGCCGACCAGCACCAGCACCACGGCGGCGAGCGCGAGCAGCGGCAGGAACATCTTGGCGGACGGCTCGGTCAGGACGACGATCACCGCGGTCGCGGCGGCCGGGGAGTGCGGAGTGCGCGCAGCCATCATCACGCCGAGCGCGAGCCCGCCCGCGACGCCGGCGCCCCACACCGAGCTGCCCGACACCAGCAGTACGGCGAACCCGGTCAGCGCGGAGAGCAGCTGCCCGCCGATGACGCTGCGCGGCTGGGCCAGGGGCAGCGCGGGCGCCCCGTAGACGAGTGCGGCACTGGCCGCGAGCGGCGGGACGAGGAGCACCTGGTCGATGGTCTCGCCGATCGCCACGAGGAGCACGAGGGCGACGACCGACGCGGCGGTGGCGAGGGCGATGGTGAGCGTGGCCGCCCTGGCAGGGGCCTTGCTCCTGCCCTGGGGCTTGACTTCGGTTGTGGCTGCCATGCAGACGACGCTAGGAGGCGGGTCGGCCGGGGCCACAGCCGCGGCGGCGGTCTTCGTCAGGTCGTGCGGGACTCTTCATCTGCCGGTAACTTCCCGCCCCTGTCACCCCGCGCGCCGAACTCCGCGAGCCGCGCCGGCCGCCGGCCCGGACATGGCGGTTCCCGCAGGTCGGCGGGGCCTTGACGGGGTTCTGGGGGCGGCATAGCGTCGCGGCGGATCGAGCAAAGCGCCTGGAGGGCCGACCGTGCCGCACGCCGCGTACCCCGAAGCCGCCCTCACCGCGCCGGGCGCCCCCTTCGCCGTCGTACGCGGCGAGGACGGGACGCTGCAGTACGCGAACGGGCCGCGCACACTGCGGGAGTTCGTCGAGACGACCTGGGCGTACGGGGAGCGGCCGTTCCTCGTGGCGGAGAGCGGGACGTACACGTACGGCGAGTTCTTCGCCGCCGCGTCCGCGCTCGCGTGCCGGTTCACCGACACGTACGGGCTGCGGCCGGGGGACCGGGCGGCCGTCGCGATGCGCAACCACCCGGAGTGGCAGATCGCCTTCTGGGCGGCCCAGTTGGCCGGGCTCGTGGCGGTGCCGCTCAACGCCTGGTGGACCGAGGACGAGCTGACGTACGCGCTGGACGACTGCACGCCGCGCGTCCTGCTGGTCGACGGTGAGCGGCTGCCCCGGGTGGAGCGGTGGGCCGCGGCGCACGGCGCGCGCACCGTCGTCTTCCACCACGAGGAGCACGGCGGGGACGTGCCGGACGGCGTCGAGCGGTACGAGGACTTCGGCGCCGCGGACCCGCTCGCCGCGCCGCCCGCCGTCGACGTCGCGGCGGAGGCGGATGCCACGATCATCTACACGTCGGGTACCACCGGCCGGCCCAAGGGCGCCGTCGCCACGCAGCTCGCCCAGGCCGGCGCGGCCCAGCACCCCCGCTACCACGCGGCCGCGGCGGCACTGGCACGTGGCGTGCTGCCCGGGCAGGGGCCCGCGCCGGTCACGCTGATGACGTTCCCGTTCTTCCATGTGGCGGCGTTCACCACGCTGTACTCCACGATGGCCGTCGGCGGCACGCTCGTCCTGATGCGCAAGTGGGACGCCGAGGCGGCGCTCGCCCTCATCGAGCGGCACCGGGTCACGCACTACTCGGGTGTGCCGACGACCGCGCTCCAGCTCGTGGAGGCGGCCGGGCGGACCGGGGCGGGGCTGGAGACGCTGACCAACCTGAGCACCGGCGGCGCCGCCGCCCCGCCCGGCCTCGTCGCCCGGCTCACGGCGGCCTACGGACACCGGATCGAGCCGCGCAACGGCTACGGGCTGACCGAGACCAGCGGCGGTGTCATGGCGAACTTCGGGGACGCCTGCCGCGAGCACCCGGCCGGCGTCGGCCGTCCCGCGCCCGCCGTCGAGGTGCGGATCGCCGGGCCGGAAGGGGAGGCGCTGCCCGAGGGCGAGGTCGGGGAACTGTGGCTGCGCGGCCAGGGTCTGATGCGCGGCTACTGGCGCGACGAGGCGGCCACGGCGGCGGCCTTCCGGGACGGCTGGTTCAGGACCGGGGACCTCGCCACGCTGCGCGACGGCCGGGTGAGCATCGTCGACCGGATCAAGGACATGGTGATCCGCGGCGGGGAGAACGTGTACTGCGTGGAGGTCGAGGCCGTGCTGCACGACCACCCCGACGTCGCCGACGCCGCGGTGCTGGGCGTGCCGCATCCGGTGCTCGGCGAGGAGGTCGCGGCGGTCGTGCAGCTGCGGCCCGGTGCCACGGTCACCGCGGACGGGCTGCGGGAGCACGTCCGCGGGGTGCTCGCCGCCTTCAAGGTGCCCGCCCATGTGGTGGTGCGGGACGAGCCGGTGCCGCGCAATCCGACGGGCAAGATCCTCAAGCGGGTCCTTCGGGAATCGCTCGGCCCGCTCGGCGCTCCTCAGGAGCGGGTGATTCCTCAGGAGCGGGTGACCCGTATCCGGTAGCCGCCGTCCTCCTCCTCCTCGTCGACGACGGAGATGCGGACGCCGTTCTCGCGGTCGGTGAAGGACTGGCCCGGCCGGTAGGGGGCGTCGGACAGTTCCGCGTGGACGTTGGGCTGCCGGGTGCAGCCGCCGCTGTCGTCGTCGCTGTCGGAGACCGTCACCGGGCCCTGTCCGGTGTCGACGTCGGACTTCACCCGGTAGATGAGGACGCCGGGCTCGCACACGTGGTCGTCGTTGCCTGCCCGGGTGCGCACCTCCGCCGCGTAGCCGGTGTTCTCGGTCAGCGGCACGACCGCGATCTTGGAGCCGCCGCGGGTGGCGAGCGGGGTGAGCGCGTACTCGCTGGTGCCGGGGGCCGCGACACAGTTGACCTGGCTGTTGTCGAGCCAGCCGAGCTTCCACTTGTGCCAGCCGAGCAGGTCGTTGTTGGCCCCCCAGTCCTCGGACATGATGTCCCAGTGGCCGACCGCGCCGCCGCCGTCGGCGGTGTAGAGGTCGGGCAGACCGAAGACATGGCCGTTCTCGTGCGGCAGGACGCGGTAGCCGGTCTCCGCGTACGAACCGGAGCCGTCGTCCTGGCGGCTGTAGACGAAGGACGTGTTGGCGAGCGGCACCCCGTCGGCGACCGGCGCCTGCTCGTTGCCGGAGAACGTCACCGACAGCACGGTGTCCAGCGCGGACGGGCCCGCGTTGGGGGTGACCAGGACGTTGACGAGGTCGTACGCGTCGAAGTCCACCTTCGGGTCGGCGACCGCGACCAGATCCTCGACCAGGTGGCGGTACCCCGGTTCGTACGGTGAGCCGCGCTCTATCCCGTAGGCGGCGAACGGCTTCGGCATCCGCAGCCAGTCGTTCACGGGGGCGTGCGGCCGGTAGCTGAGGCGGCCGTACGAGCTGGTCGCGAACCACTTCTCGGTCTGCGGGAAGAACTCCGCGAGCCGGTCGAGGGCGGAGCCGCTGCCTTCGGCGTCCGGGAAGTCGATCATCAGGTTGAGGGCGTGGACCACGCCGGTGGAGCGGACGTAGCCGCCCGGGGTGGGCAGGCCCTCGGACATCTGGACGCCGACGGCGGTCGGGATCCGGCAGGGCCCGAGGCTCGCCGAGTCCGGGGCGGCGCTCGGCCCGGCCGAGACCCGGTCGGGGACGGGGACCGTCGAGCTGGCCGTGGTCAGGGCGGCGAGGGCGAGGGCGCCGGAGGCGGCGAGTACGCCGAGCCTGCCCCGTCCGCGTATCCGGTGACGAGCCTGCTCCATGCGATCGCCTTCCGGTCCCCGGCAGCAGGCCGGACCCTGGCTGCGCTCTGTTCGATCAGCCTGGGTCGGGCGCCGGGAGGACGCGCGCCGGGTGGTCCGATCGTGGGGTTTTTCCGGCGGGACGCATATGTGTCCCAGGTCTCACCGTGTGGCGGAAATAACCGGGGACACCTTCCCCGTTTGCACCGGTGTCCCGCGAAACGGGGAAGGTGTCCCCGCTTGGGGCCGAGTGCCGAAAGGGTGTGGAGCCGTGAGCACGGCCGAGTACGGAGGCGTGGGCACCGCCGGGTGTGACGCCGCGAGCGCCGCCGCCGGGACGCGCCGCACGCCGCGCCCCCGGGCCGACGCCCTGCGCAACCGCGAGCGGATCGTGTCGGCCGCGCGCGAGATGTTCGTCGAGTTCGGGCCGGAGGTCCCGCTCGACGAGATCGCCCGCCGCGCCGGCGTCGGCAACGCCACGCTCTACCGGCACTTCCCGGACCGGGCGACCCTCGTCCGCGAGGTCGTCCTCAGCGTCATGTCCCGCACCACGGAACAGGCGGACCGGGCGGCGGCCGAGGAGGCCGACCCCTTCGCCGCGCTGCGGCGCTTCGTCCACCAGGCGGCCGACGAACGGATCGGCGCCCTGTGCCCGATGCTCTCCGGCGCCTTCGACCACGACCACTCCGACCTCCACGCCGGACGCGAGCACCTCGAGGACGCCGTGCGCGGCCTGGTCGAGGCGGCGCAGTCGGCGGGCAGGATGCGCACCGATGTCGCCGTGGGCGACCTGATGATCGCGCTCTCCCAGCTCACCCGGCCGCTGCCGGGCACCGCCTGTCCGAACATGGACCGGTTCGTCCACCGTCATCTGCAGCTGCTCCTGGACGGGATCGAGGCGCCGGCGCGCTCCGAACTGCCGGGCACCGCAGCGACTCTGGAGGACCTACGGACCACTCAGTGACGCCGTGACGGAGCCGGCGCTCTCCCCGGGTCCTCTCTTCACGACAGCGCTCGAGCCCTTGGCGTGCGCAACCCGCGCAGCACCTTTGCTGCTCAAAACCCGTAACGCGTAAGGCGCTTGACGCTCAGAACCCTTCACCGCGGACCGCGTGACCTGCCGTACCGCGTGACTTCTCGTACCGCGTGATCTCCCGTACCGATTAGGTGGCCAGACCCATGCCCAGAACAGCCGACATCCCACTCCCCGACCCGAGCCGCTGGAAAGCCCTGGTCTTCATCGCCCTCGCCCAGCTGATGGTGGTGCTCGACGCGACGATCGTGAACATCGCGCTCCCCACCGCCCAGCAGGACCTGGGTATCTCCGACGCCAACCGGCAATGGGTCATCACCGCCTACGCCCTCGCCTTCGGTGGACTGCTGCTCTTCGGCGGCCGCATCGCCGACCTGTGGGGCCGTAAGCGGACCTTCGTCGTCGGCCTGCTCGGCTTCGCAGCGGCCTCCGCGCTCGGTGGCGCCGCCACCGGCGAGGCGATGATGCTCGGTGCCCGCGCCCTGCAGGGCGCCTTCGGCGCACTGCTCGCGCCCGCCGCGCTGTCGCTGCTCGCCGTGATGTTCACCGACGCCAGGGAGCGCGCCAAGGCCTTCGGCATCTACGGTGCGATCGCCGGTGGCGGTGGCGCCGTGGGCCTGATCCTCGGCGGCGTCCTCACCGAGTACCTGAACTGGCGCTGGACCTTCTACGTCAACATCCCGTTCGCGATCGTCGCCGCCGTCGGCGCGTACCTGGTGATCCGCGAGCCGGAGGGCTCGCGCAACCGCTCCTCGCTCGACATCCCCGGTGTGGTGCTCTCCACCCTCGGTCTGGTGGCGCTCGTCTACGGCTTCACCCGCGCCGAGTCCGCCGGCTGGTCCGACAGTCTGACCGTGGGCATGTTCATCACCTCCGCGGTGCTGCTCACCGCGTTCGTCGTCACCGAGGCGAAGGTGAAGTCGCCGCTGCTGCCGCTGCGCGTCCTGACCGAGCGCAACCGCGGCGGTGTCTACCTCTCGCTGGGCCTCGCCATCATCGCGATGTTCGGGCTCTTCCTCTTCCTGACGTTCTATCTGCAGGTCGTGAAGGGCTACTCGCCCGTCATGACGGGCTTCGCCTTCCTGCCGATGATCGTGGGCATGATCACGGGCTCCACCCAGATCGGCGCCCGGCTGATGACCCGCATGGCACCGCGTCTGCTGATGGGCCCCGGTTTCGTGCTCGCGGCGCTCGGCATGCTGCTGCTGACCCAGCTGGAGATCGACAGCTCCTACCTCGGTCTGATCCTGCCGGCGCAGCTGATGCTGGGCCTGGGCATGGGTACGGCGTTCATGCCGGCGATGTCGCTGGCCACGCACGGCGTGGACCCGGCCGACGCCGGTGTCGCCTCCGCGATGGTCAACACCTCGCAGCAGGTGGGCGGCGCGATCGGCACGGCGCTGCTGAACACCATCGCGGCCTCCGCCACGACCTCGTACGTCGCCGCGCACGCCGCCGGGGCGACCGACCCGAAGCTGCTCGAACTCCAGGGCATGGTGCACGGCTTCTCGTCGGCCATCTGGTGGGCCGTCGGCATCCTGGCGGCCGCCGCGGCGATCGCGTTCACGCTCATCAACACCGGCCGCCCGCAGTCCGGCCCGGTCGCGGCCGGCCCGGGCAAGGACGCCGGCGCGCAGGACGAGGTCAAGATCCCTGTCATCGCGCACTGAGCGGTCGGCCGGCGGCAGCGCAGCCGCCGGAGCGGCAGGTCGTACGCGCATGAGAAAGGGCCCCGCCCGGGTGCAGGTTCTGCACCCGGGCGGGGCCCTTTCGCGACTGCGGGCCCTTTTGGCGGCCCGGGCGGGCCCTTTCGTGCCGTGGGGCGCTTACTGCGGCGGGGCGGGGTCCGGCTGCGGGGTCATCTGAGCCAGGGGAGGTCCGCGCCGGTGTCCTGGGGCTGCAGGCCCTCCGCCATGACCCGCATGATCTCGCCGAGTTGCGCGACCTGCTCCGGGGTCAGCAGGTCGAACATCACCTGCCGGACGGCTTCGACATGGCCCGGAGCAGTCCGCTCCAGGACGCCGAAGCCCTCGTCCGTCAGTACGGCGTTCTGCCCGCGCTTGTCGGAGGGGCAGTCCTCGCGGCGCACCCAGCCGTTCTTCTCGAGCCGGGCGATCGCGTGCGAGAGGCGGGAGCGGGTGATCTTGGCGTCGATGGCCAGCTCGGTCATCCGCTTACGGCGGCGCGGGGCCTGCGCGAGCTGCACCAGCAGGCCGTAGTAGATGTGCGGCATGCCCGCGTCGCGCTGCAGCTGGCGGTCGAGGTGGTCCTCCAGGAGGGTGGTGGCATGGAGGTACGCGCGCCAGACGCGCTGCTCCTCGTCACTCAGCCAGCGTGGTCCGGGACCGCCCTCACCATTGAGTGCCCTATTCATGTATCCACTCTACGACCCCCCTCCTTGAAACTTGAACTAAATGGGGTTAGGGTTATTCTGAGCTTGAAACTTCAAGCAATATTCGCTCAGCGCAGCAGACCAGGTTCAGCAGACCGGGAGCCGACCGTCATGAACGCCACCCCCACCGCCCCGCGTATGCCCGCCCTCTATCTCTCCCACGGCGCCCCGCCCCTGGCCGACGACCCCGTCTGGCCGGCGGAGCTGGCCGACTGGTCCGGCTCGCTGCCCCGGCCGAAGGCGATCCTGATGGTCTCCGCCCACTGGGAGGAGGCGCCCCTCGCGCTCGGCGCGACCCGGACCATGCCGCTGGTGTACGACTTCTGGGGCTTCCCCGAGCACTACTACCGCGTCCGGTACGACGCCCCCGGCGCCCCCGCACTGGCCGACTCGGTGCGCAAACTGCTGCGTCGCGCCGGTATGCCGGTGCAGGACATCCCGGACCGGGGTCTCGACCACGGCGCGTATGTGCCGCTGGTCGAGATGTACCCGGACGCCGACATCCCCGTGCTGCAGATCTCCATGCCCACGCTCGACCCGCAGAAGCTGCTCGAGATCGGACGACGTCTCGCCCCGCTCAGGGACGAGGGCGTGCTGATCGTCGGCAGCGGCTTCTTCACCCACAACCTCGCGGCGCTGCGGCACGGCGGTACGCCCGGCTGGTCGGCCGAGTTCGACGACTGGGGGCAGCGCGCACTGGCGGCCGCCGATGTGGACGCGCTGCTCGACTTCGAGAACAAGGCTCCGGCAGGCAGGCTCGCCCACCCGCGTACCGAGCACTTCGCGCCACTGTTCGTCACCCTGGGCGCGTCGGAGGCGGAGGTCGGGACCGGCCGCAGCGTCATCGACGGCTTCTGGATGGGGCTGGCGAAGCGGTCGGTGCAGTTCGGCTGAGCCCACCGGGGTTGTGTGGGGTGGGCCGGGTCGGGCCGAGTGGCGTGGGACGAGCCGGGTCGGTCCGGGCGGCGCGGGGTGCGCAGGGCCGGCCGGGCGGCTCAGTCCAGGCGCTTCTCGAACCAGGCCACGTCCCAGTACCGGCCGAACTTGCGGCCCACCTGCTCGTACGTGCCGACGTGCCGGAAGCCGAAGCGGCTGTGCAGACGGACCGAGGGCTCGTTCGGCAGGGCGACGCCCGCGTAGGCCCGGTGCACGTCCTCGGTCCCCAGCGCCTTGAAGAGCGCCTCGTAAAGAAGCGTGCCGATGCCGCGCCCGGCGGCCTCGGGGGTGCAGTAGACACTGACCTCGACGGAGGTCGAGTAGGCCGGCTTGGGGCGGAAGGGGCTGCTGGTGGCGTATCCGAGGAGGCCGGCCGGCGGATTACTGTCGACAAAACGGACATCCTGAGCAACCAGAAGCCGGTGCGGGCCGTCTTCAGGGTGAGAGTGCAGCCATGGGCGGCGCTGCTCTGGGGTGAAGACCGTGGTGTCGAAGGTGATGGGGGTCTCGCGGACATAGTGGTTGTAGATGTCCGTAAGCGCTTCGAGGTCGGCGTCGGTGCCCGCCCTGACCTGCACTTCCGCGTGTTCCGGCGGCATCGTTCCCTCTCTGGGTGGCGGCACAGGGTACTGCATGATCGCGGAATTCGATGCACCCGATGGGAATTCTGTCCGGATTCCAGTCGTTGTTTCCTTCGGATGCAGGGCACCCGGGAGGGTGTCGCGACCTACTCAGTAAGGGAGCTCGCATGGCAACCCGTGCCGTCGCCCGTCGTCAGTCCGACTCCGGTGGGGCGACCGACAGGGCAAGCAGCGTTCGCGCCGTGGGCGGGGAGATCGCCGACCGCGACCTGGTCGGCATGTACCTCGACGAGATCGCGCGCACGCCGCTGCTCGACGCCGCCAAGGAAGTCGAGCTGTCCCAGACCATCGAGGCAGGTGTGTACGCCCGCCAGATCCTCGAGGGGAACGTGACATCAGCCGCTGCCGCGGCGGGGGAGAGCGAGGCGGGCGGTGCCACGCGGGAGGAGCTGGAGGCGCTGGCCGAAGCGGCCGAGCGCGCCAAGGACATCTTCATCCGCTCGAATCTGCGGCTCGTCGTGGCTGTCGCCCGGCGCTATCCGCGCAGCGGACTGCCGCTGCTCGATCTGATCCAGGAAGGGAACGCAGGCCTGGTCCGCGCGGTCGAGAAGTTCGACTACGCCAAGGGATTCAAGTTCTCCACGTATGCGACGTGGTGGATCCGCCAGGCGATCACCCGCTCCATAGCAGACCAGTCCCGCACCATCCGGCTCCCCGTCCACCTGGTGGAGGAGCTCGGCCGCATCCGCCGCGTCCAGCGCGAGTTCAACCGGGAGAACGGCCGGGATCCCGAGCCCTCGGAGATCGCCAAGGAGCTGGGCTCGAACCCGGAGCGCGTCATAGACGTCCTCGACTGGGCCCGGGACCCGGTCAGCCTCAACATGGCCGTGGACGACGCGGGCGAGACCCAGTTCGGTGACCTGCTGGAGGACACCTCGGCCGTTTCCCCGGAGCAGTCCGTGCTCACCCTGCTGCGCAGCGAGGAGCTCGGCGACCTGATAGGCAAGCTCGACAACCGCACCGCCTCGATCATCCGTATGCGGTACGGGATCGAGGACGGCCGGGAGCGGACGCTGACCGAGGTCGGCAAGGAGCACGGCCTGACGCGCGAGCGGATCCGCCAGATCGAGAAGCACGCGCTGCTCGAGCTCAAGCGGATGGCCCGCGACACGGGCTTCGAGCCGGCCGCGTAGCCCGCGGGGCTGCGCCCGGTCGGCTCGGCCGGGGGTCCGCCTCCGGCCGAGACCGCGGTGCGGGGCGCGCCGGGGGTGGCCGTCGTGGCGTGACTCGTTGTCCCTCGCGGACCGGGTCAGGCCGTGGCGCGGGCGAGTCGGGTCGCCAGGTCCGTCATGTAGGCGCGCAGCGGTGCGGGCCCATGGACGGTCAGCTCGCAGTCGACCAGTGCCAGCCGCAGCGCCAGCCACTCCACCGAGTCCGCCGACCGTGTCCGCAGCCGGCAGCTCTCCTCACCCGTCGGGGCCGGTGCGCCCAGGTGCTCCGGCAGCCGTGCCGCCACGAACGACGCCGGCGCCCCGAAACTCACATCGACGTCGTGTTCCTGCTGCTGGCGCGAGGTCGAGTGGCTCAGCAGCTCCGCCGCGTCCCCGACCGGCGCTTCTCGCGGTGTGAACCGGGCGCCCGTCGCGAACGGCTCCGCCACCCGGTCCACCCGGAAGGTGCGCCAGTCCTCGCGCCCGAGGTCGTACGCGACGAGGTACCACCGCCGCCCGGTCGACACCAACCGGTACGGCTCCACCTGGCGCCGTGACTCGGCGCCGTCGCCCGCCCGGTAGGCGAAGCGGAGCCGTTCGCGTGCCGTCACCGACCCCGCGATGACCGTCAGCGTCTTCGGATCGATCGTTGCCCCGTCGCCCCTGGTGAGCGGGAGCGTGGCCGCCTGCAG
Organism: Streptomyces sp. NPDC002835; assembly: GCF_053591995.1. Lineage (NCBI taxonomy): Bacteria > Bacillati > Actinomycetota > Actinomycetes > Kitasatosporales > Streptomycetaceae > Streptomyces > Streptomyces sp. NPDC002835. The sequence continues at coordinate 134,014 of NZ_JBSFUW010000010.1, read as the reverse complement.
CGTGGCCACCCGGTACCTCAGGCGGGACGGCAGCACCTGCTCCAGCTTCGCCAGCGCCCGTACCGACGCCTCCTCGATGCCTTCGATGGCGTGCCCGGCCCCCGCCCGCAGGCCGACCGCGATCGCCACGGCCTCCTCGTCGTCCAGCAGCAGCGGCGGCATGGCCGCGCCCGCGACCAGCCGGTACCCGCCGACCGCGCCCTTGGTCGCCTCCACGGGATAGCCCAGGTCCCGCAGCCGGTCGATGTCCCGCCGGATCGTGCGGGGGCTGACCTCGAGGCGTTCGGCAAGTTCGCTGCCGGGCCATTCCCGCGGTGTCTGGAGAAGCGACAGCAGATTCAGAAGTCGTGCCGGAGTGTCCGTCATGTTCTTCAGGATGCCCGCCATCTAGGACATGATCTGACCTATACGCTGCCTAGTTTCCTCGTATGAGTTCACAGCAGCCCGCCGTGGCAGAAACGGCAGCCGGACCAGAGGCGGCGACGGACCGCCGGCGCTGGATCGCCCTGGCGATCGTCATGACCGCGGCCTTCATGGACCTGGTCGACGTCACCATCGTCAACATTGCGATCCCCAGCATCCAGCAGGACCTCGGCGCGGGCTTCGGCGCCATCCAGTGGATCACCGCCGGATACGCGCTCGCGTTCGCCGCCGGTCTGATCACGGGCGGCAGGCTGGGCGACATCTACGGCCGCAGGCGGCTGTTCCTCGTCGGCATCACCGGCTTCACGCTCGCCTCCGCGCTGTGCGGATTCGCCGTCAACGCGGAGATGCTCGTCGGCTCCCGGCTGCTGCAGGGCGCGACCGCCGCGCTGATGGTGCCGCAGGTGCTGTCGATCGTCCACGTCACCTTCCCGGCGCACGAACGGGGCAAGGTCTTCGGGCTGTTCGGTGCCGTCGTCGGCCTCGGCGCGGTCTCGGGTCCGCTGCTCGGCGCGCTGCTGACCCAGTGGAACCTCTTCGGCCTCGAGTGGCGGCCGATCTTCCTCATCAACCTGCCGGTCGGCATCGCGGGGCTGATCCTCGGCCGGAAGTTCATCCTCGAGTCCCGTGCGCCCAAGGCGCTGAGGCTCGACCTCGTCGGCGTCGTGATGGTGACGGCCGCCCTGCTGATGCTGATCTATCCGCTCACCCGCGGCCGCGAGCTGGGCTGGCCGCTCTCGGGCCATCTGTGCATGGCCGGCAGCCTGCTCGTCTTCGCCGCCTTCGTGGCGTACGAGAAGCACAAGACGCGCAAGGACGGCTCGCCGCTGGTCGAACTGTCGCTGTTCAAGGTCAAGAGCTTCGCCGCCGGTATCGCCGTACAGCTCACCTTCGGCGTCGTGATGGGCATCTTCTTCCTCGTCTGGACCCTCTACATGCAGCGGGGTCTCGGCTGGACCCCGCTGCGGGCAGGGCTGACCGGCGTGCCGTTCTCCGTCGCCGTCTCGGCGGCGGCCGGGATGTCCGTGCAGCTGCTGGTGCCGCGGTTCGGCCGCAAGGTGCTGCAGGCCGGAGCGGCCACGATGGCCGCCGGTCTCGTCATCTACATATGGGAGGCCGACCGCTACGGCATGGCCATCCACTCGTGGCAGATGACCCTGCCGCTGGTCGTGATGGGCGTGGGCATGGGGCTCATCGTGGCGCCGCTGACCGACGCCGTCCTCTCCGACGTGCCGCGCGAGCACGCCGGCTCCGCGAGCGGACTCATCAACACGACCGCGCAGATGGGCATGGCGCTCGGCCTCGGTCTGGTGTCTCTCGTCTTCTTCCGCTCGATCGACGCGTCGGCCGAAGCGGCGAGGAGTGCGTCGGGGGGCGGGCCGGTCCCTGAGCACGCGGCCGCGTCGCCGGACGTCATGGGCCCGGCCTTCGTGGAGGCCTTCGAGAGCTCCCTGTGGTGGGTGGTCGGGGTGCTGGTCGTGATCTTCTTGGTGATGTTCGCCCTGCCGGCGCGGCCGAAGCAGCACGTCGAGAGTGATGTCCTGGGCGACGGTGAGGGCGGCGACGGGGGCGGCGACCCGGCGGTGCCTCTCGGGAAGCGGGACGCCGAACCGGAGCCGGAGTCGGCGCTTTCGCGCTGAACGTCCTTAGCCCCCGTGCCCTCGATACCCCGTGCCCGTGCCCGTGCCACTTGCCGTGGCACGGGCACCGTCGTGCGCGGGGTCGACAGTCGCGGCGGGTCACCGGTCGGGCCTGCGACCGGCCCGCCCCGCCACGGGACCTGTGCCTTACGGGGCACGTGGGCCCGCGGTCCGGGGCGGCGGGACGGGCTACCGGACCCGGGCGCGGAGCTCCATCGCCTCGCGGGCGTCGTGCTCCGCCTCGTACACCTCGCACATGTGGCGGCCGTCGGGTGTCGCCGTGTGCTCGACCTCCCACAGACTCCGCTCCGTGCCGTCGAGCAGCAGGAAGGCGTGTTCGTAGAGCGTGAAGCCCGCGTCCTTCCCGGCGACGCGGAACTGGCGTCCGAAGACCTGGGTGATGTGGTGGGCGAACGCGGCGCGCAGCAGACGCGCCGTCTCCTCGCCCGGCCGGTCGTCGTTCTCCGCCCGGCGCAGCAGCCGGCGCGCGTGGTCTGCGGAGTTGTCGGGCACGTACATCGGCGGCAGCGGGGCCGGGGGCGGTGCCATCAGCGCGGCGAGCAGCTCCAGCTCGTCGTCCAGCTCGTCGTCCAGGTCCATACCGAGCTCCTGGCCGAGCGTGCTCCCCGACCCGGCGAACCCGGGGAAACCGGCGGGCAGCCGGGACGCGGCCAGCCGCGCCTCGGACTCCTCCGCGTACAGCTCGTGCTGGTCGGTGCCGTCGCGCCCGGTGTTGTGCACCAGCTCCCACAGCACGAGGGAACTGCCGTCACCGAGCAGATAGGCATGGCGGTACGTGGAACGGTGCAGCGACGCGCTGTGGTGTGACGAGTGCAGGGAACTGGCGTGTGCCAGCGCGGTATCGAGCCGCTCGACCGTCGAGTCGGGCAGATCGAAGGAGTTGAGCGCCCGACCCAGGAGTCGCTCGATGTGCGTCTCGGTTGCCTCATACGGATCGTACGGACCGTACGGCTCGATGGGATCGTTCAAGAGGGGTCTCCAGGCCGTCGCCACAAGTCACTTGGTGATTGCTAAAAGTAGCGCTTCCGTCTGACAGTGTGCTTCTGGGTTGGGTAAAACGAAGGGGCGCACGGCAGAAGTTCCCGCGCGCCCCCCACTCGGGCGCCCGATACGTCAGTCGATGTCGTACAACTCCGTGTAGGAAGGGAAGCTGCCACCCGGTCCGTCGACGCTCGCCGCCGACGTCACGGCGCGCACGATTGCCCGGGTCACCACGTCGGCGCCGGCGGCCAGCACGTCGTTGAGCGCGAGCGGACTGCCGGAGTCCAGTGCGACCGAGCCCGTGGCCAGCGCGAACACCGTGTCGCCGTCGTTGAGCAGGTGCGCGGGCCGCACGGCGCGCGCGATGCCGTCGTGCGCCGTGCCCGCGAGCTTGTGCGCCTGCGAGCGGGTGAGATCGGCGTCCGTGGCGACGACGGCGAGCGTCGTGTTCAGCGGCGGCGGCCCGTACTGCCCGCCCGCCTCCGCCAGCCGCAGCTGGGCCGCGGCGTGCACGGCCGAGGCCGGGAGCGCCGCGCGGTCCACGCCCTCGGTGACCAACTCGCCGTAGAGGACGCCGTTCCGTGGATCGACCGCCGAACCCACCGCGTTGGCCACGACCAGCGCCGCGACGGTGATCCCGGAGTCGAGGACGGTGCTCGCCGTGCCGATCCCGCCCTTGAGCCGCCCGATCACCGCGCCCGTCCCGGCGCCGACGGAGCCCTCCTCGACCGGCGCGCCCTCGTCGGTGGCGGCCGCCGCGACCACGGCGGCGCGACCCGTCGACGCGTCCGGACGCGCCTGCCAGTTCCCGCCGCGCCCCAGGTCGAAGACGCACGCGGCCGGCACCACCGGCACGACCTGCGAGGGGTCGGGGCCGACGCGTACGCCGCGGCCCTGCTCCTCCAGCCAGGCCATCACGCCGGCGGCCGAATCGAGGCCGAACGCGCTGCCACCGGTCAGCACCACCGCCTCGATGCGCTGGACGACGTTGCGCGGGTCCAAGGCGTCCGTCTCCCGGGTGCCGGGACCTCCGCCTCTGACGTCCACAGCGGCGACCGCTCCGCCCGCAGGCGCGAGGACGACCGTGGTGCCGCTGAGGGCACCGGGCCCGGCGACCTGCGCATGACCGACCCGCAGGCCCGCGACGTCCGTGAGACCGCCCGCCGGACCGTCGACCCTCTCCATAACGACCATGCCCGTCAGGTTAATTGGAGGGGCTCCTTGCTGGGGCGGGCCGGGGCCGTCCCGCGCCGGACCGGCTCGTTGCCTGGGCGTACGGTCCTGGTCCTGCGGCGCCCGGCGGCCCGCCGGGCGAGCTGACAGGCGCTGCGGTCCGGTAGCCCGGCGACCCGGCAGTCCGAGGGACCGCCGCCGGCCCGCCCTGTCGGCGCCGCGGACCGTGTCCCGCCGCGTTGTCGCGCCGGCGAAGGGCACCTGTGCCAGTGAAAGGCCCCCACACCGGGACCAGTCGGGCCACGGGCGGGACCAGTCGGGCCACGGGCGGGACCAGTCGGGCCACGGGCGGGACCAGTCGGGCCACGGGCGGGACCAGTCGGGCCACGGGCGGGGCCGGCCGGGCCGCGAGCGCGGCCGGGGATTGGTCCCCGCGTTGCCTGGCTCTGGCCTTGAGGAAGCGGCGGTACTTCGCCGTATCCTGGAAGTATGAGCACCGCCCCCGCCCCCGGACCGCGAGACGCGAAGCAGCCCGGACAGCAGCGTCCCGAGCCGAGGCTGATCTTCGACGATCCGCTGGACCAGCAATCGGCGGACGATACGGACCGTGGGTGGGGTGAGCGGCCTCCCGCGAGCGGCGACAGTGCCGCCGATCTTGCGCGCTTCCTCGACGAGAAGCCGCCCCACCACATCTGAGCGCTGACGCAGCGCCGGCCGCGTCAGCGGCCTTCGTCGGCCCCCGGCGTACCCGACGGGCCGGCCGCGCCCCCGGAGCCGGCAGTGCCGGAGCCGCGCTGTGCCACCAGGGTGTCGCGGATCTCCTTCAGCACCTCCAGCTCGGTGACCTCGAGCGTCTCCTGCACGCCCTCCTTCGCCTTCTGGGCGGCGACCCGGCGGGCCAGGTACTTCGACATGGGCAGCACCATGAGGAAGTAGACGACGGCGGCCGTGATCACGAACTGGAGGGTCGCGCCGAGCACGGACCCCCACATGATCTGGATGCCCTGGATCTCGCCGTCGGGGCCGGGCTTGCAGGGCGCCTTCAGGCAGGAGGCGTAGGCGTCCAGATCCTTGGTGCCGAACGCGCCGACCAGCGGATTGATCACGCCCTTCACCACCGCGTTCACGATGTTGGTGAAGGCGGCACCGATGACGACCGCGACCGCGAGGTCGATCACGTTGCCGCGGAGCAGGAAGGCCTTGAAGCCCTCGAGCACGCTCGGCTTCTTCTCGCTCACGAATGAGCCTCTTTTCGTACAAGCTGTTGGGGAGGGGGGCAGCTTCGCAACTTACGGCAGCGCCCGACCACCTTGTCCAATCCGTACCCGCCCCCAGGGGGCCCGGTAATACATCAGCACGCGTCAGCACAGCGTTACCGCCAGACGGGAGTTGGCCGCCGCGCCGGCCAGTTCCGTCGCCGTGGCACGGGGCACCGTGAGCACGACCAGCGCCCCGCTCTCCATGGGGTCGTCACCCGCGCCCGGCACTTCGGCCACGCGCACTCCGGAGGCCACGACCTTCGCCTCGGCGTCCTCACCCGCAGGCGAGTCCGAAGCCGCGATGACGTCGACGCGGTCACCGGGCCGCAGCAGCCGGACCGTGGCGGCGTCAGCGATGCGTACAGGGGCGGACACCAGCGCGGAGGCGGGCCGGTGGCCACGTGTCGGAGCCGCGGCCGCAGGCGCACCGGCGCCCGCCCCGCCCCTGGCCTCCTGTCCCGCGGGCGCGCCCGGGGTATCGGCCCCACGGGCCGTCGACGCGGCCAGTGCCGCGGCCGTCACCGCCAGACCCGCGGCCATCGTTCGCCGCTGTCGCCACACCGCGCGCCGCAGCCGTTGTGCCCCGCCGCGGACGCGCAGCGGTGCGAACGGCGGCACGCCCAAGGGCTCGGGCGTGGGAGAAGAAGAGGGGGAGGAGGCAGGGGAGGAAGGCAGAAAGGACATGTTGCGCACCGCCTTGTGCGGAGTGGCCCGAGCCCGGTGCCCGTGACCGACCGCTGCTCACGATCCACGTTCCGCCGCCGACCTGCAGCGGCCTGTGGACAGGCCGCCGGATGTGGACAACTCGCTCACCGGCAAGGGTGATCGCACGCCCCGGAACCCGGCCCCGGCCGCCGACCGGCCCGGCCCCCAGTTGCTCGCACCCGGCCGCCGCCCGAACCCGACCAGCGCCTCGTCCGGGCCAGCCCCCGCCCCCGGCCCCCGCGCAGAAGCGGCCCCGCGCAGGACCCGCCTACGGCAGCCGGATCCCCGGGTCCATGCCCGCCAGCGCGTCCCCGCACGAGCAGGAGCGCTTCTCGGTCGCCGGCAGCCCGGCCACCGCGTCGAACAGCACGGTCCGCAGCCGGTCGACGTTGGCCGCGAACACCTCCAGCACCTCTTCGTGCGAGACGCCCTCGCCCGCTTCCGCGCCCGCGTCGAGGTCCGTGACCAGCGTGATCGACGTGTAGCAGAGCTCCAGTTCACGGGCGAGGATCGCCTCCGGGTGCCCGGTCATGCCGACCACCGACCAGCCCATCGCCGCGTGCCACCGGGATTCGGCGCGGGTCGAGAAGCGGGGGCCTTCGACGACCACCAGCGTTCCGCCGTCGACCGGTTCCCAGTCGCGCCCGCGTGCCGCTTCGAGCACGGTCCTGCGCCCGCTCGGGCAGTACGGGTCGGCCGGCGACACGTGCACCACGTTGGGGACGGTCCGGTCCGGCAGCGGCAGGCCGTCGAAGTACGTCTGCGCGCGGGACTTCGTACGGTCGACGAACTGGTCGGGTACGAGCAGCGTGCCGGGCCCGTACTCGGGGCGCAGGCCGCCGACCGCGCAGGGGCCGAGCACCTGGCGGACCCCGACCGACCTCAGTGCCCAGAGGTTGGCGCGGTAGTTGATGCGGTGCGGCGGCAGATGGTGCCCCCGCCCGTGGCGCGGCAGGAAGGCGACCCGCCTGCCCGCGACGTCACCGAGGAACACCGAGTCGCTGGGAGGGCCGTACGGGGTCTCGACCTGGACCTCGGTGACATCCTCCAGGAAGGAGTAGAAACCGGAGCCGCCGATGACGCCGATCTCCGCCGGTCCGGCCGCTTCGCTTGCGTTCGAATTGGTCGCCATGGCGCACACAGTATCCGCACGCGAACACGCCGAGGACCCCGCCGTGGTCGCTGCCGGGGCGGGGTCCTCAGAACGTAGGAATCAGGCTGCGGAGCCGGACGAGCTCGTGCTCGACGTGCTCGACGACGAGGAGGAGGCCGTCGACGAGGAGGCCGAGGACGACGTCTTGGACTCCGACGGCTTCGTGGCCGACGAGGACGCGGGTGCGCTGCTCGACGACGAGCCGCGGCTGTCGTTGCGGTAGAAACCGGAGCCCTTGAAGACGATGCCGACCGCGGAGAACACCTTCTTCAGGCGTCCCTCACAGCTGGGGCACACGGTCAGGGCGTCATCGGTGAACTTCTGCACCGCCTCGAGGCCCTCGCCGCATTCGGTGCACTGGTACTGGTAGGTCGGCACTGTCTTCCTCCTGGCACTCTCACTCGATGAGTGCTAACGACGCTCCATACTGACGTATTCCGCTGGATCAGTCCACCGTCACCGGCACTCGGTGACCGATCCCACGTGCCGCGACCCGTCCCGGAGCCTTCGGCGTCAGGTGGGAACGGAGTGCCACCAGGGTGGTCAGCGCCAGTGCGGTGCCCATCAGCGGCACGGCGAATCCGGCGCTCGCGCCGTATCCGTCGGCCAGCTGTCCGGCCGCCGTCACGGCGGCCGCCTGACCGAGGGCCACCGCGCCGGTCAGCCAGGTGAAGGCCTCGGTGCGGGCGGAGGCGGGCACCAGCGAGTCGACGAGCGTGTAGCCCGTGATCAGGGCGGGGGCGATGAAGAGCCCGACGACCAGGCCCAGCGCTCCGAGCAGCACCACGGAGTCCGTCGTCCACAGCAGGGACGCGGCGGCGGTGAGGCCCGCGTAGCCCAGCACCAGCCGGCGGCGCGGTCCGGTCTTCCAGGCGATGGTGCCGACGGCGACACCGGCGAGCATGTTGCCGGCGGCGAAGAGCCCGTACAGCACGCCGTTCATGCCGGGCTGGCCGATCTCCTCGGTGAACGCCGTCAGGGACACCTGCATGCCGCCGAAGACGGAGCCGATCCCGAGGAAGGCGACCGCCAGGACCCGCACGCCGGGTACGGACAGCGCGGACGTGCGCTTCGTCTGCGCGTCGGCCAGGGAGAGGCCGTGGGCGGGCTGGGTGCGGCGCTGGGCCGCGAACAGCAGTCCGCCGGCGAGGGTGAGCACGGACTCGGCGATCAGGCCGGCCGCCGGGTGGACGCCAGTGCACAGGGCGGTGGCCAGGACGGGGCCCACCACGAAGGTGAACTCGTCCGTCACCGACTCGAAGGCCGCGGCGGTCGGCATCAGCGGCGAGCCCTGGAGCCGTGAGGCCCAGCGCGCACGCACCATCGGGCCCACCTGCGGGACCGAGGCGCCGGTCGGCACGGCCGCCGCGAACAGCGCCCACAGAGGGGCGCCGGTGAGAGCGAGCGTGGTCAGCGCGGCCCCGGAGGCCGTGTGGATCAGTACGCCGGGCACCAGCACGGCGCCCTGGCCGAAGCGGTCGGCGAGCTTGCCGCTCTGCGGCGCGAAGAGTGCCATGGACACGCCGGTGACAGCGGCCACGGCGCCGGCGGTGCCGTACGAGCCGGTGGTGTGCTGCACCAGCAGCACGATGCTGATGGTGAGCATGGCGAAGGGCTGGCGTGCGGCGAACCCGGGAAGCAGGAACGTCCATGCGCCTGCGGTACGGAGCAGCTGCCCGTAACCAGGGCGCTTGCCAGAAGAGACCGTGGACTCCACGGTCCTTGCCTTTCTGCCGCCTGGTAGCGCTCCCCTGGGTGTACGGGAGCCGCCGAGAGCTGTCCTCTTGCGCGGAACTGCGGTAGATGCCGGGGTCCACTCAGAGGAACTCCGCGGCCGCCATACGGTCGCGCCAGCTCTGCGTCAGGCAGAGTTGGTCGATCAGTGTGCCTTCATGCTACAGGGATTTTTCCCGGCCTGTCCTGGGAAATGACAGGGATCACACGCCCTGTTCCTGTGATTCAGTCCCGGAGTCCGCGGTTCAGCCCTGTCTCCCACGGGTCAACCGTGTCTGCGGTGCCAGATGCCTCCCGCGCCTCCCGCACTTCCCTTGCCTCCCCTGGTCCCGGTGGCTCCTCTGCCTCTCCTGTCTCCCGTGCCGAGCCAGTCGGCCAGCTTGCCGCCCTGCCCGACCGCGCGCAGCCGCCGCTCCGCCGCGTCCCTTACGGGGTCGGTCGCCACCACGAGGAGTTCGTCGCCGTGGCGCAGCACCGTCGTCGGCAGCGGCACGAAGCTCTTGCCGTCGCGTACGACGAGCGTGACCGCGGATCCCGCCGGGAGGCGCAGCTCCGCGACCTCCACTCCGTGCATCCGCGACGCTTCGGGGATCGCGACCGACAGCAGATGCCCCCGCAGCCGCTCCAGAGGCGCGGACTCGATGCCGAGGTCGGCCGCCTCCGACGAGTCGCCGAGCCGTAGTCGCCTCGCCAGCCAGGGCAGCGTCGGGCCCTGCACCAGGGTGTAGACGACCACCAGGAGGAAGACGATGTTGAAGATCCGGTCGTTGCCCTCGACGCCGGACACCATGGGGATCGTCGCGAAGACGATGGGCACGGCGCCGCGGAGGCCCGCCCAGGACATCAGCACCTGCTCCTGCCAGGGGATGCGGAAGGGCGCCAGGCTGATGAACACCCCGACCGGGCGGGCGACCGCGGTCAGTATCAGTCCCACCACCACGGCCGGCCAGAAGTCCCGGAGCAGCTCGTGCGGTGTGACCAGCAGGCCGAGCAGGACGAACATGCCGATCTGGGCGATCCAGCCCAGCCCCTCGGCGAAGCCCCGGTTGGCCGGGGAGTGCGGCAGCCTGGCGTTCCCGAGGACCATCGAGGCGAGGTAGACGGCGAGGAAGCCGCTGCCGTGCGCCAGGGCGCCGGCGGCGTACGCCATCACGGCGATGGCCATGACGGCGATGGGGTAGAGACCGGAGGCGGGCAGCGCCACGTGGCGCAGGCCGTAGGCGCCGAGCCAGCCGATGGCCAGACCGACGATCGCGCCGATCGACAGCTCCAGCGCGATCTCGCCGACGAGCAGATACCAGGCTTCGATCGGTCCGGTGGAGGAGAAGGCCACCACGAGGATGACGACGGGGGCGTCGTTGAAACCGGACTCGGCCTCGAGGGCTCCCGTCACCCGGGACGGCAGCGGCACCTTGCGCAGTACGGAGAAGACCGCGGCGGCGTCGGTCGAAGAGACGACCGCGCCGACGATCAGCGCCTGCTGCCACCCGAGCCCCACCAGATAGTGGGCGGCGGTCGCCGTCACTCCGACGCTCACCGCCACGCCGACGGTCGCCAGGGCGGCGGCCGCGGGCAGCGCGGGCCGGATCTCTTTCCACTTCGTGCCGAGTCCACCTTCGGCAAGGATCACCACGAGCGCGGCGTAGCCGATCACCTGCGTCAGTTCGGCGTCGTCGAACTGGAGGTCGAGCAGCCCGTCCTGGCCCATCGCGATCCCGATGCCGAGATACAGCAGCAGGCTGGGCAGGCCGCTGCGCGACGAGATGCGCACGGCCGCCACGGCGATGAGCAGGACGAGCGAGCAGACGAGCAGGAGTTCGTTGAGCTGGTGGACAGTCAGTGGCCGATCCTTCCCTTCGCGCCATGCGGCCGGATCTTCGTACCGGCAGGCGACACTTCGTTACCTTACCTAATCTTTTACGGGCCCTTGACGGTGTGATGATCTGTTTGTCCGAGGGTGCGGGGTGCCTTGTGGATACCGCGTCCGGGCCGGTCGGATGCTGCGCCTAGAGTTGCCTCAGCATTCCCAGGACCACCCTGCCCCTCGAAGGACAGCGATGCCCGCCAACACAACCGCCTCTTCCCCCAAGAAGAAGAAGGGGCGACGCGCCCGACTGCTCGTGCTCGTCCTGGTGCTGGCGCTTGTCGCGGGCGTCGGATACGGGGCGTACTGGAGCATCAGTACGGTGCGTGCCTCGTTCCCGCAGACCACCGGTTCGATCCAACTCGAAGGGCTGAGCGGTCAGGTCGAGGTCAAGCGGGACGGCCACGGCATCCCCCAGATCTACGCCGACAGCGACGAGGACCTGTTCCGCGCTCAGGGATTCGTCCAGGCGCAGGACCGCTTCTGGGAGATGGACGTCCGCCGGCACATGACGTCCGGCCGGCTCTCCGAGATGTTCGGCTCCGAGCAGGTCGAGACGGACGCCTTCCTCCGCACGCTCGGCTGGCGCCGCGTCGCGCAGCAGGAGTACGACACCAAACTGTCGGCCGAGACGAAGAAGTTCCTCAAGGCCTACGCGGAGGGTGTCAACGCGTACCTCGAGGGGCGCTCCGCCGAGGAGATCTCGGTGGAGTACGCGGCGCTGGCCTTCACCAACAACTACAAGCCCGAGCCGTGGTCGCCGGTCGACTCGGTGGCCTGGCTCAAGGCGATGGCCTGGGACCTGCGCGGCAACATGGAGGACGAGATCGACCGCTCCCTGCTGACCAGCAGGCTGAGCGAGAAGCAGATCAAGGACCTCTACCCGGCCTATCCGTTCGACCGCAACAAGCCGATCGTGGAGGAAGGCGGCATCAGCAAGGCCACCGGCAAGTTCGACCCGGCGGCCAAGCCCTCCGACCTCGACGACGGCTCCACCGGAGCGAATACGGGCACAGGCAGTGGCGACGGCACCGGAACCGGCACGGGCACCGGCAGCGCGGCGGACGCCGCCTCCGGCCTGAACTCGCAGCTGTCCGCGCTCTCCGACACCCTCGACGCCATCCCGGCGCTCCTCGGCCCCAGCGGCAACGGCATCGGATCCAACTCCTGGGTGGTCTCCGGCGAGTACACGACCACCGGCAAGCCCCTGCTCGCCAACGACCCGCACCTCGCGCCGCAGCTTCCCTCGCTCTGGTACCAGATGGGTCTGCACTGCCGGGAGACCTCCCCGAAGTGCCGGTACGACGTCGCGGGCTACACCTTCTCCGGCACGCCGGGCGTGATAATCGGCCACAACAAGGACATCGCCTGGGGCTTCACCAACCTCGGCGCCGACGTCACCGACCTCTACCTCGAGAAGCTCACCGGCGACAGCTACCTGGTCGGCGACGAGGAGAAGCAGCTGACGACCCGGACGGAGGTCATCAAGGTCGCCGGCGGCGCCAGCAAGACGATCACCGTCCGCTCCACCGGCCACGGCCCCCTGGTCTCCGACCGCAGCGACGAGCTGGAGAAGGTCGGCGAGAAGGCCCCCGTGTCCAACGCCGCGCCCGACCGCGGCACGGGCTACGGCGTCGCCCTCCAGTGGACCGCGCTCCAGCCGGGCAACACCATGGACGCCGTCTTCGAGCTCAACCGGGCGAGCGACTTCCAGAGCTTCCGCAAGGCCGCGCAGAAGTTCGAGGTGCCCTCGCAGAACCTGATCTACGCCGACACCGAGGGCCACATCGGCTACCAGGCGCCCGGCAGGATCCCGGTCAGGGCCGAGGGCGACGGCTCGATGCCCGCGCCCGGCTGGGACCCGGCGTACAAGTGGACCAACTACATCCCCTTCGACGAGCTGCCGTACGAGTACGACCCGGAGCGCGGCTACATCGTCACCGCCAACCAGGCCGTCATCGACGCCGAGAAGTACCCGTATCTGATCACCAAGGACTACGGCTACGGCGCCCGCAGCCAGCGCATCAACGATCTGGTCGAGTCGAAGATCCAGGACGGCGGCAAGATCTCGACCGAAGACATGCGCACCATGCAGATGGACAACAGCAGCGAGATCGCGAAGCTGCTGACGCCCTATCTGCTGAAGATCGACATCTCCGACCCGTACGTCCGCGAGGCGCAGAAGCTGCTGGAGGGCTGGGACTACACCCAGGAGCCGGACTCCGGCGCCGCCGCCTACTTCAACGCCGTGTGGCGCAACGTCCTGAAGCTGGCGTTCGGCAACAAGCTCCCCAAGGAGCTGCGCGTCGAGGGCGAGTGCCTCAGCGTCCGGCCCGCCGACAGCACCGCGCCGGACGACGACCTCGAGGAGCGGGTGCGCGAGTGCGGCCAGCGCGACGCGGACTCGGCCCAGCCGGACGGCGGCGACCGCTGGTTCGAGGTGGTGCGCCGGCTGCTGAAGGACGAGGACAACGCCTGGTGGCAGTCGCCGCGCACCCGTACGGAGGAGGCGACCGACCAGCGTGACGAGCTGCTCGGCCGCGCGATGGTGGACGCCCGCTGGGAGCTGACCGCCAAGCTCGGCAAGGACGCCTCCAGCTGGAGCTGGGGCCGTCTGCACCAGCTGACGCTGAAGAACCAGACGCTGGGCACCGAGGGCCCCGGCTTCCTGCAGCGCATGCTCAACCGCGGCCCGTGGAACCTGGGCGGCGGCGAGGCGGCCGTGAACGCCACCGGTTGGAACGCGGCCGGCGGCTACGAGGTCGTGTGGGTTCCCTCGATGCGGATGGTCGTCAACGTCGGCGACTGGGACGAGTCCCGGTGGATCAACCTCACCGGCGCGTCCGGTCACGCGTTCAGCGCGCACTACACCGACCAGACCGACAAGTGGGCGCAGGGCGAACTGCTGGACTGGGCCTACAGCGCGAACGCGGTGTCCGCCGACGCCGTCGACACGCTCACTCTCCACCCGCCGGGCTACTCGGTCCCGTGAACCGGCTGACGCCGTCCGGCGTCACCACCGCGTGCACGGGGTGGTCGTGCGGTTCCACCGGGACCCGCGCGACCACCTCGTTCGCGTAGAGGAGCACCACCAGCGCCGGGTGCGCCCCGGCGGCGGCCAGGCGCGCCAGGACCCGGTCGTACGAGCCGCCGCCGCGCCCGAGCCGCATACCGCGGGCGTCCACCGCGAGGCCCGGCAGCAGCACCGCGTCCGCCGATACGACCGCGTCCGGGCCGAGCCGCTCTCCGGCCGGCTCCAGCAGGCCGCGCCCGGCGGGCTTCAGGCGGTCCGGACCCCGGTACGTCCCCCAGTCGAGGTCGTTGTCGGGCAGCAGCACCGGCAGCAAAACGCGTACGCCCCTGGCGCGCAGCGCGTCGAGGAGCGCGCGCGTGCCGGGCTCGCGCCCGACCGAGACATAGGCGGCGACGGTGCCGGCGTCCGCCAGTTCCGGCAGGCCCAGGGCGTGTCGCGCGAGAACCGCGGCGGTCTCCTGGACGTCTTGTGCCGACAAGAGCCTGCGAGCGCCCAGAAGTTCGGCCCGAAGCTCACTCTTTTCCGACATGTCGGCGTTCATTGACCATCCGTAAACATCTTGTACACGTCCTTATGGTCACGAAGTTAACCGGAGCATCATCTTCCGCCCATGTTCAGCGGTTATTGTCTCCGCATGACTCAGTCGCACTCCAGGATCAGCAAGGCTGTCATCCCCGCCGCAGGCCTCGGTACCCGGTTCCTGCCTGCCACGAAAGCCACTCCCAAAGAGATGCTGCCTGTGGTCGACAAGCCCGCGATCCAGTACGTCGTGGAGGAGGCCGTGGCGGCCGGTCTCTCCGACGTGCTCATGATTACGGGACGCAACAAGCGCCCCCTCGAGGACCACTTCGACCGGAACTACGAGCTCGAGGAGGCGCTCTCCCGCAAGGGCGACGCCGGGAGGCTCGCCAGGGTCCAGGAGTCCAGCGACCTCGCCACCATGCACTACGTGCGACAGGGCGACCCGCGCGGCCTCGGCCACGCCGTGCTGTGCGCCGAACCGCACGTCGGTGACCAGCCCTTCGCGGTCCTCCTCGGCGACGACCTGATCGACCCGCGCGACCCGCTCCTGGCGCGCATGGTCGAGGTGCAGGAGCGCGAGGGCGGCAGCGTCATCGCGCTGATGGAGGTCGACCCGGCCCAGATCCACCTCTACGGCTGCGCCGCCGTGAAGCCCACCGCCGAGGGCGACGTCGTCAAGATCACCGACCTGGTGGAGAAGCCGGACCCGGCCCACGCGCCCAGCAATCTGGCGATCATCGGCCGCTATGTCCTCGACCCCGCCGTCTTCGCCATACTGCGTGAGACGGAGCCGGGCCGCGGCGGCGAGATCCAGCTCACCGACGCCCTGCAGAAGCTCGCGGAGGCCGAGCAGTCGGCCACGGACGCCGCGGTGAGCTCCGGCGGTCCGGTCCACGGCGTGGTCTTCAAGGGCCGCCGCTATGACACCGGCGATCGTGGTGACTATCTGCGTGCCATTGTCAGACTCGCGTGCGAACGTGAGGACCTGGGCCCGGAGTTCCGGGACTGGCTGCGCAGTTTTGTGACCGAGGAGATGTAGGACCGTGAGCAGTACGACCTGGTCGGTCGACGACCACCTCGAGGACATCCTCGCCGCGATCCGCCCGCTCGACCCGATCGAGTTGCAACTGCCGGACGCGCAGGGCTGTGTCCTCGTCGAGGACGTCACCGTGCCGGTCGCGCTGCCGCCGTTCGACAACAGCTCCATGGACGGGTACGCGGTCCGGGTCGCCGATGTCGCGGGCGCCACGGAGGAGTTCCCCTCCGTCCTGACCGTCATCGGCGACGTGGCCGCGGGCGGCGGCGTTCTGCCGACCGTCGGCCCCGGTCAGGCCGCCCGCATCATGACCGGAGCCCCCCTGCCGCCCGGCGCGCAGGCCGTCGTCCCGGTCGAGTGGACCGACGGCGGCGCCGGCGGGGGAGCGGCCCTGACCATGCTCCCGGCCGGTGAGGCCCCCGAGGGCGCGAGCGGCGAGGTCCGCGTCCACCGGCCCGCCGAGGAGCGCGCCCATGTGCGGGCCCGCGGTAGCGACGTACAGGTGGGCGACCTCGCCCTCGAAGCCGGCACGGTCCTCGGGCCGCCCCAAATCGGGCTGCTCGCCGCGATCGGCCGCGGCACGGTGCGCGTCCGCCCCCGCCCCCGGGTGGTGGTCATGTCGACCGGCAGCGAACTGGTCCAGCCCGGCGAGGAGTTGACCGAGGGCAGGATCTACGACTCCAACAGCTTCGCGCTCGCCGCCGCGGCGCGGGACGCGGGCGCGATCTCGTACCGGGTCGGCGCGGTCACCGACGACGCCGAGACCCTGCGCGCCACCATCGAGGACCAGCTCGTCCGCGCCGACCTGCTGGTCACCACGGGGGGCGTGAGCGTCGGCGCGTACGACGTGGTCAAGGAGGCGCTCTCCTCGGTCGGCGACGAGGACGAGCCGGGCAGCGGGATCGACTTCCGCAGGCTCGCCATGCAGCCGGGCAAGCCCCAGGGCTTCGGCTCCATCGGCCCGGACCACACTCCGCTGCTGGCCCTGCCCGGCAACCCGGTGTCTTCGTACGTCTCGTTCGAGCTGTTCGTCCGCCCCGCGATCCGTACGCTCATGGGCCTGCCGGACGTGCACCGCCCGACCGCGCGCGCCGTGCTCAAGGCGGACAAGGCGCTCGGCTCCCCGGCCGGCAAGCGCCAGTTCCTCCGCGGCACGTACGACGCGGAGTCCGGCAGCGTCACCCCGGTCGGCGGCGCGGGCTCCCATCTGGTCGCGGCCCTCGCCCACGCCGACTGTCTGATCGTCGTTCCCGAGTCCGAGACGTCGGTGGAGCCCGGCACCGAGGTCGTCGTGGTCCTCCTGGGCTGACCGGCCCCCGGTGGCGGTAGCGTGTCACACCACACAGGCCGCGACGGGCCCGGACCGGGAGCACAGGCGCAGATGAGTACGCAAGGCAGGCTGACGCACATCGACGAGGCGGGGGCGGCCCGCATGGTCGACGTATCCGGGAAGGACGTCACCGCCCGCACCGCCCGTGCCACCGGCCGCGTCCTGGTCTCGTCGCACGTGGTGGAGTTGCTGCGCGGTGAGGGCGTCCCCAAGGGTGATGCCCTCGCCACGGCACGGATCGCCGGGATCATGGGGGCGAAGCGCACCCCCGTTCTGATCCCGCTCTGCCACCCGCTCGCCGTCTCCGGCGTGAAGCTGGACCTTCTCGTCGCCGACGACGCGGTCGAGATCACCGCGACGGTGAAGACGACGGACCGCACGGGCGTGGAGATGGAGGCGCTCACAGCGGTCTCCGTCGCCGCCCTCACCGTCGTGGACATGATCAAGGCCGTCGACAAGACGGCCGTCATCACCGACATCCGCGTCGAGGAGAAGTCGGGCGGCAAGTCCGGCGACTGGACCCGTGAGGCCGCGCGGGCGTCCCGGGCACCGCAGGCATCGCAGGCGCAGGGCTCTGCGGGAGCGCAGGGTTCAGAGGGGGCGCCGGGAACGCAGGGAGCGCACGCATGACCGCCGAGCACGCCACCGCCCCCTACCGGGCACTGGTCGTCACCGCGTCCAACCGGGCGTCCGCCGGTGTCTACGAGGACCGGGGCGGCCCGGTCATCGCCGAGAAGCTCACGGTGATGGGCTTCGCTGTGGACGGCCCCCGGGTCGTCCCCGACGGCGACCCGGTCGGCGAGGCGCTGCGCGCGGGCGTGGCCGACCGGTACGACGTCATCGTCACCACCGGCGGCACCGGCATCTCGCCCACCGACCGGACCCCCGACGTCACCCGCGCCCTCCTCGACCACGAGGTCCCCGGCATCCCGGAGGCGATCCGCGCCCACGGCCGCGCGAAGGTGCCGACCGCCGTGCTGTCGCGCGGCGTCGCCGGCGTCGCAGGCCGCACGCTGATCGTCAACCTCCCGGGTTCCACCGGGGGAGTACGGGACGGGCTCACGGTCCTGGAGCCGATCCTGCGCCATGCCGTCGACCAGCTGCGCGGCGGCGACCATACCGGCGAGTCATGAGCGTCAGCTGGCCCGTCGTCCTGGTGGACGGAGACGTCACCCTCCGCCCCATAAAGCTGCGCGACCAACGGGCCTGGCGTGAGGTCAACCGGCGCAACCGCGACTGGCTGCGCCCCTGGGAGGCGACGATCCCGCCGCCGGCCCCGGGCGGCCCGGTCGTCCAGCGCCCGACGTACCGGCAGATGGTCCGCCATCTGCGCTCGGAGGCGAACGCCGGCCGGATGCTGCCGTTCGTGATCGACTACCAGGGCGCCCTCGTCGGACAGCTGACCGTCGCCGGGATCACCTGGGGCTCGATGTGCTCGGGCCATGTGGGGTACTGGGTCGACCGGAGCGTCGCCGGCCGCGGCGTCATGCCGACGGCGGTCGCTCTCGCCGTGGACCACTGCTTCCGCTCGATCGGCCTGCACCGGATCGAGGTCTGCATTCGCCCGGAGAACGAGCCCAGCCGCCGCGTCGTGGAGAAACTCGGATTCCGTGAAGAGGGTCTGCGTCCTCGATATCTTCACATCGACGGCGCGTGGCGGGACCACCTCGTCTTTGCGCTGACGGCGGAGGAGGTGCCGGAGGGCATGGTCCACCGCTGGCACCAGGCACGACCCGGAACGGCCAGGGGAATAAAATAAGTGTTCGAAATTGGTCACTCCCGGCCGTGGTTCGATCTGAACAATCACAAAAAAGTTCCGTGATATCAGCCAGATCGTGCGACACACCGGGCCAATTGGCGGATGCCCTGGCGCGAATCCCTCTACGGTGTGTTGCGTGAGCAGCAGCGGCCTCATCTACGCAGTCATCGTCGGGGCCTGGGCCGCCTACTTGGTGCCGATGTGGCTCCGCAGGCAGGACGAGCTGAACGAAGCCCGTCCGACGGAGCGCTTCTCCACCGCCATCCGGCTGCTGTCCGGACGCGCGGCCATGGAGCGCCGTTACGCCAGGGAGCTGCGGGAACGCACCGCCGAGCAGCCCGAGCCCGACGTGGACCCGGATGCCGTCACGGACCGTTTGAGTTCCGTGGACGTCCGGGCCTTCGCCGCGCCCCGAACCGAGGTTCGCCGGGACGCCGGTGAGAGCGCCGAGCAGGACGCCGACCGGGCCGCCGCGCGTCGCCCCGGGCCCGCCCGTCGCTCCGAGCGCGCCGCGGCAGCCGAGCGCGCGCGCCGCAGCAAGGTGCTCGCCCGGCGCAGGCGTACGACCACGGTCCTCTTCCTCGGGTTCACCCTCGGCGCGGTGGTCGCGGCCGTCGGCGGGCTCGGTTTCCTGTGGGCGCCCGCTGTGCCCGCGGTCCTCCTCAGCGCCTACATCGTCCAGATGCGCGCCCAGGAACGGCGGCGCTTCGCCTTCACGATGGACCGCCGGCGGGCCGAGGCCGCGGCCCAGCGGCTCCGCGAGAACCGCCCCCGCCGTCACCAGGCGGTCGCGGAGGCGCCCCTGCCCGACGAGGAGCCCGCGGAGCGCGCCGAGCCCGAGCCGGCGCCGAAGCTCTCCCCGCAGGAGGCCGGCCGCCGCGCGCTCGTCGAGCAGACCGACCACGCGGAGTGGGTCGACCAGCAGCGCCAGCGCGGCCCCGTGACCGGCGACAGCTGGGAGCCGGTCCCGGTCCCGCTACCGACGTACGTCACCGCGCCCGTCGCGCCGCGCGCGTCGAGCGGCGTGGACGTCAGCGATCCGGAGACGTGGAGCGCGGCCCGCTCCTCCACGGCCGAGCCCACGCCGTCCCGCCGCGAGACACCGGACCCGCCCGCCGACGCCCCCGCGGGCCGCCGCACCCCCCAGCCCCGCCGCGCCCGCGACCGCGGCCGCACGCCGCTCTTCGACCAGTACGCGGACGAGGACCGGCCGCGCGCGGCCAACGAGTGACACCACTCCCGGCGTGCCCGTGACCTGCACGGCGACCCCCCGGGAACGGATTTCCAAGCACCCCGATCGGGATGCTAGAGTTTCACTCGTTGCAAGGGCCTGTGGCGCAGTCTGGTAGCGCACCTCGTTCGCATCGAGGGGGTCTGGGGTTCAAATCCCCACAGGTCCACCGCAGCTGAGAGCCCCAGTCGGATTCTTCCGACTGGGGCTCTCGCCTTTTGTTCAGCAGTGAAGTGCAGCAACCAGGTCTGATCTTGCGCGCCCTGCATCGTGATCCGGGGGGCGCACGTCGCGGCCGGCGACGAACTGACCGCCCCGCCCCGACGCCGAACTGATCGCCCAGCCCGCGCCGTCATCGACGACAGCGCGGCTCGCCGGTCGTCACCGCCGGCATGACCTGCCGCAGCACGTCCCCGACATCGGTGTCCTCGCTGTTGGACAGGATCACGACGGTCGCGTCGAGCTCGGGCAGCCGGCCGAGGAACGACCGATAGCCGGGGTTGTCTCCCGGATGGAAGCGAGCGGGGTGGCCGGCGAGGGTACCGAGGCAGTAGCCGTATCCGTAGCTGTCAGCGGCAACGAGTCCGTCAGCGCCTGGGTCTGCCGCGATTGGCGCGTGTGCGGCGATCATCGCCTCATGTGACGAAGAAGTGACCACGCCTCCGGCATTGAACGCTGAGGTGTAGCGGGCCAGGTCGCCCACGGTCGACCAGACGTCCCCGGCTCCGGGCAGCGCTGCGAACTCCGCCACGTCCACCCGTCGGCCGCCCCGGTAGCCATGCGCCACCGCTCCCGGCGCGGGAACGCCGACGGCAGTGGCCTCCAAGCCCAGCGGGCGCAGGATCCGCTCGGTGACGAAGTCCCCGTACCGGTGGCCGCTGATCTGCTCGACGATCCGCGCGACGAGGAGATAGCCCGGCGAGCTGTAGCGCCACGCGGTACCGGGCGCACCGCGCAGCGGCACCGTCGCGAACCGCTCCAGGAACTCGTCCGCGTCCCGCACCGCGCTGGTGTCGAAACCGGGCAGCTCCGGCCAGTGCCCCAAACCCGAGGTGTGGGACAGCAGGTGGTGCAGCGTCACATCCCGCCATCGGGGCGGGCAGCCGGGCAGCGACTCGGCAATCGGGTCGTCCACGGCCAGGGCCCCGTCTTCGACCAGGAGCATCGCCGCCGCCGCCGTGAACTGCTTGCTCACCGACCCGACCTGGAACCGTGTCTCCGACGTACACACCGACCCGGTGCCGGTGTCCGCCGTGCCGGCCGACACCCGCATGACGACCTCCGGCCCACGCAACACCAACACGGACCCGCTCAAGCCGTGGACCTCATCCATCGGGTCACCGTAGCCATCCCGCTCGCTTGTTCGGTGCCCTTCGGACAATCGATCCGGGGAACGGCCGCCCGCCGGCGGGGAGCGATCGTCCATTCCTGACGAACATCAAGGCCGGACCGATTCGTGAACACCCCACCGCAGCTGAGAGCCCCGGTCGGATTCTTCCGACAGGGGCTCTCGCCATTTCCCGGGCGCCGAGGGACGGCAACCGGGCCCGGCCGTTCCTTTCCGGGGCCGTGCGCAGCGGCTCAGCGCGTCAGGACGCCTGGGCCTGGTCGTAGACCGCCTTCGCCTCCGGGCCGAAGTACGGGCCGAACATACGGTTGGGCAGGAAGCGGTAGCCGAAGCTGTTCACCGAGACCTGGAGGCCGGTGCCGGTGGACTCGTCGAAGGACTCGAACCAGGGGCCGCCGCTGGAGCCGCCCGTCATGTTGCAGCCGAGGCTGTGGTCCTGGGAGAAGAGGAAGTCCTTCGAGCTGTTGCCGCTGCAGTGGATCAGTTTGCTTCCGTCGTACGGGTCGGCCGCCGGGAAGCCGAAGGCGTACATCGCCTTGTTGTAGCCGCCGTTGAACCTCAGGCCCTGCGCCCCGACCGTCTCGGCGAGTGTCCTGCCGTTCTGCGGGGCGACGACCGCGGCGCCGACGTCGTAGTTGATGTCCTCGCTCGCCGCCCACTGCTGCGTGGCGAGAGTGCGGGTGGCGCTCCACCGGCCGTACGGGGCCTGGCCGTTGTCGTAGCCGGGGACGAAGACCCAGTCGGTGTGCCAGGAGCCCTGGTACTTCACGCAGTGGCCGGCGGTCATGACCGTGCTGCCGTTCTGGCTGGTGACCGAGTTGCCGGAGCAGGAGGCCGTACGGCCCTGGAAGGTGAAGAACACCCGGCCGGAGGTTTTCACCACCGAGCCGCCGCCGGTCCACGGGCCGCCGGCCTGTGGGAAGGAGGTGGGGGCGATGACCGTCTCCTTGGCCGAGGCGGCCGGCGCGGGCGTCCGGAGGGTGGTGCCGGGAAGGGCTCGGATCAGGTCGAGCGGGGTGGCGCCGCGCATCCGCTCGGCGGTCCAGAAGCCCTCGGCCGCCTGCTTCGGCGCGAAGGAGGCGGGGCGGGGTGTGGGGGAGGGGGCGGCGTCCGCCGTGGTGGCGGTCAGCGCCCCGGCGAGCAGGGCGCCGACGGCGGTCAGGACCGAGGCGGCTAAGCGGTGGCGTCTCACGCATGTCTCCTTCTGCCGTGCCCGCCCGCGGTCGTGCTCGGGCGGGGAGGGGGCGAGGGTGGTGCGGATCGGCGTGCGTGAGGCAGGGTCCCACGAATCGCTCAAATATGTCAGGGTCGCGTCAAAAACTTCGCCATGCAGAGGCTGCTCGGGTACTCCCGGTAGTAGCCGAACTTGGCGCACGGCTCGTAGCCGCTGGAGGCGTAGAGCGCGATCGCCTCCGGCTGCATGTCACCGGTCTCCAGCACCATGCGGATCCGGCCGGCCGCCCGGGCGTCGTCCTCGAGCGCGGCGAGGATACGGCGGGCCAGCCCCCGGCCGCGTGCCTCGGGGATCACATACATGCGCTTGAGCTCGGCGTCACCGTCCGAGTACCCCTCCGGGTTCTCGTCCTGGGTGCGCCAGCCGCCGGTCGCCAGGGGCCGGTCCTGGTTGTCGTAGGCGATGAGATAAAGGCCACGCGGCGGCACGAACATCGAGGGGTCGAGCGGTGTGGCGTCACCGTCGTCCCCGTAACGCTCGACGTACTCGAGCTGGACCTGGTCGTTGAGCTTCACCGCGTCCGGGTGATCGAAGCCCACAGTTCTGACATGCATGCCGGAAAGCGTACGTGTATGCGAATGGCGTCTGCCGGTAAGGTGCCGGGATGCTCACCGTGACCAGCGTGAATGTGAACGGTCTCCGGGCCGCCGCGAAGAAGGGTTTCGTCGAGTGGCTGGCGACGACTGCCGCCGACGCGATCTGCCTCCAGGAGGTCCGCGCCACCGCCGACCAGCTCCCGGCCGAGGTGCGCGACCCCGACGGCTGGTTCACGGTGCACGCCCCGGCCGCGGCGAAGGGCCGCGCGGGCGTCTCCGTCTACACGCGGCGCGAACCCGACGCGGTGCGGATCGGCTTCGGCTCGAGCGAGTTCGACGGCAGCGGGCGGTACGTCGAGGCCGACCTGCCGGGGGTCACGGTCGCCAGCCTCTACCTGCCGTCGGGGCAGGTCGGCACGGAGCGGCAGGACGAGAAGATGCGCTTCATGGGCGAGTTCCTGCCGTACCTGAAGGAGCTGCGGGCCCGCGCGGCGGCCGACGGCCGCGAGGTCGTCGTCTGCGGCGACTGGAACATCGCGCACCGCGAGGCCGACCTCAAGAACTGGAAGGGCAACAAGAAGAACTCCGGCTTCCTCCCCGAGGAGCGGGAGTGGCTCGGCCGGGTCTTCGACGAGGCGGAGTACGTGGACGTGGTCCGCGCCCTCCACCCCGACCAGGAGGGCCCGTACACCTGGTGGTCCTACCGCGGCCGGGCCTTCGACAACGACTCGGGCTGGCGCATCGACCACCAGGTGGCGACGGCCGGTCTGGCGAAGCGAGCGGTCAAGGCGTGGGTGGAACGGGCGGCGACACACGGCGAACGGTGGTCCGACCACGCGCCCGTGACGGCGGTCTACGAGAACTGAGCCCGCCCGCAAGGGGGTTCGCCCGGCGGCCGAAGACACACGGAAAGGGCGCACCCGCGTGTGCGGGTGCGCCCCTCGTCCGCAGGCCGGTGGCCTACGCCGCCTCGTCAGGCGTCGTAGTCCTCGAGCCTGTCACGGCGCTCACGCATCGCGCCCTCGCCGCGCTCCTGCATGGACTCCTTGGACCGGCCGCCCTGCTGCTGCTCGCGATCCTGCATCCGCTCCGAGGCCTCGTCCTTGGCGCGGCGTGCGCGCTGCGACGGGTCACCCTTGCCGGACTTCTGCTTCGCCTGGTCCGCGAGCTCGTTGGCCTTGTCCTTGAACTGGTCCGAGATGCCCATGGAAAGTCACTCCTTGAAGCGTGTGGGGGGTCGGGGGCGATCATGCCCCCGGGGCTGCGACCAGCCTGGCACGCACCCGCACACCGCGCATTTCGATCAGTGACGCTCAGTGGCTCTGCGTGCGTACGGCCTCGTCAGCGGCCCCGCCGGCCCCCACGAGCCCGGTCGAGACGGACCCGAGACGGGGCTCGAAACGGCGCATCTCGCGCTGTCCCACCGTCCCGATGAGCGCCGGCAGATAGCCGCGGATCGACTGCATCCCGCGCAGCCACCACTGTCCGTACACATGCGCGGAGCGCCGCTCGATGCCCGCCACGATCCGGTCCACCGCCGGGCCCAGCGGATACGTGCGGTTCGACGGCCACGGCAGCCGCTGGCGCAGCTCGCGCATCACGTCGTCCTGGTCCGCGCCGCGCACCATGTCGGTGTCGGTCCAGGAGAGATAGCCGACGCCGACCCGGACGCCCCGGTGGCCGACCTCCGCCCGCAGGCTGTGCGCGAACGCCTCCACGCCCGACTTGGACGCGCAGTACGCCGACATCATCGGGGCGGGGGTGATCGCGGCGAGGGACGCGATCTGGAGCAGGTAGCCCCGGCTCTCCATCAGTACGGGCAGAAACGCCCGCGCCGTCACGGCACTTCCGATCAGATTGACCTCGATGACGCGCCGCCAGGAGTCCGGGTCGGAGCGCAGGAACGGACCGCCGGTCGCGACGCCCGCGTTGGCGACGACGATGTCGACCTTGCCGAAGCGCTCCTTGACCTCATGCGCCACCCGCGCCATCGCCTCGTGGTCGGTGACGTCCGCGTGCCAGTGGTCGGCCTCGGTGTGCAGCCGGGCCGCGACCTTCTTCAACTCGTCGGGCTCGAGGCCGACCAGCGCCACCTTCGCGCCGCGCGCGGAGAGTTTGCGCGCCAGCAGCTCGCCGACGCCCCGCGCCGCGCCGGTGACGACCGCGACCTGTCCCTCGAGGCTCACCTTGCTCATGCGGCCTCCTCCTTCACGTCCAGGTATGTACGGACCAGCTCGCGGATCTTGGCGGTGACGGTCTCCGGGGCCTCCACCGGTGTCATGTGGCCCGTCCCGGGGAGCTCCACCAGTTCGAGGCACTGGGGGAGGGCGGCTGCCAGCCGCTCGGCGTGCACGACCGGCGTGAGCCGGTCGGCCGTGCCGGCGACGACGACCGCAGGGACGTCCAGCCCCCGCACCCCCTGGTCCAGGTCGAGTTCACCGAGGACGCGCGACCAGGCCACCCGCGCGGCGCGCGGGCAGGCGTGGACGATACGGGCGCACGCGTCGACCCGCTCCGGCGCCGAACCGGGGCCCATGGTGGCGTACTTGAGGATGCGCCGGGAGACAGGCGTGACCGGGCCGAGCGGGAGTCGGGCGCCGAGGATCAGATGCGTCAGCCGGGTCCGCAGCCGCCCGGGCCGCATCGGCAGCACCAGGGACTCGTCGACGAGCCGTGCGCTGCCCGTGCTGCACAGCAGTACGGCGGCCGCGTGCTCGCGGAAGCCGGCCCGCCCGGACGCGGCCATCATCGTCATGCCGCCCATGGAGTGGCCGGCGAGCACGGCCTTCTCGTCCGGCGCCAGGACGGCCGCGAGCACGGCCTCCAGGTCGTCGGCGAGGCGGTCGGTGCCGACGGGCCCGGCCGGTGTGCGGCCGTGGCCGCGCTGGTCGTAGACGACGACGCGGTGGTCCGCCGCCAGGTCCCGTATCTGCGCGGACCAGAAGAGGGTGGAGCAGGTCCAGCCGTGGGCCAGGACGACGGTGGGGGCTCCCCCGGAGCCTTCGGCCCGGGAGGTGCCCCCATCGGGGCCGTGCACCTCGACATGGATGCGTGATCCGTCGGCGGAGACGGCGGTCAGCTCGCGGTCGGGGACGGGCGCGGGGTTGGCGCGCTGCAGCAGCCGGCTCATGCGACGGCCTCCGCGTCCTTCGTACCGCTCGTGGCCTTCGGCCCGCCCGCCGCGACCGGTTTCCTGTCCGCGGCGGCCCTGATCACCTCGTACTCGGCGAGGTCGACGTGACGGGTCGCGCTGCGGAACTCGGTGGTGGTGCCGGGCCAGATGGTGGTGTTGCGGCCGCTCGCGTCCAGGTACCAGCTGGTGCAGCCGCCGGTGTTCCACACGGTCCGCTTCATCCGCTCCTGCACACGGCGGTTCCAGGCGTGGACGGAGGACGGCCGGGCCGTGAGCGCGGTGCCCTCGCCGAGGAGGTTCAACTGCCGCATGTAGTCCGCCAGGTAGTTCAGCTGCGACTCGATCATCAGGATCATGGAGGAGTTCCCGAGCCCGGTGTTCGGGCCGATGATCGTCATCCAGTTGGGGAAGCCGGCCGCGGTCGCGCCGCGCAGCGACTCCATGCCGTCCTTCCACGCCTCCCCGAGCGTGATCCCCTCCGCGCCGACGACCCGCTCGGCGATCGGCATGTCCGTGACGTGGAAGCCGGTACCGAAGATGATCGCGTCGACCTCGGTCTCGGTGCCGTCCGCGGCGACCAGGGTCGAGCCGCGCACCTCCTTGAGCCCGGAGGCGACGACGTCCACATTGGGCTGCGCGAGCGCCGGGTAGTAGGTGCTGGAGAGCAGGATGCGCTTGCAGCCGATGCGGTACGAGGGCGTCAGCCTGGCCCGCAGCTCCGGGTCCTTGATCGCCTTGCGCATGTTGGCCTTGGCCAGCTGCTCGACGAGGCCCAGCTCGTTCGGTCGCTTGGTGAACGCCTGGACCTGGAGCTCCCTGATGCCCCACAGCAGTCCGCGCCGGGCGGCGCTGGTGAACGGCAGCTGCCGGTGCAGCCAGCGCTCCGCCCCGGAGATCTTCCGGTCCATCCGCGGCATGACCCACGGGGGAGTGCGCTGGAAGAGGATGAGGCTGTCGACCTTCGGCTGGATCGAGGGCACGATCTGGATCGCGGACGCGCCGGTCCCGATCATCGCGACGCGCTTGCCGGTCAGGTCGTAGTCGTGGTCCCAGCGCGCCGAGTGGAAGACCTTGCCGGGGAAGTCGGCGAGACCCG
Source organism: Streptomyces sp. NPDC002835 (assembly GCF_053591995.1). NCBI lineage: Bacteria > Bacillati > Actinomycetota > Actinomycetes > Kitasatosporales > Streptomycetaceae > Streptomyces > Streptomyces sp. NPDC002835. The sequence goes on along the minus strand of NZ_JBSFUW010000010.1, from coordinate 106,802 downwards.
GGACGTCGGGCATCTTCGGGTCGGACAGCGGTCCGGTCGCGGAGACGACGACATCGGCCGTCAGCGTGCCCTGCGAGGTCTCGATCTCCCAGCGCAGTTCGTCGGTGTCCCAGCGCATCATCAGCACTTCGTGCTCGAGGCGCAGATGCGGGCGGAGCCGGAAGGTGTCCGTCACATGCTCCAGATACGCCCGGATGTGCTCCTGGCCGGAGAAGGTGCGGGGCCAGTCGGGGTTGGGCGCGAAGGAGAACGAGTACAGGTGCGAGGGCACGTCACAGGCACAGCCCGGGTAGCTGTTGTCCCGCCAGGTGCCGCCCACCGAGGCCGCTCGCTCAAGGACGACGAAGTCGGTGATTCCCTCGCGGCGCAGCCGGACGGCAGCCCCGAGGCCGCCGAAGCCGGATCCGATCACCGCCACCCGTACGTGTTCGTGCTGCTGCTGGCCCATGCCGCCGCCTCCCGCTGGAACGTCCCTGCCGAACCCAAAAACACTGCCAGCAATCACTGGCATGGTTGGGAGGGTAGAGCAGCGGCCTACTGAGCGGTAGGGGTTGGGCGCGACAAGTTACCGGCGGTACAACATAGGCTTCCGGTGTGACGGAAGCGCGCGAGTACCGCATGGAGGAATTGGCCAGGGAGGCTGGGATCACGGTGCGCACCCTGCGCTTCTACCGGGAGCGCGGGCTGATCCCACCGCCCCGCCGGGAGGGCAGGATCGCCTGGTACGACGAGCACCACCTGGCCAGGCTGCGGACGATCGCCGCGCTGCTGGAGCGCGGCCACACCCTCAACGGGATCGCCGACCTGGCCACCGCCTTCGAGACCGGCCGGGACGTCGGCGAGGTCCTGGGCCTCGGCGAACCGACCGAGGAGACCCCGGTCCGGCTCACTCCGGAGGCGCTCGCCGACTACTTCGAGGGCGAGGTCACCGCGGAGAATCTGGCCACCGCGCTCGAACTCGGCTATCTCGCGACCGACGGCGACGAGATCGTCCACATCAGCCGCCGTCTGCTCGACGTCTCGGCCGCACTGGTCCGCCAGGGCGTCCCGCTCGCGGCCGTGCTGGAGGCGGGCCGCCAGGTGCGGGTGCACGCGGAGGCCCTGGCCGAACTGTTCACCGAGGTCCTGTCCGAGCACAGCGCCGACGACCAGCTGGAGAAGCTGCGCCCGCTCGCGAAGAGCGTCGTCGACGCGGAGCTGTCCATGGCGATGGACCGCCGCCTGCGCAGGCCTCCCCAGCCCTGAGCCGTACCGGAAACGGACCGCGCGCCCGGGCCGGACCGCGCGCCCGGGCCGGGCGGCTCCCGGTCAGCGCGGCGGCAGCGGGGGCCGGCGCAGGTCGGGGGCGCCCGAGTAGTCCGGCGGCACGGCGGCCGGCGCCGCCTTCAGCATGTCCAGCGCCAGCCGGATCGCGTCGTCGAGCCCCACATGACGCCCCTCGGCCCAGTCCAGCGGGGTGCGCAGGGCGTCCAGGTCCGGTTCGACGCCGTGGTTCTCGATCGACCAGCCGTACGCGTCGAACCAGGCCGCGTTCATCGGGACCGTGATCACCGTGCCGTCGCCAAGGCGGTGGCGGCCCGTCATGCCGACCACGCCGCCCCAGGTGCGGGAGCCCACGACCGGGCCGAGACCCAGCAGCTTGAATGCCGCCGTGATCATGTCCCCGTCCGACGAGGTCGCCTCGTCGGCGAGCGCGACGACCGGTCCGCGTGGGGCGTTGGAGGTGTAGGAGACCGGCTCCGCGTTGCGCGTCAGGTCCCAGCCCAGGATCTTGCGGGTGAGCGTCTCGATGACCAGTTCGCTGATGTGACCGCCCGCGTTGCCGCGCACGTCCACGATGAGCGCGGGCCGCGAGACCTCCATGCGCAGATCGCGGTTGAACTGCGCCCAGCCGGAGCCGCCCATGTCGGGGATGTGTAGATAGCCGCACTTGCCGTCGCTCGCCTCCCGTACGACGGCCCGCCGTTTGGCGACCCAGTCCTGGTAGCGCAGCGGACGCTCGTCGATCAGCGGGACGACGGCGACCCGGCGCGGGCGGCCCTCCCCCGGTGCGGGCAGGAACGTCAGCTCGACCGTCGTACCGCCCGCCGCGGCGAGCATCGGGTACGGCCCGCGCACCGGGTCGACCGGACGGCCGTCGACATGGGTGAGGACCGCGCCCTCCCTGATGCCCGTGCCGGCCAGCGGGGAGCGGGCCCTGGAGTCGGAGGACTCGCCCGGGAGGATGCGCTTGACCACCCATTTCCCGTCCCGGCACACCAGGTTGGCGCCCAGCAGCCCGATGGCCCGCTGGTAGTGCGGCGGCCCCTCGTTGCGGCGCGCCCCGGTGACGTACGCGTGGGAGGTGCCCAGTTCGCCGAGGACCTCGCGCATCAGGTCGGCGAACTCGTCCGGGGAGGCGACCCGTTCGACCAGCGGGCGGTACTGCTCCAGCACCCCGGCCCAGTCGATGCCGCACATGTCCGGTTCCCAGAAGTAGTCCCGGATGATGCGGCCGGCCTCTCCGTAGGCCTGCCGCCATTCGGAGACCGGGTCCACCTCGTGCAGGATGCGGCGCATGTCGAGGAAGACGGTGGTGTCGCTGTCGCCCGACTCCGTGGCGGGCACGGCGCGCAGGTCGCCCTCGTCGACGACGACGAGCCGGGTGCCGTCGCCGCTGACCGCGAACCAGTCGAGATGGCCGACCAGTTCGGTCCTGCGCGCCTTGGAGATGTCGAAGTGCTCCAGCGTCGGCCGGCCGGAGGTGTCGGCCGGATTGACGAACGTCTCGCCCAGGGCGCCGGAGATGGGCCAGCGCAGCCAGACGAGACCGCCGCCGGCGACCGGGTGCAGCGCCGAGTACTTGGACGCGGCGACCGGGAACGGCGTCACCCGGCTCTCCAGGCCCTGCGTCTCCACGAGGACCGTGCTGTCGGGGGACTCCGCCAGCGGGTCGAGTCCTCCGGCGGCGGGGCGGCCCTCCGGCGTGAGCGCGAACGGCGAGGGGGTCGCGGAGGACAGCGGCACCAGATAGGGGCGGCAGCCGAGCGGGAAGGACAGGTCGCCGGTGTGCACGTCGTAGACGGGGTCGAAGCCGCGCCAGGAGAGGAAGGCGAGATAGCGACCGTCGCTGGTGAAGACCGGGTTCTCGTCCTCGAAACGGCCGTCGGTGACGTCCACGATCGTACGGTCGGAGATCCTGGCCATCCGGATCTGCCGCAGCGAGCGTCCGATGCCGGGCTGGGACCAGGTCAGCCAGGTCCCGTCGGGCGAGAAGGCGAGGTCCCGCACGGGACCGTTCCCGGACCGGACCAGCTCGGTGACCTCGGCCGACGGCGCAGCAGGCTCCGCGGGCTCCTCGGGCTTCTCGGTCCCCGCCGCCTCGCGCTGCTCGTCGGGCTCCTGCCACATCGTGGCCCCCGCGGGCGTGTCCACCGCCTCCGCGGTGTCGACCAGCAGCAGCCGGCCGTCGTGCGACGCGACGGCGATCCGTTCGCCCTCCTCGTCGGCGACCATCTCCAGCACCCGCCCGAGCCTGCCCGAGGCCAGCCGGCGCGGTTCGCGCGGCCCGGTCGCGCGCGGCAGGGAGGCGATCTCGATCGCGTCGTCGCCGTCCGCGTCGGTCACATAGGCGACCTGGCCGCCGCTCCCCAGCATCTTCGGCAGCCGTACCCGGACGCCGGGGGTGTCGGCGATGGTCCGGGCGGGACCGTCGCGGTGGGTGAGCCAGTACAGGCTGCCGCGTACGTTGACGGCGCTGGCCCGTCCGGTCTCGTCGACCGAGATCGCGTTCACGTTGCCGGCGGCCGGCACCTGGTACGTCCGGCGCCCGGCGCGCGGGCCGCCGAGCCGTACCTCCAGCTTGCGCGGCACCGAGTCCGGCGAGGTCACGTCCTCGACGATCCACAGGTCCCCGGCGCACTGGTAGACGACCCGGCGGCCGTCGCTCGACGCGTGCCGGGCGTAGAAGGCGTCGTGGTCGGTGTGGCGGCGCAGGCCGGTGCCGTCGGGGCGGCACGAGTAGAGGTTCGCGACGCCCTCGTGGTCGGAGAGGAAGGCGATCCGTCCGTCGTCCTCGGACCACCGGGCGGAGCCGTCGCCGCGGATGAACATCGGGCAGTCGAGGTGGCCGTTCAGGTCGGGGAGCAGCCGTTCGCCGTGCAGCCACAGCCGGCCCGTCGCCCCGCCGCGGTAGCGCTTCCAGGCGGCGGGCTCGTGCGGCGGCTTGCCGGTGAGCAGCAGGGTGCGCCGCTCACAGCCGGTGCCGCCGGCGTGGGAGGGGCCCTCCGACTCGTCGGTGACGGCGATGTCGGAGACCGGTCCCCAGGGGAGCCGGCCGCCGGGGGAGCCGTCGGTCGGGACGCTGTATGCCCAGGAGAAGTAGGAGAACGGCTGGCCGTGCGAGGAGACCGCGAGGATCTGGCCGTCGGGTGTCCAGCCGCAGACCCGGGTGTCGGTGGAGCCCCAGTAGCTGAGCCTGCGCGCCGGTCCGCCCTCGACGGGCGCCAGGTGGATCTCCGGGTCGAGGCTGCGCCAGTTCGTGTACGCGATGTGGCGGCCGTCCGGGGAGAAGCGCGGGTGGCCGACTCTGGTGCGGTCCACGGTCAGCCGCCACGCCCGGCCGGGCCGGTGCCCCTCCGGCGCCAGCGGTGCGACCCACAGGTCGTCCTCGGCGGCGAAGCACAGCAAGTCGTCGTGCAGATGCGGGAAACGGAGATACGCGACGTCGTCACTCACCCCCCAATGCTTTCCGCGCGGTGGGGGTGCGGCAACTCGTGGGCCCGGGTCAATTTCCGCCGGATGCCGAGCGGGGCCGGCCGGCGGCGGGCCGTGACCGAGGCCACAAGCGAAACGGTTTCGTTTCGCCGAGGGTGAGGGGTAGCCTCGATGTGTACGAAACAGTTTCGTTCGATCGACTGCGACCCGGGAGGCCGGCATGACACGCAGCCGGCTCACCCCGGAGCGCGAGGCGCAGCTGTACGAAGCAGTGCTCGACCTGCTCCGCGAGGTCGGTTACGACGCCCTGACCATGGACGCCGTGGCCGCCCGCACGCGCTCCAGCAAGGCCACGCTCTACCGCCAGTGGAAGAGCAAACCCGAGCTGGTCGCGACGGCGCTCAAGCACAGCAAGCCCGTGCAGGTCGGTGACATCGACACCGGCACCCTGCGCGGTGACTTCCACGCCATGGTCGGACGGACCGACGACTGTCAGATGGAGAAGGACTCCGCGCTGATGCGGGGTCTGGCCCAGGCGATCCACGCCCATCCGGATCTCCACACGGCCCTGCGTGAGCTGCTGATCGAGCCGGAGATGACCGGACTCGACGCGCTGCTGCGGCGGGCCGTGGACCGGGGCGAGATCAGTGCGGACAACCCGGCGCTGGGTTACGTGCCGCACATGCTGGTCGGCGCGTTCGTCGTCCGGCATCTGATCGAGGACCGCACCCCCGACCAAGCCTTCCTCACCGACTATCTCGACGCCGTGGTCCTCCCCGCCCTCGGCGTCTGACCTCCCCGGGTCGCCCTCTCCCCGCAGCACGACCGCACCACCTGACGCGCGCCGCTCTCGTCGTCGGGCCGGCTCCCCATGCCCTGTACACCCTCATAAACGGGAGTAGCCCTCGTGGCCACGTTTCTCTACAAACTCGGACGGTCCGCCTTCAGGCGACGCCGCCTCGTCGCCCTGTTGTGGGTGGCGCTGCTCGCGATAGCCGGGGTCGGTGCGGCCACCGCCCCCACCGCCACCTCCTCGTCCTTCTCCATCCCGGGGACGGAGGCCCAGAAGGCCTTCGACCTGCTCGAGGAGCGCTTCCCGGGAGGCAGCGCCGACGGCGCCACCGCCCGGGTCGTCTTCAAGGCCCCCGACGGCGAGAAGATGACCGACGCGGGCTACAAGGCCGAGGTGGAGAAGGCGGTCTCCGAGCTGAAGGACGGCTCCGACCAGGTCGCCTCCGTCACCGACCCGTACGCCGTGCGGGCCGTCTCGCAGGACGGCTCCACCGCGTACATCTCGGTCACGTACAAGGTCAGCGCGATGGAGGTGACCAAGGAGACGCGCGAGGCGCTCAAGGAGACGGGCACTGGGGCGCGCGACGCGGGACTGACGGTGGAGATCGGCGGTGACGCGCTGCAGACCATGCCGGAGCAGGGCCTCGGCGAGGTCATCGGCGTGGTCGTCGCGGGCATCGTCCTGGTGATCACCTTTGGTTCGATGGTCGCCGCCGGACTGCCGCTGCTCACCGCGATCATCGGCGTCGGCATCGGTATCTCCACGATCACCGCGCTGGCGAGTGTCCTCGACCTCGGCTCCACCACCTCGACCCTCGCGATGATGATCGGCCTCGCCGTCGGCATCGACTACGCGCTCTTCATCGTCTCCCGCTACCGCGCCGAACTGGCGGAGGGCCGGGAGCACGAGGAAGCGGCCGGGCGGGCCGTCGGCACCGCCGGCTCCGCGGTCGTCTTCGCCGGTCTGACCGTCGTCATCGCGCTGGTCGGCCTCGCCGTCGTCAACATCCCGATGCTCACCAAGATGGGCTTCGCCGCGGCCGGCACCGTCGTCATCGCCGTCCTGATCGCGCTCACCCTGATCCCGGCGCTGCTCGGCTTCGCGGGCAGGCGGGTGCTGGGCCGCAAGGTCCGCAAGGGCGAGCCGGTCCCGGACAAGCCGAACGCCGGAACCCGCTGGGCACGCCTCGTGCTGCGCCGCCCGGTGACCGTGCTGCTCGCCGGTGTGCTGGGCCTCGGCGCCGTCGCCGTGCCCGCCGCCTCGCTGGAGATGGGCCTGCCCGACGACGGCGCGAAGCCCACGAGCGCCACCGAGCGCAGGGCGTACGACCTGCTGTCCGACGGCTTCGGGCCCGGCTTCAACGGCCCGCTGCTGGTCGTCGTCGACGGCGGCAAGAGCGCCGCGGACCGCACGGTCGAGGTGATCAAGGGGCTCGACGGCACCGCCGCCGTGACCCCGCCGACGCTCAACAAGGCCGGCGACGCCGCGATGATCACGGTGATCCCCAAGGACCGGCCGTCCTCGGTCGAGACCGAGGACCTGGTCCACGACATCCGTGACCGCAGCGGCGGGGAGGTGCTCGTCACCGGCGCCACCGCCATGAACATCGACTTCTCGCAGAAGATGAACGACGCGCTGCTGCCCTATCTCGCGCTCGTCGTCGGTCTCGCCTTCCTGCTGCTGATGCTGGTCTTCCGGTCCGTCCTGGTGCCGCTCAAGGCCGCCCTCGGCTTCCTGCTGTCGGTCGTCGCGGCGCTCGGCGCGGTCGTGGCCGTCTTCCAGTGGGGCTGGCTGGGCTCGCTGTTCGGGGTCGAGCAGACCGGCCCGATCATGTCGATGATGCCGATCTTCATGGTGGGCGTCGTCTTCGGTCTGGCCATGGACTACGAGGTCTTCCTGGTCACCCGGATGCGGGAGGCGTACGTCCACGGCGAGCGGCCCGGCGAGGCGATCGTCACCGGCTTCCGGCACGGGGCCCGGGTGGTCACCGCCGCCGCCATCATCATGATCGCCGTCTTCTCCGGCTTCATCGGGTCCAGCGAGCAGATGGTCAAGATGATCGGCTTCGGTCTCGCGATCGCCGTCTTCTTCGACGCGTTCGTGGTCCGGATGGCGATCGTGCCCGCCGTGCTCGCGCTGCTGGGCCACAAGGCCTGGTGGCTGCCCCGCTGGCTCGACCGGGCGCTGCCCGACGTCGACGTGGAGGGCGAGAAGCTCCGCAAGGAGCTCGCGGAGGGCCCGGGCGACCAGGACGAGGATCGCGAACTGGTCCGCGTCTGAGGTCCCGCAGACCCCGGGGGTCCCCGGTGGCGCGGCACGGCCGCGTCACCGGGAGAGCGGGCTCCCGGCGTCCGTGGCGGCACCGTGGGGACGGGGACCGGCACGGGACAGCGGCCGTATCCGCCGGGCATGGGGCCGGCGGATACGGCCGCCTTTTGTGTGTGCGGGGCTTGTATGTGTGGGGGCTTGTACGTGCGGGGCGGGGCCTCAGAGCGCCGGGGTCGCCACCGCGTAGGTGTGCCGGAGGAACCGGATCAGCGTCTTCGCGTCGAACTGGACGACGGCGACGCCGTCCGACGTGTGGAACTCGATGATCGCCTGGACCCGGCCGCACGGCCAGATGCCGATGTCGCCGTCCCTGGCCGGCTGCCGCAGCCCCGATTCGAGGAGCTCACGCGGGAAGGTCCACTCCCTGCCGCTGGGGAAGGCGAAGCTGACGGCTCCGGGATCCTCGGCGGGGTCGTACGTCAGGAAGACCCGGACCGGCCGGTGCTGAGGAGCGTCGGTGACGATCCGGCCACTTGCCTGCTCTTTGACGGCGTGCGACATCGGCAAGCTCCTCACCTTCATTCGCTTTGTCTCTAATGTCCCATATTTCGGGAGCGGTGCTCCGTCCTCGGGTGCCGGCTCAGGTGTGACTCATGCGCTCTTGCAAGTCGTTCGCAGCTGGCCACTATCATTGAGCAGTTGTTCGTCTGTCCGAAGCGGAGCTCTCCATGCATGTCCCCGACGGATTCATCAATGCGCCCGTCTCGGTGGCCGCCGGGGTCGTGGCCGCCGGAGCGGTCGCCGTCAGCCTCCGCGGCGCCCGCCGTGAGCTGGGCGGATCACCGGCCGCGCTGCCCGGCGCCGACCGTACGGCGCCGCTCGCGGGCCTGGTTGCCGCGTTCGTCTTCGCCGTGCAGATGCTCAACTTCCCCGTCGCCGCCGGCACCAGCGGGCATCTGCTCGGCGGTGCGCTGGCGGCCATCCTCGTCGGGCCGTTCACCGGTGTGCTCTGCATCGCGGTCGTGCTGCTGATGCAGGGCATCCTCTTCGCCGACGGCGGCCTCACCGCGCTCGGCGTCAACATCACCGTCATGGGCGTCGTCACCGTCCTCGTCGCGTACGGCCTCTTCCGCGGCCTGGTGAAGATCCTGCCGCGCACCCGCCGTTCCGTGACCGGTGCGTCCTTCGTCGCCGCGCTGGTCTCCGTGCCCGCGTCGGCCGCCGCCTTCACCCTCGTCTACGCGGTCGGCGGCGTCACCGAGGTCCCCGTCGGCTCCGTCCTCACCGCGATGGTCGGCGTCCATGTCCTCATCGGCGTCGGCGAGGCCGTGATCACCATGCTGACCGTGGGCGCCGTCGTCGCCGTGCGGCCCGACCTCGTGTACGGGGCCCGCGGCCTGTCCGTGCCGCTCAAGCTCCGCGTCGGCGGCGAGCTGGTGGACGCGCCCGCCGCCGAGCCCGTGCCGGCCGCCGCCCGTTCGCCGCGCCGGCTGTTGCTGGGCGGCCTGGTCACCAGCCTCGTCCTCGCCGGCTTCGTCTCCTTCTACGCCTCCGCCAGCCCCGACGGCCTGGAGAAGGTCGCCTCGGACAAGGGCTTCGACAAGTCGGCCGAGGAGCACGCTGCCGCCGACTCCCCGCTCGCGGACTACGGCGTCAAGGACATCGGGGACGAGCGGCTCTCCGTCGGCCTCGCCGGGGTGATCGGCGTCGGCGCGACCGTGGCCGCCGGCAGCGGCGTCTTCTACGTGGTGCGCCGGCGCCGCGGCGACGACGCCAGGCCCGAATCCGTCCACAGCTCCGTCGGATAGGCGGCCGCCGACATGGGCGCGGGACACGCGCACAAGCTCTACCGCCACGGCCACTCGTCGGTGCACGCGCTGCCGGCGCACTGCAAGCTGCTCGCCGTCCTCTGTTTCGTCCTGGTCGTCGTCTCCACCCCGCGGGAGGCCGTCTGGGCCTTCGGGCTGTACGCGGTGCTGCTCGGCGCGGTCGCGGCCGCGGCGCGCATTCCGGCGGGCTTCCTGCTGAAGCGGCTGCTGATCGAGATCCCGTTCGTGGCCTTCGCGCTGCTGATGCCCTTCGTGGTGCCCGGCGAGCACACCGAGGTGCTGGGGATCTCCCTCTCCGTGCCCGGCCTGTGGGGCGCCTGGAACATCCTCGCCAAGGGGACGCTCGGCGTCGCCGCCTCCGTGATCCTCGCCTCGACCACCGAACTGCGCTCGCTGCTGCTCGGCCTCCAGCGGCTGCGGCTGCCGTCGCTGCTGGTCCAGATCGCCTCCTTCATGATCCGTTACGGCGACGTCATCGCCGACGAGATGCGTCGGATGTCGATCGCCCGCCGCTCGCGCGGCTTCGAGGCGCGCGGCGTGCGCCACTGGGGCGTGCTCGCCAAGTCGGCCGGCGCGCTGTTCATCCGCTCCTACGAGCGCGGCGAGCGGGTGCACCTCGCGATGGTCAGCCGGGGGTACACCGGGACGATGCCGGTCCTCGACGAGACGCGGGCGACCCGGGCCCAGTGGTCCTCCGCCGCCGCACTGCCCGTGACCGCGCTCGCGGTCTGTCTGCTGGGATGGACGCTATGACTGCCCGTACCGACTCCGCGGAGGGCGCCCCGCCCCCCTCCCTCGACGTGCGCGGACTCGCGTACGCCTACCCCGACGGCCACCAGGCCCTGTTCGGCGTCGACCTGACCGTCGGACGCGGCGAACGGGTCGCCGTCCTCGGCCCCAACGGCGCGGGCAAGACCACGCTCGTCCTGCACCTCAACGGCATCCTCACCGGCGGCGTCGGCTCCGTCGCCGTGGCCGGGCTGCCCGTCGGCCGCAAGAACCTCGCGGAGATCCGCCGCCGCGTCGGCATCGTCTTCCAGGACCCGGACGACCAGCTGTTCATGCCGTCGGTCCGCGAGGACGTGGCCTTCGGCCCGGCGTCGGCCGGGATACGCGGCGCCGAGCTGGAGGCCCGCGTCATGACCGCGCTGGAGCGCGTCGGCATGGCCGCCTTCGCCGACCGGCCCCCGCACCACCTGTCCTTCGGGCAGCGCCGCCGGGTCGCCGTCGCGACCGTGCTCTCGATGGAGCCGGAGATCCTGGTGCTCGACGAGCCCTCGTCCAATCTGGACCCGGCCTCGCGCCGTGAACTGGCCGACATCCTGCGCTCGTTGGACGTCACCGTGCTGATGGTCACGCACGACCTGCCGTACGCCCTGGAGCTGTGCCCCAGGGCGGTGATCCTCAGCGACGGCGTGATCGCCGCCGACGGCCCCACCCAGGAGGTGCTGGGCGACGACGAGCTGATGCGCGCACACCGGCTGGAGCTGCCCTTCGGCTTCGACCCGAGGTCCGTGACAATAGGCGCGTGAACATGGAGCGCGGACATGAGGACCGGAGCGGGGCGGCGACAGCGTCCCTGCTGCTCGACGACCAGCTGTGCTTCGCGCTGTACGCGGCGCAGCGGGCGGTCACGGCCGCCTACCGGCCGCTGCTCGCCGAGCTCGGCCTGACCTATCCGCAGTACCTCACGATGCTGGTGCTGTGGGAGCGCGGCGAGATCCCGGTCAAGGAGCTGGGCTCGGCGCTGCGGCTCGACTACGGCACGGTCTCGCCGCTGCTCAAGCGGCTGGAGGCGGCGGGCCTGGTGCGGCGGGAGCGCTCGGCGGCCGACGAGCGTTCGGTGCGGCTGGTGCTCACGGACGAGGGGGAGGCGCTGCGGGAGCGGGCCGGGAAGGTGCCCGAGCAGCTGCTGGTGAGCACCGGTCTGGAGGGGCCGGAGATCGTCCGGCTCCGCGCCGACCTGCACCGGCTTGCGGAGACGGCCGCGAAGGCCGCACCGGAGTAGGCCGCACCGGGGCAGAAAGTACCTACCCCGGAGTAACAAAGCCGTCCGGCCTCCGATACATTGTGCGCGATGTAAATTCCGTTATTCCGCGAAGAAACCACGCGCCGGGCCACGCGATGCGGATCCACCGGCGCACGCACCTCGGGGACGCAGCATGAGCGAACAGGCCGTCGGTACCAACGACTCGGTGGACACCCGCCCGACCAAGATCATGTACATGGCGGAAGCCACCGCCCACGGCGGCCGCGACGGCTATGTGACCAGTCACGACGGGCAGATCGAGCTACGCGTGGCCATGCCGCCCGCGCTCGGCGGCGACGGCCGCGGCACCAACCCGGAACAGCTCTTCGCCGCCGGCTACAGCGCCTGCTTCCACAACGCCCTGGTGCTCGTCGGCCGCCGCGCCGGCCTCGACCTCAGCGGCTCGACCGTCGCCGCCAAGGTCGGCATCGGCCCCAACGAGGCGCGCGGTTACGGCCTCGCGGTCGCCCTCAACGTCTCGCTGCCGCTCGTCGACCAGGACCTCGCCTCGCGGCTCGTGGGCGCCGCCCACCAGGTCTGCCCGTACTCCAACGCCACCCGCGACAACATCGACGTCTCCATCGTGCTCAGCTGACCGCCCCCGGGCCGCCCCGGGCGCTCGGTGGTCTGCACCACGTTGCACCATGGGGGGATGGATCGCAGCGAAGGAGCAGACGTGGTGGACGTCCGGGGCACGGTGGCGGACGGCTTCGAGGCGGTCGCGGACGCCTTCGCGCGGAACTTCGAACAGCGGGGCGAGCGCGGTGCGGCCGTCGCCGTCTACCGCGACGGGCGCAAGGTCGTCGACCTGTGGGCCGGCGCCCGGGACGTCGACGGGCACGAACCGTGGGTGCTCGACACCGCGCAGGTCGTCCGCTCGGTCACCAAGGGCGTCGCCGCGGCCGTCGTCCTGCTGCTCCACCAGCGCGGCCAGATCGACCTGGACGCCCCGGTCGGCACGTACTGGCCCGAGTTCAAGGCGGCCGGCAAGGAACGGGTCCTCGTACGCCACCTGCTCTCCCACCGCGCCGGACTGCCGGTGCTGGACCGGCCGCTCACCCCGGCCCGGGCGCAGGACGGTGTCAGCGGACCGGCCGCGCTGGCCGCGCAGGCGCCCGCGTGGGAGCCCGGCGCCGAACACGGCTACCACGCGCAGACCTACAGCTGGCTCATCGGCGAACTGGTGCGCCGCGTCACCGGACGCACCCTGGGCCGCTGGGTCGCGGAGGGGATCGCCCGCCCCCTCGGCCTCGACCTGTGGATCGGGCTGCCCGCGGAGGAGGCCCACCGGGTGGGGCGGCTCGGGCCGATCGCGGAGCCGCCGACCGCCGAGGGCGGCGGGCTCAAGCTGCGGCCCAAGCGCGCCGTGGTCGAGGCGTACCGCGACCCCGGTTCGTTGACCCGCCGCGCCTTCGAGGCCATCGACCCGCTGCCCGACGAGAACGACCCGGCCTACCGGGCCGCCGAACTCCCCGCGTCCGGCGGGATATCCACGGCCCGCGCGCTCGCCCGCTTCTACGCCGCGACCCTGGGCGCCGTCGACGGCGGACCCCGGCTCTTCGCCCCGGCCACGCTCACCCTCGCCCGCACGGAGGAGTCCGCCGGATCCGACCGGGTCCTGGTCGTGCCCACCCGCTTCGGACTCGGCTACATGCTGCACGGCCCCGCGTCGCCGCTGCTCGGCCCCGGCTCCTTCGGCCACCCCGGCCGCGGCGGCTCCCTCGGCTTCGCCGACCCCGAGTCGGGCATCGCGCTCGGCTACACGACGAACGGGATGCGCAAGGGCGTTACCGCCGATCCCCGTGCCCAGGCGCTGATCCGGGCGGTACGTTCGGCCCTATGACACGTTTCGAGGGCTGCGGCGCACTGGTCACGGGCGGGGCCCCGGGCATCGGCACCTGCGCCGTTGCCGTCCTGGCAGGCCACGAGGTCAGGCGGGTGCGTCCACGCTGAGCCCGGCGTCCCGCGCCGCGTCGGCCAGGCGCTTGTCGTAGGTGACGAACGATGTGAGCCGGGTCCGTACGCGCAAGGCTGTTGCCAGGTGAATGGCGTCCAGGCTGCGCACCGTGGCCGGTTTCACGGTCTGAGCCAGAATGCGGACGCCGGCGTCCGCGTCGATCAGGTCGATCAGGTCCAGAACGGGATGCAGGCGTGCTACGGCCTGTGGGGCATGGCGTGCCAGGGCACGTGATGTCTCGATCTCCACCAGGACCGAACTCGTCCAGCCGATGTCGGCGGTGAACTCGGTCGGTCCTGTGCGTACGGGGACGTCGAGGCCGAGCTCGCGCAGGGCCTCGGCGAAGCGGGGGTGCGCGCCGGCGGTGTCGTGAGTGCTCATGCCTCGCACGCCAGCGGGGCCGTGCGGCCATGAGCACTCATTTACCCCAAAGGGTCAGCGTGCGTTCAGCACCTGTGCGACCGTCTCGCCCGCCGCGTCGCCGCCGTGCCCGCCGGACTGCACGACCGCCGCCGCGGCCAGGTCGTCGGCGTACCCGGTGAACCAGCTGTTGGAGTCGCCCTGGCCGTCCACCTCGGCCGAGCCGGTCTTCGCGCCCTTGTTTCCGCCGACCGAGGCCATGGCCCCGACGGCGGTGCCTTTGCCGACCGTGGCGGCGTGCATCATCTGCCGCAGGGAGGCGGCGATGCCGTCGGGCAGCCGCGTGGCTTGGGCCAGTTCACGGTTGTCCAGGCTCTCCGGAACGATGATCGGCTGCTTGAACGCACCGTTCTTCGCCGTCGCCGCGATGGACGCCACATTGAGCGCGTTCATCTGGACCCGTCCCTGGCCGATGTACGACGCGGCGGTCTCGGAGCCCGTGGACTCCGGCACCTTCCCGTCGACGGTTATGACCCCGGACTGCCAGTTGAGACCTATGCCGAAGTACTTGCGGGCGGTCTCGCCGAGCGCGGTGCCCGCGACGCCCTTGTCGCTGAGCGGTTTGACCGGCTTGATGAAGGTGGTGTTGCAGGAGCGTGCGAAGGCCTCCTGGAACGTCGCACCGGGGATCGAGAAGTCGTCGAGGTTGTGGAAGATGCGCTCCCAGGGGACCGTCGACGGGCACTCGACCGGCGAGTTCGGCCCGTTCACCAGGCCCCTGTCCATCATCATCGCCGCCGTGACGATCTTCATCGTCGAGCCGGGCGCCTGGGCGCCCTGCAGCGCCGGGTTGAACTCGCCGGTCTTGGTGTTGGCGACCGCCTTGATCTCACCCGTGCTGGGCTGGATCGCCACGACGGACGCCGCGGAGTAGTTCTTCACGGCCTTCTCCGCGGCGGCCTGGACACCCGCGTCGAGGGTCGTGCGCAGCGTGCCCGCCTTGCCCTCGCTCAGCGTGAGCAGCGTCCGGTCCGGCACGCCCTCCGACGCGGAGGTGATCGCCAGCTCGATGCCCGGCGTGCCGCCCACGTCGCTGCCGTACCTCTTGCGCAGCTGGTCCAGGACCGGCCCGAGCGAGGGGTACTTCTCCCGCGTCAGCTCGACACCGTCGTCGTCCACCGCCTTGATCTGCGGGGCCGACGCCTCCGACGTCACCAGCGACGTGCCCTCCGTGAGCTCCGGGTGGATCACGGACGGCTGCCAGTCCACCAGCGCCTTCCCGGTCGTCACCCCCCGGACCACGGTCAGTGAGGAGGCGTACGACCAGGGGCTGTTCTTCCCCTGGTAGCTCACCGTCCCCTTGACCGTGAACGGCACGTTCGCGCTCATCGCCGGACCGGGCTCGATGACCGCGCCGGTGACGTGGGCCTTCTTGCTGAAGCCGGTCAGCAGCGGTTCGGCCTCGGCCCGGTTGTTCGTCAACTGCGCCGCTTCGAGGCCCCTGCCCTCCGCCCAGGCGGTCAGGAAGGCCGTCGCGGTCTGCTCGATCTCGTCCGCGCTCGGCGGTCCGGTTCTCTTCTCCGTCGACTCCGACTTGGTGCTGGAACCGCTCCCACCGGAACCGGTCAGCCCGTTGTACAGGTTGTAGCCCCCGTATCCGACGCCGGTCGCGACGACCGCGAAGACGCCGCCGACGATGGCGACCTTTGCTCCACTGCGCATGAACGCAGCCCCCTCCCCAGAGTTGCATGCCGCTGAACACGTTCAAAGGCATGAGTCGGTCCAAACTTTACGTGACAGGAGTGTCAGAGTCTGCGGTCGTTATCGGACCGGGATTCGGCCGAACCGGGCCGGCGCCACAGGCGTCCC
This sequence comes from Streptomyces sp. NPDC002835, assembly GCF_053591995.1. NCBI lineage: Bacteria > Bacillati > Actinomycetota > Actinomycetes > Kitasatosporales > Streptomycetaceae > Streptomyces > Streptomyces sp. NPDC002835. Next base: position 91,002 of record NZ_JBSFUW010000010.1, on the reverse strand, counting down.
AGCACGCATGGGAACCCTCTCCTACTGGATACGCCAGCTGCTCAGCTTCGTGCTGCTCGAACTGCGCTGCTGCGCCTTCGCCATGGCCCTGATCGGCGGCATCGCCGTCTCCGCCGCCTTGCCGCAGCTCCCGATCGCCCGCTACGACCTGCTGCTGGTCTACGGCGTCGGACTCGCGGTGCTCGCGCGGAAGGCCGGCTGGGACAGCGCCCGCGACACCGCGGTGATCGCCGCGTGCCATCTGATCGGACTGCTCTTCGAGCTGGTCAAGGTGCGGCTGGGCTCGTGGAGTTACCCGGAGGAGGCGGTGACCAAGATCGCGGGGGTCCCGCTGTACGGCGGCTTCCTCTACGCGGCCGTCGGCAGTTACCTCTGCCGCGCCTGGCACCTGTTCCAGCTGCGCCTGGACGGCTACCGGCCCGGGGCCATGGCGGTCCTGGCCGGCGCCGTCTATCTGAACTTCTTCACCCACCACTGGCTGCCGGACGCCCGCTGGATACTGGCGGCGCTGCTGCTCTGCGCGACCGCGGGCACCTGGGTGCGGTTCAGGGTGGGGGAGCAGGACCACCGGATGCCGCTCGCCCTGTCCTTCGTGCTGATCGGGTTCTTCCTGTGGATCGCGGAGAACGTCTCCACCTATGTGGGCGCCTGGAGCTACCCGGACCAACTGGGCGGCTGGCAGCCGGTGTCGGTGGCCAAGTTCGGCGCGTGGGCGCTGCTGATCACGGTCACCTTCGTGATGGTGGCCAGGTCCCGCCCCGGCCACCTGCCACGAAGCGTGTAGCGGTACAGGCCCGCGCTCACTGCCCGCGCGGCTGGCTGAAGCGCAGCATGTTGCCGGAGGGGTCGCGGAAGGCGCAGTCGCGGACGCCGTACGGCTGGTCGACCGGCTCCTGCAGCACCTCGCCACCCGCCGCGCGGATGCGCTCGAAGGTGGCGTCGCAGTCCTCGGTGTCGAAGATGACGCCGCGCAGCAGGCCCTTCGCCATGAGCTCCGCCATGGCCTGCCGGTCGGCCTGCGAGGCGTTCGGGTCGGCCACGGGCGGCTCCAGGACGATGTTCACGTCCGGCTGCGAGGGCGACCCGACGGTCACCCAGCGCATCCCCTCGAACCCGACGTCGTTGCGCACCTCCAGGCCCAGTACGTCCCGGTAGAAGGCGAGTGCCTTGTCGTGGTCGTCGACGGCGATGAAGCACTGTGCAAGCTTGATGTCCATGCGTTTCACGCTACGGGTGGGGGGCCGGTCCCGCTTCTCCGTTTCTGACCGGTCGCGTGTGGATCTTCGCGATGCAGGCCGGGACGGCGGCGCCGCTCTCGTGGTCGCGGGCCCGGTACGAGCTCGGGCTCTCGCCGACCAGCTCGGTGAACCGCGAGCTGAACGACCCCAGCGACGTACAGCCGACCGCGAAGCAGACGTCCGTCACCGACATGTCGCCCCGCCGCAGCAGCGCCTTGGCCCGCTCGATCCGGCGCGTCATCAGATAGCTGTACGGCGTCTCCCCGAACGCGGCGCGGAAGCTGCGGGAGAAATGGCCCGGCGACATGAGCGCGAAGCGCGCCAGCGCCGCGACGTCGAGCGGCTTCATGTAGTCGCGGTCCATCAGGTCACGGGCCCGGCGCAGCCGGACCAGGTCTTCCAACGTCACCCGACCACCATCCCACAGCGCCGCCCCCCGCCGCCCGGCCCGGCTAGACCCAGGTGTCCAGCCACATGCGGCCCCGCCACTCGTCGACCGGGATCGGGGTGCCCGTGTAGATGGGCCAGAAATAGATGAAGTTCCAGATGATCAGCAGCACCAGCACGCCCGCGCCGATCGCGCCGATCGCGCGGCGGCGTTCGTCGGAGCCGGGTGGGCCCAGGATCGCGCCGATCATCATGGACACCGCCAGACACAGGAACGGGACGAACACGACCGCGTAGAAGAGGAAGATCGTGCGCTCCTGGTAGTGCAGCCACGGCAGCCAGCCGGCCAGGATCGCGCACAGGATCGCGCCCGCCCGCCAGTCGCGGCGGAAGAGCCAGCGCCAGGCGATGTAGCAGATCGCGAAGCAGGCGGCCCACCACAGGAGCGGGGTGCCGAGGGCCAGGACCTCGGAGGCGCACTTGTCGACCGCGTCCGTCGGGCAGCCGTCGTCGCCGGGCTTCGGGTCCTCGTAGTAGTACGAGACGGGGCGGCCCAGGACCAGCCAGCTCCAGGCGTTCGACTCGTAGGTGTGGCCGGAGGTGAGGCCCACATGGAAGTCGAACACCTGGTTCTCGTAGTGCCAGAAGCTGCGCCACCAGTCGGGGAAGAGCCAGCTCCAGCTGCTGTCCTTGCCCGCACCGGTGGACGCCCAGTCCCGGTAGTAGCCCTTGTCCGTGACCAGCCAGCCGGTCCACGAGGCCATGTACGTCACGAAGGCGACCGGGACGGTGGAGACGAACGCCGGGACGAGGTCCTTCTTCAGGACGGCCAGGTACGGGCTGACCGCGCCCGCCGTGCGGCGCGAGCCCACGTCCCACAGCACGGTCATCAGACCGAACGCCGCCAGGATGAACAGGCCGTTCCACTTGGTGCCGGCCGCCAGCCCCAGCATCACGCCGGCCGTCAGCCGCCACGGCCGCCAGCCGAGGCGCAGCGTCTCCGCGATCCGCGCGTCCGGCCGCAGCGTGCCGTCCTCCGCCACGGGCAGCGCCGCCGCGAGCCGGGACCGGGCCCGGTCACGGTCGATGATCAGCGCTCCGAAGGCCGCCAGCACGAAGAACATCAGCACCAGGTCGAGCAGCGCGGTGCGGCTCATCACGAAGTGCAGACCGTCCACCGCCAGCAGCAGCCCCGCGAGACAGCCCAGGAACGTCGAGCGGAACAGCCGCCGACCGATCCGGCAGAGCATCAGCACGGACAGCGTGCCGAGCACCGCGACCATGAACCGCCAGCCGAAGGGGGTGAAGTCGAACAGCCACTCGCCGAGGCCGATCACCCACTTTCCGACCGGCGGATGCACCACATACCCGGGATCGGTGGGGACCGCGACGGCCGACGGGTCGGCGAGGATCGACTTGTCGACGTCCTTCGGCCAGCTCCCCTCGTACCCCTGGTTGATCAGCGCCCAGGCGTCCTTGGCGTAGTACGTCTCGTCGAATATCACCGCGTGGGGCCGGCCCAGGTTCCAGAACCGCAGCACCCCCGCGACCAGCGCGACCAGCAGCGGACCGCCCCACGCGGCGACGCGCAGCAGCGGCCCGGCGGCCTGCGGCGGGATGCCGAACACCTGCCACACCTGCCGGGACGGCCGGGTGTACGGCGGCACCAGGCGGTCCCGCAGCCCGATCACTGGCCGGGGCGTGTAGCCGAAGCGGCGCAGCCGGTGCTCCCAGCCGGGCGGCTGCTGGTCGGCGTCGTCCTTGCCCCGCAGGGGCTGTGGCGCGGTACTGGTCACCGCGCCATCGTAAGGAACACGGCTGTGCGATCGGTGCTCCGCGTCCTGGGAGGATGGCGTGTGTGACTGGAACGCTGGTACTCGCAGGGACGCCCATCGGCGACGTGGCGGACGCGCCGCCCCGGCTCGCCGCCGAACTCGAGGGCGCCGACGTCGTCGCCGCCGAGGACACCCGGCGGCTGCGCCGGCTCACCCAGGCGCTGGGGGTGCACACCAAGGGAAGGGTCGTCTCCTACTTCGAGGGCAACGAGGCCGCCCGCACTCCGGAGCTGGTGGAGGCGCTCACGGGCGGTGCCCGGGTGCTGCTGGTGACCGACGCGGGCATGCCGTCCGTGTCCGACCCCGGCTACCGGCTGGTCGCCGCGGCCGTGGAGCAGGACATCAAGGTCACCGCGGTGCCCGGCCCGTCCGCCGTGCTGACCGCGCTCGCCCTGTCCGGGCTGCCCGTGGACCGCTTCTGCTTCGAGGGCTTCCTGCCGCGCAAGGCGGGCGAGCGGCTCGGCAGGCTCCGCGAGGTCGAGCGCGAGCGCCGCACCCTGGTCTACTTCGAGGCCCCCCACCGGCTGGACGACGCGCTCGCCGCCATGGCCGAGGTCTTCGGACCGGACCGCAGGGCCGCCGTGTGCCGGGAGCTGACCAAGACGTACGAGGAAGTGAAGCGCGGCGGCCTCGGCGAGCTGGCGGCCTGGGCGGCCGAGGGCGTACGCGGCGAGATCACGGTCGTGGTCGAGGGCGCGCCGGAGACCGGGCCCGACGAGCTGGACGCCGAGGAGCTGGTGCGCCGGGTGCGGGTACGCGAGGAGGCGGGGGAGCGGCGCAAGGAGGCCATCGCGGCCGTCGCCGCCGACGCGGGGCTGCCCAAACGCGAGGTGTTCGACGCGGTCGTGGCGGCGAAGAACGCGGCTCGCCCGTCGTCCGGCGAGGGTAAAGGTCTATCGTAAAAGGCAAAGCGCAGACCGTGTCCTGCCCTCTTACGTATGGAAAGACCAAAGACCGCACAATCAATCGACAGGCGCTGATGCGCTCCCGCCCGAAAAGGCGTCCACTGGACCCAGGTGGAGAGGAGCTGGCATGAGTGAGACCACAGGCACCGCCAAGGTCCATGAGGCGTATTCCTTTGCCTGCATGCGCTGCGGGCACGGGTGGGAGCAGTCCTACGAGATCGAGCACCACACCGACCCGGCGGGCGGTGACTTCGTCGTGTACAAGGCGGACGGGAAGCGTGTTCCGTCCCCCCTGTCCAGCCCGACCTGCGCCAACTGCGGCGGGCACGTCCTGCGGATCATGCGGGCGGGACGCGTCTCCACGGTGCGGACGCTGATGGGGCTGGGCGACGACGACTCGCCCGTGTCGGCGGTCTCCCCGGCGGGTCCGCTGGTTCCGGTGGGGCATCCCGCGGGCGGACCGGCAGCCGACAGGCCGACCGCCGACGGATCGACCATGGACCGCGAGGCCGAGGCCGAGGCCGAAGCGGAGGGGGCGGAGGCGGCCGAAGGCGCGCCCGAGGACCGTCACTGGCACCTCTCCGATCTGCTGCACCCCTTCCACCACCGCAAATGAGCCACCGGGCGCGACTTCCGTAGGATCGCGCCCATGAGTTCGAAATCCGCCCCGCCGCCGCTGCCCGAACCGCTCGGTGTCGCGGTCGCCGATTCGCACACCCACCTGGACATGCAGGAAGGCACCGTCGAGGAGGCCCTGGCCAGGGCCGCAGCGGTCGGTGTGGAGACCGTCGTCCAGGTGGGCTGCGACATCAAGGGCTCCCGCTGGGCGGCGGAGACCGCCGCCGCGCACCGGGGCGTGCACGCCGCGGTCGCCCTGCACCCCAACGAGGCGCCGCGCATCGTGCTCGGGGACCCGGACGGCTGGTCGCGGCAGGGGGCCAGGGATGCGGGCGGGGACGCCGCGCTCGACGACGCGCTGGCCGAGATCGACCGGCTCGCCGCGCTCGACGAGGTCAAGGCCGTCGGCGAGACCGGCCTTGATCATTTCCGCACCGGGCCCGAGGGAATCGCCGCCCAGGAACGCTCTTTCCGCGCCCATATCGAGATCGCCAAACGCCACGGCAAAGCACTCGTCATCCACGATCGCGACGCACACGCGGATGTACTGCGGATCCTGGCCGAGGAGGGCGCACCGGAGCGCACCGTTTTCCACTGCTATTCCGGCGACGCCGAAATGGCCGAAGTCTGCGCGGCCGCGGGCTACTTCATGTCGTTCGCGGGAAACGTGACCTTCAAGAACGCCCAACCGCTGCGCGACGCCCTCGCGGTGGCGCCCGCGGAACTCGTACTCGTCGAGACGGACGCGCCGTTCCTCACCCCGGCGCCGTACCGCGGACGGCCCAACGCCCCGTATCTGCTCCCGGTCACGCTCCGCGCCATGGCGGCGGTCAAGGGGATGGACGAGGACGCCCTGGCCGGGGCGATCGCGGCCAATACCGCGCGCGCATTCGGCTACTGACCGGATCGGGGCGGGTTCCGGCCCCGGTGACGCCTGGTGTCCGCGTCGCTTTGGAGAGTGACGATCCCTCCGCTACTGTCCGTTGCCACCGTGGCTGACCAGACCTTACGGAGCGTCGTTGAGCGTGAGTCATTCGCAGGGCAGTCACCGCGCGGTGCGCGGCGCGCGGCGCGCGGGCACGAAACCCGCCGACGCCGCCGCGCCGGCCGCACCGCCGTACGACTGGCCGGTCCCGCAGCCCACCGTCATCGCCGCCCGGCTCGCGGCGGCCTACGCGCCCACCCTGCCGTACCTGGACCTCCGCGGCGACGGCGCCGACACCGCCGGGGCGCGCCGCCGCCGGCACGCCGTGGCGCAGGCGCCGACCGTGCCGTACCTGGAGTTCACGGAGACCGTCCGCGCCCGGCTCCCGTGGCAGTGGTCACCGGCGGGCGGGACCCGCCGGCGGGACGGAGGCACGGACGACGCGCCCCCGCCCGGAGTGCCCGGCCCCCGGACGGCGCGGCGCGGCGCACGGCGCCGCCGGTCCGCGCAGCGGCCGGAGGCGCTGCGCCGGCTCCTCCCGCGGGCCCTCGTCGTCGCCTTCCTCGCCGGCGGGACGTCCGCCTTCGTCGCCGACGACAAGGACGTCCGTCTCACCGTCGACGGAGTCCCGCGGACCACCCACACCTTCGCCGACGACGTACGCGAACTCCTCGCAGAAGAGGGTTTGGAGCTGGGCCCGCACGACGTCGTCGCCCCCGGCCCCGACGCGGCGCTCGACAGCGGCGACGAGATCACCGTCCGCCACGGCAGGCCCCTCACCCTCACGCTCGACGGCCGCCGGGTCCAGGTCTGGACGACGGCCGGCACCGTGGCGGGCGCGCTGCGCGAACTCGGCGTGCGCGTCCAGGGCGCGTACCTCTCCGTGCCCCGCTCCACCCCGATCCCGCGCACCGGCCTCGTCCTGGACGTCCGCACCGAGCGGGCCGTGACCTTCATGGCCGACGGACGCGAACGCACCATCCGCACCAACGCCGCCACCGTGGGCCAGGCGCTCACCGAGGCGGGGATCGTGCTGCGCGGCCGGGACACCACGTCCGTGGCCGCCACCGGCTTCCCGCGCGACGGCCAGAGCGTCACGGTCATGCGGATCACCGACGGGCGGAAGGTGCGGGACGAGCCGATCCCCTTCGCCGTCGTCAGAACCCCGGACCCCGAGCTGTTCCGGGGCACCGAGGTCGTCGACCGGCAGGGCGAGCCGGGCGTGCGCCGGGTCACCTACGCCCTGCGGACGGTCAACGGAGTACGCCAGAAGCCGCGGCGGATCGACGCGGACGTCGTCCGCGAACCCGTCACCGAGCGGGTGCGGGTCGGCACCCGGCAGCCGCCGTCCTCCGTACGCGGAGCGGACGGCCTCGACTGGGCCGCGCTCGCCGCCTGCGAGTCGGGCGGCCGGCCCGACGCCGTCGACCCGTCCGGCACCTACGGCGGGCTGTACCAGTTCGACACCGCGACCTGGCGCTCCCTGGGCGGCACCGGCCGCCCGCAGGACGCACCCGCGGAGGAGCAGACGTACCGGGCGAAGAAGCTCTATGTGCAACGGGGGGCGAGTCCGTGGCCGCACTGCGGCCGTAGGCTGTATCGGTGAGCACCACTGATCCCGACGCACTCCTCGGCCCCGCCGACATCCGCGAGCTGGCCGCCGCGCTGGGCGTACGCCCCACCAAGCAGCGCGGCCAGAACTTCGTCATCGACGCCAACACCGTCCGCCGGATCGTCCGCACGGCCGAGGTGAAGCCCGACGACGTCGTCGTCGAGATCGGGCCGGGACTCGGCTCGCTGACCCTCGGACTGCTGGAGGCGGCCGACCGGGTCGTCGCCGTCGAGATCGACGACGTGCTCGCCGGCGCGCTGCCGGCGACGGTCGCGGCGCGTCTGCCCGAACGGGCCCCGCGCTTCTCGCTGGTGCACTCGGACGCCATGCACGTGCGGGAGCTGCCCGGACCGCCGCCGACCGCGCTCGTCGCGAACCTGCCGTACAACGTCGCCGTCCCGGTGCTGCTGCACATGCTCGAGCACTTCCCGACGATCGAGCGCACCCTCGTCATGGTCCAGGCCGAGGTCGCCGACCGGCTGGCCGCCCGGCCCGGGAACAAGGTGTACGGCGTGCCGTCCGTGAAGGCCAACTGGTACACCGACGTCAAGCGGGCCGGCTCCATCGGCCGCAACGTCTTCTGGCCCGCGCCGAACGTGGACTCCGGGCTGGTGTCCCTGGTGCGCCGGACCTCCCCGGTGGCCACGACCGCGACCAGGGCCGAGGTCTTCGCCGTCGTCGACGCGGCCTTCGCGCAGCGGCGCAAGACCCTGCGGGCCGCGCTCGCCGGATGGGCCGGTTCGCCGGCCGCGGCGGAGGCGGCGCTCGTCGCGGCCGGCGTGTCGCCGCAGGCGCGGGGCGAGGCCCTGACGGTGGAGGAGTTCGCACGGATCGCGGAGGCGAAGCAGTGAGCGTCACGGTACGGGTGCCGGCCAAGGTCAACGTCCAGCTCGCGGTCGGCGGGGCCCGTCCCGACGGCTTCCACGACCTGGCCAACGTCTTCCTGGCGGTCGGGCTCCACGACGAGGTGACGGTACGTCCCGCCCCGTCGCTGACGATCACCTGCGACGGGCCAGACGCGGACCAGGTGCCCCTGGACCGTACGAACCTGGCCGCCCGCGCCGCCGAACTGCTCGCGGCCCGGCACGGCATCGCGCCCGACGTCCACATCCACATCGCCAAGGACATCCCGGTCGCCGGCGGCATGGCCGGCGGCAGCGCGGACGGCGCGGGCGCGCTGCTCGCGTGCGACATGTTGTGGGGGCTCGGGTCGACGCGGGACGAACTGCTCTCCATCTGCGCGCAGTTGGGGTCCGACGTGCCGTTCAGCCTGGTCGGCGGGGCGGCCCTCGGCACCGGGCGCGGTGAGCGGCTGACCGAGCTCGAGGTCGGCGGCGGCTTCTCCTGGGTGTTCGCGGTCGCGGACGGCGGGCTCTCCACCCCCGCGGTCTACGGAGAGTTCGACCGGCTGAACGAGGGCGTGGCCGTGCCGGACCCGGTCGCCTCGCCGCGGCTGCTGGACGCGCTGCGCACGGGCGACGTCCTCGCGCTGGCGGACACCGTCTCCAACGACCTCCAGCCGGCGGCCCTTTCCCTGCGCCCGTCCCTCGCGGACACGCTCGCCGTGGGCGCCTCGGCGGGCGCGCTCGCCTCCCTCGTCTCGGGCTCGGGCCCGACGACGGCGTTCCTCACGAAGGACGAGGACGCGGCGGAGGCGGTGGCGTCGGCGCTGATGTCGTCGGGCACGTGCCGGACGGCGAGGGTTGCGGGGGCGCCGGCGGGGGGCGCGCGGCGCGTGTCCTGAACCGGGGGCTCCGCCTCAAACGCCGGCGGGGCCGGGTTGGCCGGTCTCGTCGGGGCTCCGCCCCGAACCCGCGCCTCAAACTCCCCCTACGGCCGCCAGGCCGTAGGGGGAGTTCGAGGCCACTGTGCGGAGCGCGGTACCGGAGCCCGGCCCGCGGCGCCGCAGGCGCCCACGCACCCGCCACCGCCCACGTACTCAGGCCCCGACCTGAGTACGCGCACTCTCCCGCAACCGCCCCACCGCCCGGCACCGTACCCCCATGGGAACAACCGCTCGTGAGCTCGCCGCCGGCACCCCCGGCACCCGGGACCGGTATGTCGACCTGTTGAGGGTCGCCTCGCTCGGGGTCGTCGTCGGCGGGCACTGGCTGATGGCCGCCGTCACCGGCGACGGCGTCGGGAATCTGCTCGCCGTCGTGCCGGGGCTGCAGCCGCTCACCTGGGTGCTGCAGGTGATGCCCGTGTTCTTCTTCGTCGGCGGGTTCTCGCACGCCCTCTCCTACCGGTCCCTGCGCCGGCGGCACCAGGACCGGCCCGTCTACGCCGTCTTTCTGCGCGGCCGGCTGCAGCGGCTGCTGCGGCCCACGATGGCGTTCGTCCTCGTCTGGGGCGCCGCCGCGCTCGTCGTGCAGTTGTTCGGCGGGGGCGGCGGGATGACGGGCGTCGCGCTGCGGCTGGTGGCGCAGCCGCTGTGGTTCATCGGGATCTATCTGGCGATGGTGGCGTTCACGCCGCCGCTGCTGAGGCTGCACGAGCGCTTCGGCTGGGGCGCCTTCGGCGGGCTCGTCGCGGCGGCCGCGGCCGTGGACGTACTGCGGTTCGCCGCCGGCGTTCCCTTCGTCGAGTTCCTGAACTTCGCCTTCGTCTGGCTCGCCGTGCACCAGCTGGGCTTCCTGCGTGCCGACGGACGCATCCGGATGCCCGCCGCTCTCGCGGTGACCGGTCTGGCCGGGGCCGCCGCGCTGGTCGCCGTCGGGCCGTATCCGCTGTCCATGGTCGGGATGCCGGGCGAGAAGGTCTCGAACATGGCTCCGCCGACGCTCGCGCTGCTGTTCCACGGGCTGTGGCTGGTCGGCGCGGTGGAGCTGCTGAAGGGCCCGGGTACGCGGTTCGTGGGGCGGGCCCGGGTGTGGCGGGGTGTCGTGGCCGCCAACGGGATCGCCATGACCGCGTTCCTGTGGCACCTCACGGCGATGCTGGGCGTCTACGGGGTGATGATCGCCGCCGGCGTCGAGCTGCCGGAGCCGGCGACGGCGGCCTGGTGGGTGCAGGTGCCGCTGCGTGTGGCCGCGGCGGCCGGGGTGACGGCGCTGCTCGTCGCCGCGTTCCGGTGGTTCGAACGCCCCGCGCGCCGGAGCGCAGCCCCGGTGCCCGGCACCGGGCCGGTCGCCGCCGTGGGGATCGCGCTCTGTCTGTTCGGCATCCTCGGGCTGTCCATGGTCGGCTTCGGCGGGCTGCTGGAAGGCAGGACGGCGATGCTGGTCGCCGTGCACGTCAGCGCGCCCGCCGCGGTGGCCATGGCGCTCGGCGGCTGGCTGCTGGTGGAACGCGCCGGACGGGGCAGCCGTACCTGACAAGTAGGCTGGGAGGTCGATCGTTCCCCCTGTCAGGAGAGAAATGGCCGTCAACCTGGTCAATGTCGAGGCAGTCAGCAAGGTGTACGGAACACGCGCCCTGCTCGACGGGGTCTCCCTCGGCGTCTCGGAGGGAGACCGTATCGGCGTCGTCGGCCGTAACGGCGACGGGAAGACCACCCTGATCCGGCTGCTCGCCAAGCTGGAGGAGCCCGACACCGGGCGGGTCACGCAGAGCGGCGGGCTGCGGCTCGGTGTGCTCACGCAGCACGACTCGCTCGACCCGGAGGCGACGATCCGGCACGAGGTCATCGGCGACCTCGCGGACCACGAGTGGGCGGGCAACGCCAAGATCCGCGACGTGCTGACGGGGCTGTTCGACGGGCTGGACCTGTCCGGTTTCCCGCAGGGGCTCGACACCGTCATCGGCCCGCTGTCCGGCGGCGAGCGCCGCCGTATCGCGCTGGCGAAGCTGCTGATCGACGAGCAGGACCTGCTCGTCCTCGACGAGCCGACCAACCACCTCGACGTGGAGGGCATCGCCTGGCTGGCGAAGCACCTGCGGACGCGGCGCTCCGCCCTCGTCTGCGTCACCCACGACCGGTGGTTCCTCGACCAGGTCTGCACCCGGATGTGGGACGTGCAGCGCGGCGACGTGTACGAGTACGAGGGCGGCTACTCGGACTACGTCTTCGCCCGCGCCGAGCGCGAGCGCATCGCCGCGACCGAGGAGAGCAAGCGGCAGAATCTGATGCGCAAGGAGCTGGCCTGGCTGCGGCGCGGCGCCCCCGCCCGTACGTCCAAGCCGCGCTACCGCATCGAGGCGGCGAACGAGCTGATCGCCGACGTGCCGCCGCCGCGCGACTCGTCCGAGCTGATGAAGTTCGCCTCCGCCCGGCTCGGCAAGACGGTCTTCGACCTGGAGGACGTGACGGTCCAGGCCGGGCCGAAGGTGCTGCTGAAGCATCTGACCTGGCAGATCGGCCCGGGCGACCGCATCGGTCTGGTCGGCGTCAACGGCGCGGGCAAGACGTCGCTGCTGCGTACGCTCGCCTCCGCGGCCTTCTCGCAGGGCGAGGAGCAGCCGGTGGCGGGCCGGGTCGTCGTCGGCCGGACCGTACGGCTCGCGTACCTCTCGCAGGACGTCACCGAGCTGCCGCCCGCGATGCGGGTGCTGGAGGCGGTCCAGCAGATCCGCGACCGGGTCGATCTCGGCAAGGGCCGGGAGATGACCGCCGGCCAGCTGTGCGAGCAGTTCGGCTTCGGCAAGGAGAAGCAGTGGACGCCGGTCGGCGACCTGTCCGGTGGTGAGCGGCGCCGGCTCCAGCTGCTGCGGCTGCTGATGGACGAGCCGAACGTGCTGTTCCTCGACGAGCCCACCAACGACCTCGACATCGAGACGCTGACGCAGCTCGAGGACGTCCTCGACAGCTGGCCCGGTTCGCTGGTGGTCATCTCGCACGACCGGTTCTTCCTCGAGCGGACCACGGACCGTACGTTCGCGCTGCTGGGCGACGGCACGCTGCGGATGCTGCCGCGCGGCATCGACGAGTACCTGGAGCGCAGGGCGAAGCTGGTCGAGGCCGCCGTGCCCGCGAGCCCGCCGCCCGCCCCGGCCGGGGCGGTCAAGGAGAAGTCGGCGGCCGACTCCCGGGCGGCGAAGAAGGAACTGCAGCGCATCGAGCGGCAGCTCGACAAGGTCTCCGACAAGGAGGCCAAGCTCCATGCGCAAATCGCCGAAAACGCAACGGACTTCGGGAAAGTGGCCAAACTGGACGCGGAGCTCCGTGAACTGGTCGGCGAGCGCGAAGAGTTGGAGATGCGCTGGCTGGAGCTGGCGGAGGACGCCTGACCGAGTGCCTCCCGCCCGGCCGTAGAGAAGCCGTGCAGAGCGCGTAACAACCCCATCACGGGCCGGTCCTCCCTTGGGAACAGGGAAGGGCCGAGCCCGTTCGGCGTGCGTCACCAGTGATACAAAGAAGGCCCGCTCGACTGACGTACAGCAACGGGGTTCATGTCCGATTCACTCCCTCCGGTCGATGCGCTTGCCGGAGGAGCGGGGGAGTTCGTCCGGGCAGCAGACCGTACGAAGGGGGAAGCGCAGATGGGGCAGTCGCCGCCGTCCGTTCCGCCGTGGCCGCAGGGCCGGCGGCAGGGCACTCCCCGGCCGCCCGCACCGCCCGAGGCCGCCCCGCGCGGGCACCCGCACCCGCCGTCTCCGCCGCCGCCAGGCGGGGGCGTTCGCACGCCCGGCGGCGGTGCGGCCAGGCGCGTCCACCGGCCCGAGTCCGACCTGGAAACGCACACCGCGACCGCTCTCGGCAGATGAGCGCGGTCCGGGCCGTCCGGACATCCCCAACTCCCACTCGCATCTCCCACCCCACACGAGGTAGCAGGCCATGACGCAGCCCCCGAACCAGCCCCCGCAGGGAGGCTTCGGAGCCCCACAGGATCCTCAGCAGGGAACTCCGCAGCAGCCCCAGCCGCCCGCCCAGCCGCCGCAGATGCCGCAGGGCCCGCCGCAGACGCCGCCCCCGGCGGCGCCTCCCGGCGCCACGGCACCCGGTTACGGCTACCCCCAGCAGCCCCCGGCGCAGCCCGGTTACGGCTACCCCGCGCAGCCTCCGGGCCAGCCGGGCCCGTACGCCCAGCCGGCAGGGCCGTACGGACAGCCGGCCGGCCCGTACAACCAGCCCGGTCCTTACGGGGGTTACCCGACGCAGCCGCAGTACCCGGGCGCGCCGGCCCCCGGGGGCGGCGGCGCGGGCGGCTTCTTCAAGGGGAAGACGGGGATCATCGTGGCCGCGTCGGCCGTCGCGCTGCTCGTCGTCGGCGGCGGCACCTGGTTCGCCCTGAGCGGTGACGACAAGAAGGACGACAAGCCGAGCGTCAGCAAGTCCAGCGAGGACCCGAAGCCCACCGGCTCCGCCTCCGTCGACCAGGGCGACGGCACCGGCACCGGCCGCGAGGACGACGGCGACCTCAACGCCGGGCGCAAGGACGGCGAGGCCAAGGTCCTCTTCCTGACGAAGAACGACGTCGACCTGCCCCGCAACGGCGCGGAGGTCTTCGGCCCGTGGATCGCCGGTGACACGGTCGTCAAGGCCATGTACCGGGAGGTCGCCGGCTACTCGGTGACCGACGGCACGAAGAAGTGGAGCGTCCCGGTCAAGACCGAGGTGTGCTCCGCGACGGCGGAGCCCTCCGCCGACGGCAAGATCGTCATCGGTGTGATGGACGGCCTCACCGACAAGGCCAAGTGCAACGACATGCAGATGATCGACACGAAGGCGGGCAAGGCCGGCTGGACGAAGTCGATCCCCAAGCCGACCGGCATCTTCGCCGGCCTCGCCGACTACACGCTGTCCATCTCGGGCAACACCCTCGCGATCGGCGGCGGCAGCAACTCGTACGGCTTTGACCTGGCCACCGGCAAGCAGCTGTTCAGCAAGCCCAAGAGCGGCTGCGAGCCGTTCGCCTTCGCGGGCGGGCCGAAGCTGATCGCCGGCGCCCGCTGCGACTCCGACCCGGAGAAGCCCAAGCACCAGATCCAGCAGATCGATCCGGCGACCGGCAAGCCCCAGTGGACGTACAACACGCCGGAGGGCTGGGAGGTCGCCAAGGTCTACTCCGTCAGCCCGCTGGTCGTCTCCATCACCCAGCGTGAGCCGGAGAAGAAGTGGTCGATCATCGCGCTGACCGACAACGGCAAGCTGCGGTCGCAGATCTCGGGCGGCAAGAACGACAAGTTCCAGCCGCGCTGCGGCGGCGCGTTCGTCATCTGGGGCAAGAACCTCCAGGGCTGCACCGGTGTCGCGGCCGACGCGAAGCACTTCTACATGGCCACGGAGACCGACTACGGCAAGGCCAACGAGCTCGTCGCCTTCGACCTCGACACCGGCAAGGAGGCCTGGCGCGCGCCGGCCGGCGGTGAGCGCAAGATGACGCCGCTGCGCATGGAGGGCGGCAAGGTCCTCGTCTACCTGGAGCCGTCGTACGACACGGGCGGCGGCGTGGCCGTCGTCGAGCCGACCGGCGGGGCGCCGAAGACGCTGCTCCAGCACCCGGCCTCGACGGCGCAGATCGAGAACTCCTTCTACTCGCCGCAGATGGCCTTCGCCGACGGGCGGTTCTTCATCGCCAGCGGCCGTGTGAGCGCCAGCAAGGACTCGGAGGAGAAGGAGACGAAGACCATGATGGGCTTCGGCCAGTGACCGACTCCTTCGCCGCCGCAGGAACCACCTTCCGCTCCCCAGGGGTAACCACGCCATGACGCAGCCGCCGCCACCGCCGAACCAGCCGCCCGGCCCGCCGCCGGGACAGCCGCCGAACCCGCCGCAGCAGCCCGCCGGCGGGTACGGCACCCCGCCGCCCCCGCAGAGCCAGCCCCCGGGCTACCCGCAGACGCCGCCGCCGGCCGAGCCCGGCTACGGCTACCCGCAGCAGGCCGCTCCGCAGACCCCGCCGCCGGGCGCGCCGTACGGCTACCCGCAGCAGGGCGCACCCGGCCAGCCGGCCTACAGCGCGCCGACCCAGCCGATGCAGGCGCAGCCCGCCCGGCCGGAGGGCGGCGGCGGGTTCCTGAACAGGACGCAGCTGCAGATCGTCATTGCCGCGTGCCTCGCCATCGTCCTGATCATCGGCGGCGGCTTCTGGTACTCCACCACCAAGGACGACGGCGGCAAGCAGGACCAGGCCAAGAACAGCTCGGACGGCTCCGGCGGCGAGGACGGCAAGGAGGGCAAGGACGGCGAGGAGCAGGCCGCCGCCGACGGCCCGGGCACGGAGAAGGCCCCGGCCGACCCCGCGTCCAAGGTCAACTTCCAGCTCCCGATCCCGCCGCGCCTCGACGTGACCGGTGTGCCCGGCTCGTGGGTCACCGACAAGGCGTACGTCAAGACGGGTGTGAACACGATCGACGCGTACGACGTCGCCAACGGTTCGAAGCTCTGGAGCCTGCCGCTGCCCGGCCAGGTGTGCGCCGCCTCCCGCCAGACGACGGAGGACGACAAGACCGCCGTCGTCTTCGAGGCCAAGAAGCGGACGAAGAGCGACAAGGGCTATCCGACGTGCTCCGAGGTCGGCGTCGTCGACCTCGCCGCCGGCAAGCTGCTGTGGAGCAAGGCCGTCACCGGCGGCTCGAGCGGGGACGGCGAGTCCCGCTTCGACCAGGTCACCATCAGCGGCAACACGGTGGCCGCGGGCTACCTCGGCGGCAGCGCCGCCTTCGACCTGGCCACCGGCGCCGTCCGCTGGAAGCCCACCGTCGACGCCGACCAGTGCAAGGACATCGGCTACGGCGGCGGCAAGGCGCTCATCGCGGTGCGCCGGTGCGGTTCGTACGACGACGCGCAGGTGACCATCCAGGCGCTCAACCCCGAGAACGGCACCCCGCTCTCGTCGTTCAAGATGCCCGCGGGCGTCGAGGACGCGCGGGTCGTGTCCTCCGACCCGCTGGTCGTCGCGGCCGACGTCGGCGACACAGGGACCTTCGGCATCTCGGACTTCTTCTCGATCGACATCAAGACCGGGAAGCTGCGTGCCAAGATCGCCGCGCCGGGCGACAAGTACCTCGCGCGGTGCCCGGCCAGCGACGGTGTCGAGGGCTGCCAGTTCGTGGTCGTCGGCAACGACCGGATCTACCTGCCGACGGAGGAGCACGAGGGCACCGGCGAGTCGTACTCGCGCACCAACGAGATCGTCGCCTACGACCTCGCCACCGGAAAGTCCGTCAGCGGCCGCGCCGACGCCGGTGAGGGCTACCACCTGCTGCCGCTGCGCATGGACGGCGGCAACATCATCGCCTACAAGTGGCCCCCGTACGACAAGGGCGGCCAGGTCGTCAGCATCAACGGCGCCACGCTCAAGGAGACGCTCCTGCTGGAGAACCCGGCCGACAAGACGGTGCGGGAGGCGGAGACGAGCTTCGTCGAGTCCGGCTCCGAGTACCACTTCAGGAACGGGCGGCTGTTCATCGCGGACGACACCCTGAGCGATCCGAACAGCAGCAGCACCAGCTCGAAGCACCTGGCGATCTCCTTCGCCCCCAAGGGCTGAGGCCCGCCGGCAGTACACCGCACCGCGGCCCGGTCCCTCGCTTCAAGCGAGGGGCCGGGCCGTCGCCGTTCCCCGTGCGGGCCAGTGCGGACAGTGCCGTACAGCAGGTTCGCCACGCCTTGTCGAGCAAGTGGGCCTGTTTGGTGAGGGATTCGGCATTCTGGGGGGCTTCTGCGGAGATAGGGGCGCGTACCGTCGAACAAGCGTGTAACTTGCCGGGACTGACGTGGTGGCGGGGAGGCCGGGGGGCCGGGGCCGGCGGGACGGGGAATGGGTCTATGGGCGTTCGGCTCATGGTGGTCGACGACCACAGACTGCTCGCGGAGGCGCTCGCCTCCGCGCTGAAACTGCGCGGGCACCGGGTGCTCGCGGCGGCGGCGCCGGCGGCCGGAGCGGCCGAGCTGGTGATCGCCAGGTCTCCCGAGGTGTGTCTGCTGGGCACGGCGACGCCCGCGGAGCCGGGCGCGTTCGACCCGGTCGTACGGATCAAGCGGGAGCGGCCGCAGGTGGCGGTCGTGGTGCTCGGCCCGGTGCCCAGCCCGCGCGGGATAGCCGCGGCGTTCGCCGCAGGTGCGTCCGGCTATGTGCGCCACGACGAGCGCATCGAGGGCGTCGAGCGGGCGCTGGTGAAGGCGCGGGCGGGCGAGACGGCGGTGGCGCCGCAGCTGTTGCAGGGGGCCTTCGCGGAGCTGCTCAACCCGGCCGCCCAGCCGGACGACGAGGGCCGGCGGCTGCTGCGGCTGCTGACGCCGCGCGAGGTCGAGGTGCTGGTGCGGGTCGCGGAGGGCGAGGACACCCGGCTGATCGCGGTCGGCATGGGGATCGCGCCGAGCACGGCCCGTACGCATGTGCAGCGGGTGCTGATGAAGCTGGGGGTCGGCTCCCGGCTGGAGGCGGCGGCGCTGGCCGCCCGGACCGGTCTGCTGGACCGGGCGGCGTACGGGACGCGGCGGCCCGACCGGGCGTAGCAGCGGGCCCCTGAGCCGACTCGCATTGACTCCACCTGTTGAGTCGTGGTTTCTTGTGTTCGGTTCTGTTGGAATGGGAGTGGTTGAGGGAGCTCCGTGTGAAGAAGACGTCGATCCGGCTCGCCGACGGCCGTGAGCTCATCTACTACGACTCGCGCGACGACGCCGTGCGCGACGCGGTGGACAGCCGTCCCCTCGACGCCGTCGCCACCACCGCCGAGATCAGACGCGACGCACTGCTCGGCGACTCCGTCGCGATCGCCTCGCACCGCCAGGCCCGCACCTACCACCCGCCGGCCGACGAGTGCCCGCTCTGCCCCTCGCGCGACGGCCGCCTCAGCGAGGTGCCGGCCGCCGACTACGACGTCGCCGTCTTCGAGAACCGCTTCCCCTCCCTCGCCGGCGACGCGGGCCGCTGCGAGGTCGTCTGCTTCACCTCCGACCACGACGCGTCCTTCGCCGACCTCACCGAGGAGCAGGCCGGCCTCGTCCTCGAGGCGTGGACGGACCGCACCGCGGAGCTCGCCGAACTGCCCCAGGTCGAGCAGGTCTTCTGCTTCGAGAACCGCGGCGCCGAGATCGGCGTCACCCTCGGCCACCCCCACGGGCAGATCTACGGCTACCCGTTCGTGACCCCGCGCACCGAGCTGATGCTCCGCTCCCTCGCCGCCCACCACGAGAAGACCGGCCGCAACCTCTTCGACGACGTCGTCGCACGCGAACGCGAGGAGGGCACGCGGGTGGTGCTGGAGGGCGAGCACTGGATCGCCTTCGTGCCGTACGCGGCGCACTGGCCGTACGAGGTGCACCTCCACCCCAAGCGGCGGGTGCCGGACCTGCGGGCGCTCGACGACGCGGCGCGCGCCGAGTTCCCGGGGCTCTATCTGGAGCTGCTCAGGCGCTTCGACCGGATCTTCGGCCCCGGCGAACCGCCCACTCCCTACATCGCCGCCTGGCACCAGGCGCCGTTCCGGGCCCAGGGGCGGGACGCCTTCGGTCTCCATCTCGAGCTTTTCACCGTTCGCCGCACTTCCGGCAAGCTGAAATTCCTCGCCGGTTCCGAATCCGGTATGAACGTGTTCATCAACGATGTGCCGCCGGAGGCCGCGGCGCGGCGACTGCGAGAGGTAACGAGTTAAGTGAGCAACAAGTACCTGGTCACCGGCGGTGCGGGATACGTCGGCAGTGTGGTGGCGCAGCATCTGCTGGAGGCCGGCCACCGGGTGACCGTGCTGGACGACCTCTCCACCGGCTTCCGCGAAGGGGTCCCGGCGGGCGCCGAGTTCATCGAGGGCCGGATCCAGGACGCCGCCGGGTGGCTGGACTCCTCGTACGACGGGGTGCTGCACTTCGCCGCCTTCTCGCAGGTCGGCGAGTCGGTCGCGAAGCCGGAGACGTACTGGGCGAACAACGTCGGCGGCACCATGGAGCTGCTGGCCGCCATGCGGGGCGCCGGGGTGCGCACGCTGGTCTTCTCCTCCACCGCGGCCACCTACGGCGAGCCGGTCTCCACCCCCATCACCGAGTCCGACCCGACCGCGCCGACCAGCCCGTACGGCGCGACGAAGCTCGCCGTCGACCACATGATCTCCGGTGAGGCGGCGGCCCACGGGCTCGCGGCGGTCTCCCTGCGGTACTTCAACGTCGCGGGCGCCTACGGCGAATGCGGCGAGCGCCACGACCCCGAGTCGCACCTCATCCCGCTCGTCCTCCAGGTCGCCCTCGGCCGGCGCGAGTCGATCTCCGTCTACGGCGACGACTACCCGACGCCGGACGGCACCTGCGTACGCGACTACATCCACGTCGCCGACCTGGCGGAGGCCCATCTCCTCGCGCTGGAGGCGGCCACCGTGGGCGAGCACCTGATCTGCAACCTCGGCAACGGCAACGGCTTCTCGGTGCGCGAGGTCATCGAGACCGTCCGCGAGGTCACCGGCCACCCGGTGCCCGAGGTGGTCGCGGAGCGCCGGGGCGGCGACCCCGCCGTACTGGTCGCCTCCGCGGCGACGGCCCGGGAACGCCTGGGCTGGAAGCCGAGCCGCGCCGACCTGGCCGGCATCGTGTCGGACGCCTGGGCATTCGCCCGCAGGAGGGAGAACGGTTCATGAGCTTCACGGGCGAGGGTGTCTGGGCGGCACCCGGCAGGGTCAACCTGATCGGTGAGCACACCGACTACAACGACGGCTTCGTGATGCCCTTCGCGCTGCCGCACACCACGGTGGCGACCGTCGCCCGCCGCGACGACGGCGTCCTGCGGCTGTCCTCCGCCGACATGGAGGGCGGCCCGGTCGAACTGCGTGTCGACGACCTCGCCCCCGGCGGCCCCGGCGGCTGGACCGACTACCCGGCGGGCGTCGTCTGGGCGCTGCGCGACGCCGGCCATCCGGTCGGCGGCGCGGACATCCACTACGAGTCGACCGTGCCCACCGGCGCCGGCCTCTCCTCGTCCGCGGCGATCGAGGTCGTCACCGCCCTCGCCTTCAACGACCTGTACGCATTGGGCCTGGAGCCCTGGCGTACGGCCCGCCTGTGCCAGCGCGCGGAGAACGTCTACGTCGGCGCCCCGACCGGGATCATGGACCAGACGGCATCCGCCTGCTGCACCGAGGGCCACGCCCTGCACCTGGACACCCGGGACCTCTCCCAGCGGCAGATCCCCTTCGACCTGGCCGCCCACGGCCTCGAGCTTCTCGTCGTCGACACCCGCGTCAAGCACGCCCACAGCGACGGCGAGTACGGCAGGCGCCGCGCGGGCTGCGAGGCGGGCGCGGCGGCGCTCGGCGTGGACGCGCTGCGGGACGTGCCGTACGACGGGCTGGACGCGGCGCTCGCCCGGATCGAGGACCCCGAGGTGCGGCCCCTGGTGCGGCACATCGTGACCGAGAACCACCGGGTGGAGCGGGTGATCGACCGTCTGGAGGCGGGCGAGGTCCGGGCCATCGGCCCCGTGCTGACCGAGGGGCACGCCTCGCTGCGGGACGACTTCCGGGTCTCCTGCCCGGAGCTGGACCTGGTCGTGGACACGGCGCTGGCGGCCGGTGCGCTGGGCGCGCGGATGACCGGCGGCGGCTTCGGCGGCTCGGCGATCGCGCTGACGGAGACGTCCGCGTCGGCGACCGTGACCAAGTCGGTCCTGGCGGCCTTCGAGGCGTCCTCGCTCCTGGCCCCGCGTGTCTTCACCGCGGCCCCGTCGCAGGGCGCGCGCCGGCTGTCCTGAGGCGCCGCAGCGCCCCATTGGGCACAGGAATCACACCATGAACACCGCGGCCGGCCAGTTCTGCGAATAGCCTTCCGCCGCCGCCCCGCGTCCGTACTCTGAACCACAGCACCGGTGGGGGCCGGTGTTGATCAGGGGGCGAGACAGCCGGGTACGGCGCCCGGGGCGGGGGTATCGGTCACAGCACGGCGGCGGCCGTGCGATGTGCCGGGTCCTGCGTCCCCCGGGCGGCGTGCCCGTGCCGGTCTGTCCTTGGAGACTGGGGGTGTCCTGTGGTCCGTATCCGGGTCCTGGTCGTAGACGACCACCGGATTTTCGCCGAATCGCTCGCCGCGGCCCTCGCGGCGGAGCCCGATGTCGAGGTCGCCGCGGCCGGCAGCGGTCCCGCCGCGCTGCGCTGCCTGGAGCGAGCGGCGGCGGAGAGCCGCAGATTCGACGTGATGCTGGTCGACGCCGACCTGGGGGCCGCCGCCGCTGTGCCGCGGCCCGGGTCGGTCGCGCTCGCCCGCGCGGTTCCCGACGGCGCGGGCGACGGCCTCGTCGACGGCATCTCGCTGGTCGCGGGCGTGCGCTCCGTCCAGCCCGCGGTGCGTTCCGTGGTGCTCGCGCAGAAGGACGACGCCCGCCGGGCGGCGCTCGCGCTGCAGGCCGGCGCCTGGGGCTGGGTGGCCAAGGACTGCTCGCTGCAGCGGCTGCTCGCGGTGGTGCGCGGGGTGCTGCGCGACGAGACGCATCTGGCTCCGGCCCTGCTCACCGGCGTGCTGCGGGAGATGACGGCGGCCCGCAAGCACCGCACCGAGAGCGAGCGGCTGGTGGAGTCGCTGACGCCGCGCGAGCAGGAGGTGCTGCGCTGCATGGTCGCGGGCCTGGGGCGCAAAGCCGTCGCCGAGCGCCTCTTCCTGTCCCCGCACACCGTCCGGACCCATATGCAGAACGTGCTGGGGAAGCTGGGCGTCCACTCCACCCTCGCCGCCGTCGCCCTGGCCCGCCGGGCGGGTGTGGGGCCCGCCGACCTAACCGGGGATGTTGTCGAACGGGGCGGTCAACTGGCGTAGCAGCGCGGCCAGCTCGGCCCGCTGGGCGCGGGACAGCTCGGAGAGGATCGCGCGCTCCTGGGCGAGCAGCCCGGCCAGCGCCTGGTCCGCCCGGTCGCGGCCCTCGGCCGTCAGCCGGACCAGTACCCCGCGCCGGTCACTGGGGTCGGGCAGCCGCTCCACCAGGTTCTTCTTGGCCAGCCGGTCGATGCGGTTGGTCATCGTGCCGGAGGTGACCAGCGTCTGGGTGAGGAGCTGGCCGGGGGAGAGCTGGTACGGCGCCCCGGCGCGGCGCAGCGAGGTGAGCACGTCGAACTCCCACGGCTCGAGCTGGTGCTCGGAGAAGGCGATGCGCCGGGCGCGGTCGAGATGGCGGGCGAGTCTGGAGACGCGGCTGAGCACCTCGAGCGGTTCCACGTCGAGGTCCGGGCGCTCACGGCGCCATGCTGCGACCAGTCGATCGACCTCGTCCTCCATGTCGATCAGTGTAGAGGGTCTGTCGACGTGAAGTCTCTTGACGTCAAGATATAGTCTGCTGGGCTATTGGGCATGGTCGGCCCGGAGCACGTTCCGTTTCGGACTTCCGTTCCTGCGAGGGGGACTCGAACATGTATTCCGCACCCACTTGGGACCCAGAGCAGTACCTGCGCCACGCCGGGCACCGCACCCGTCCCTTCCTGGACATGCTCGCCCGTATACCCACGCTGCCCTCCGGCAGCCGCCCCGCCCGGATCGCCGACCTCGGCTGCGGCCCCGGCAACGTCACCGCCCTGCTCGCCGACCGCTGGCCCGACGCCCGCATCACCGGCTTCGACCTCTCGCCCCAGATGCTCGCCCAGGCCGAGAAGGAGTACGCCGGCACCACCGCGGGCGGCGGCCTGCTCGACTTCCGGCCCGCCGACGCCGCGCACTGGACCCCGGAGGAGCCGTACGACCTGATCGTGTCCAACGCCGCCCTGCAGTGGGTGCCGAACCACCCCGAGTCGTTCGCCGTCTGGATCGACGGACTCGCCCCCGGCGGCACCCTCGCCTTCCAGGTCCCCGGCAACTTCACCGCCCCCAGCCACGCGCTGCTCGGCGAACTGTGCGAGACCCCCCGGTGGCGCGCCCGCCTCGGCGACCACGGCCGGCGCTACGTCCACATCCTGGAGCCCGACGACTACCTGTGCCGCCTCGCCGACCTCGGCTGCGACGCCGACGCCTGGGAGACCACCTACTTCCAGCTCCTCGGCGGCGAGGACCCCGTACTGGAATGGGTCAAGGGCACCGCCCTGCGGCCCGTGCTCACCGAACTCGCCGACGACCCGGAGGCCCGGGCGGAGTTCCTCGGCCAGTACCGCGACCTGCTCCGCAAGGCGTACCCGCCGGGCCCGCACGGCACGGTGTTCCCCTTCCGGCGGATCTTCGCCGTCGCGCGCAAGGTGTCGTGACGCCCCGCCGGTGACAGCGGACCGGTGGCAACGGAAAAGCGCCCCGCGGCCTGCGGGGCGCCCTTGCGTTTCCCGGCACTTTCTCGCGCAGGGAGGGTGTTGAGGCCTAGCTCTTGCGGTGCCCTATGAGCCGCGGCTTCTGCTCCAGACCGTCCAGCCCGTGCCAGGCCAGATTCACCAGATGCGCCGCGACCTCCGCCTTCTTCGGACGGCGCGCGTCCAGCCACCACTGACCCGTCAGCGCCACCATGCCGACCAGCGCCTGCGCGTACAGCGGGGCCAGCTTCGGATCGAAGCCCCGGTTCTTGAACTCCATGCCCAGGATGTCCTCGACCTGAGTGGCGATGTCGCTGATCAGGGACGCGAACGTGCCCGTCGACTGGGCGACCGGCGAATCGCGCACCAGGATGCGGAAACCGTCCGTGTACGTCTCGATGTAGTCCAGCAGGGCGAAGGCCGCCTGCTCCAGCAGCTCACGCGGATGACCGGCGGTCAGCGCCCCCGTCACCATGTCGAGCAGCTGGCGCATCTCACGGTCCACGACGACCGCGTACAGCCCCTCCTTGCCGCCGAAGTGCTCGTACACGACCGGCTTGGAGACCCCCGCCTTGGCGGCGATCTCCTCCACGGACGTGCCCTCGAAGCCCTTCTCCGCGAACAGCGCACGGCCGATGTCCAACAGCTGCTCACGGCGCTCGGCGCCCGTCATGCGGACGCGGCGGGCACGCCTGCCGCCGGGCGTCCTGGTCTTGTCCGGACTGCCGATACTTCCGTCACTCGCCACGACGTCAATCATGCCGTCTTCGCGGCATCATCCTCGCGGCGGGTTTCATCGGCCTCGGAGCCGGTGCGCCGGGCGTCGATACGGGACTGCTGCGGCCAGCGCACGTCGTACGCCCAGCCGGCCTTCTCGAACCAGCGGATCAGCCGCGCGCTGGAGTCGAGCTGCCCGCGCAGCACACCGTGCCGGGCGCTCGTCGGCTCGGCGTGGTGCAGGTTGTGCCACGACTCGCCGCACGACAGGACCGCCAGCCACCACACGTTGCCCGAGCGGTCACGCGACTTGAAGGGGCGCTTGCCCACCGCGTGGCAGATCGAGTTGATCGACCAGGTCACATGGTGCAGCAGCGCCACCCGGACCAGCGAGCCCCAGAAGAACGCGGTGAACGCACCCCACCACGACATCGTCACCAGACCGCCGACCAGCGGGGGGATCGCCAGCGAGAGCGCCGTCCAGTAGATGAAGTCGCGCGAGATCCGGCGGAGCGCCGGGTCCTTGATCAGATCCGGCGCGTACTTGTGCTGCGGCGTCCGCTCCTCGTCGAACATCCACCCGATGTGGGCCCACCACAGGCCCTTCATCAGCGCGGGCACGGTCTCGCCGAACCGCCACGGCGAGTGCGGGTCGCCCTCCGCGTCGGAGAACTTGTGGTGCTTGCGGTGGTCGGCCACCCAGCGCACCAGCGGCCCCTCGACCGCGAGGGAGCCCATGATCGCCAGTGCGATGCGCAGCGGCCGCTTGGCCTTGAACGAACCGTGCGTGAAGTACCGGTGGAAACCGATCGTGATGCCGTGGCAGCCGATGTAGTACATCGCCACCAGCAGCCCGAGGTCCAGCCAGCTGACCCCCCATCCCCAGGCCAGCGGCACCGCCGCGAGAACGGCCAGGAACGGGACCGTGATGAACAGCAGCAGGGCGATCTGCTCGATCGACCGCTTGCTGTCACCACTCAAGGTCGCGTAGGAGGTGTCGGGGTCAGGGGTCTTCTGGGCATCGTCCAGCAGATCGGGACTTGTGGTCATGTGGCTTCCCTGGGGGTGGGGAGAGAGGGGACGGACGCCTGGCTACGGACGCGTAACCTACGGCATCGTAAGTATGGCAGTGCCCGGCGGCGCGGCAAGAGACCTGCGGACAACGCCGAGGAAATGGACACCTATCCTGGGTGACGTCGGACAGCGCGGTCCGCAAGCCTCCAGTACCCCTCCAGACGTGCTCAAACACTGCAAGGAGCCGCACCTGTGAGCAGTGCCGACCAGACACCCACCGCCAGTGCAGAACTGCGCGCCGACATCCGCCGACTGGGCGATCTTCTCGGCGAGACCCTCGTCCGCCAGGAAGGTCCCGAACTCCTCGACCTCGTCGAGCGGGTCCGCGCGCTGACACGCACCGACGGTGCGGCCGCAGCAGAGCTGCTGGGCGACACCGACCTGGAGACCGCGGCCAAGCTGGTCCGCGCCTTCTCCACCTACTTCCACCTCGCCAACGTCACCGAGCAGGTGCACCGCGGCCACGAGATGCGTGAGAAGCGCGCCGCCGAGGGCGGCCTGCTGGCCCGTACCGCCGACCGGCTCAAGGACGCGGACCCGCAGCACCTGCGCGAGACCGTGAAGAACCTGAACGTACGGCCCGTCTTCACCGCCCACCCCACCGAAGCGGCCCGCCGCTCCGTGCTCAACAAGCTGCGCCGCATCGCCGAGCTGCTGGAGAACCCGGGCCTCGCGGCCGACCGCCGCCGCCACGACCTGCGGCTCGCCGAGCACATCGACCTCATCTGGCAGACCGACGAACTGCGCGTCGTCCGCCCGGAGCCCGCCGACGAGGCCCGCAACGCCATCTACTACCTCGACGAGCTGCACACCGGCGCCGTCGGCGACGTCCTCGAGGACCTCGCCGCCGAGCTGGAGCGCGTCGGCGTCGAGCTGCCCCCGGGCACCCGGCCGCTCACCTTCGGCACCTGGATCGGCGGCGACCGCGACGGCAACCCGAACGTCACCCCCGCCGTCACCTGGGAGGTGCTGATCCTCCAGCACGAGCACGGCATCACCGACGCCATCGAGGTCATCGACTACCTCCGCGGCCTGCTGTCGAACTCGATCCGCTACGCCGGGGCCACCGAGGAACTGCTCGCCTCCCTCCAGACCGACCTGGAGCGGCTGCCCGAGATCAGCCCCCGCTACAAGCGCCTCAACGCCGAGGAGCCCTACCGGCTCAAGGCCACCTGCATCCGCCAGAAGCTCGTCAACACCCGCGAACGCCTCGCCAAGGGCACCCCGCACGAGGAAGGCCGCGACTACCTCGGCACCGCCGAGCTCATCGCCGACCTCACCCTCGTCCAGACCTCGCTGCGCGCCCACCGCGGCGGCCTGTTCGCCGACGGCCGGATGGACCGCGTCATCCGCACCCTGTCCGCCTTCGGCCTCCAGCTCGCCACCATGGACGTACGCGAGCACGCCGACGCCCACCACCACGCACTCGGCCAGCTCTTCGACCGGCTCGGCGAGGAGTCCTGGCGGTACGCCGACATGCCGCGCGACTACCGGCAGAAGCTGCTCGCCAAGGAGCTCCGCTCCCGTCGCCCGCTCGCCCCTACCCCGGCCCCGCTGGACGCCGCGGGCGAGAAGACCCTCGGCGTCTTCCACACCGTCAAGGAAGCCTTCGAACGGTTCGGGCCCGAGGTCATCGAGTCGTACATCATCTCGATGTGCCAGGGCGCCGACGACGTCTTCGCCGCCGCCGTCCTCGCCCGCGAGGCCGGCCTCGTCGACCTGCACGCCGGCTGGGCCAAGATCGGCATCGTGCCGCTGCTGGAGACCACCGACGAGCTCAAGGCCGCCGACGTCATCCTCGACGACATGCTCGCCGACCCCTCCTACCGCCGGCTCGTCTCGCTCCGCGGCGACGTCCAGGAGGTCATGCTCGGCTACTCGGACTCCTCCAAGTTCGGCGGCATCACCACCAGCCAGTGGGAGATCCACCGCGCCCAGCGCAGGCTGCGCGACGTCGCCCACCGCTACGGCGTACGCCTGCGGCTCTTCCACGGCCGCGGCGGGACCGTCGGCCGCGGCGGCGGCCCCTCGCACGACGCGATCCTCGCCCAGCCCTGGGGCACCCTCGAGGGCGAGATCAAGGTGACCGAGCAGGGCGAGGTCATCTCCGACAAGTATCTGATCCCGTCCCTGGCCAGGGAGAACCTCGAGCTGACGGTCGCCGCCACGCTCCAGGCCTCCGCCCTGCACACCGCGCCGCGCCAGTCCGACGAGTCGCTCGCCCGCTGGGACGCGGCCATGGACACCGTCTCCGACGCCGCGCACGCCGCGTACCGCAGGCTGGTCGAGGACCCGGACCTGCCGGCGTACTTCTTCGCCGCCACCCCCGTCGACCAGCTCGCCGAGCTCCACCTCGGCTCCCGGCCCTCCCGCCGCCCCGACTCCGGCGCGGGCCTCGACGGACTGCGGGCCATCCCGTGGGTCTTCGGCTGGACCCAGTCACGGCAGATCGTGCCCGGCTGGTTCGGCGTCGGCTCCGGGCTCAGGGCGCTGCGCGAAGCGGGTCTCGACACCGTCCTGACCGAGATGCACGAGCGGTGGCACTTCTTCCGCAACTTCCTCGACAACGTCGAGATGACGCTGGCCAAGACGGACCTGAGGATCGCCCGCCACTACGTCGACACCCTGGTGCCCGGCCACCTGAAGCACGTCTTCGAGACGATCGAGGCCGAGCACGCCCTCACCGTCAGCGAGGTGCTGAAGGTGACCGGCAACGACGAACTGCTCGGCTCCAACCCGGTGCTCCAGCAGACGTTCGCCATCCGCGACGCCTACCTGGACCCGATCTCCTACCTTCAGGTCGCGCTGCTCAAGCGCCAGCGCGACACGGCCGCACGCGGCGAGGAGCCGGACCCGCTGCTCTCCCGCGCCCTGCTGCTCACCGTCAACGGAGTGGCCGCCGGACTGCGCAACACCGGCTGATCCCGGACGACATGAGGGTGCCCCCACCGGGAATCCGGTGGGGGCACCCTCATTCACGCGTGAGCGTCAGTGCTGACGGGCCGTACGGCGCCGCGCCAGCAGGTAGCCGCCACCGGCGACCAGCGCGGCCGCGACCCCGGCGAGCACGCCGATCGGCGCGCCGTTGCCGGTCTCGGCCAGGTCGCCGGAGACGCCGGCCGCGGGGCTCTCGGAGGCCGCCGGGTCCGTGGCGCCGGCACCGGCGGACTCGCCGCCCGCCTCCGCCGGGTCGGACGGCGTGGCGCCTTCGTCCTCACCGGGCTTGTCACCCGTCTTGTCGCCCGGCTCGTCCCCGGGCTTGTCACCCGGCTTGTCGTCACCCGGAGTCTCGGCGTCCGGGCAGTCGACCTTGAAGACCTTGTGCTTGGCGCGGCCGTTCTCGCCGTCGAAGTTCCAGAACAGTTTGTACTGGCCGTCGGCGAGAGTCATGTCCTCGGTGCGCTCGTGGCCGGAGCCGTCGAGGGTGAGCGATCCGGACTTCACGACCTCGCCCTTTTCGAGGTCGTTCTTCGCCCAGGCCTCGATGTGCCAGTCGACCTTCTGAGCGTCGTCGAACTTGAAGCCGTCGAGGTAGAAAGTGCAGACCTTCGGCACGTTCCGCTGGTCGAACTCACCGGTCACGGCGTCGTGAATCTTCACGTTGCCGTTGTCGCCGTTGGTGGCGAAGGCGGCGGGAGCGGCCGTCAGCGAAAGCGCCGCTGCGGCTACCACGGCGCCGGTGGAACGAAGAATGCGCATAGGGGAGTCCATGGGTGAGAGGAAGGAAGCCGTGGGGGGCGGCTAAGCGTCACCATGAACGGGAGGGCAGGTCAAGCCTCGCGCGCCGCTTCCGCACCAAGGGTGCCGACTCGTCCCGATAGTCCCTGATAACGATAAGGTGAATACGCCCGTCCGGTAAGAAGGTTGGCCGCTCACAGCGCCAGGAACGACGCCAGCAGCAACGCGCCACCCGCCCCCGCCGCACCCCAGGCGGTCCGCGTCAGTCGCAGCCCGCCGCCGAGCACCGGGGCCGCCAGCAGCAGCGCCCCGCCCAGCGGCACCCAGGCGTACAGCCCGCCCGCCGGCCCCGTACGCACCGCCTCGGTGGTACCCGGCTTCAGCACGACGGCCAGCGTCGTGCCCTTCTTCACCGCGACCGACGTCTCGATCGTCACCTTCGTACGCTCGGGCGCCGGAGCCCGCGGCGTGTACGCACCCGTGCAGACGTCCTCGTCGCAGCGCGAGACGGCGAGCGTGCCGTGCTCACGGCCCTTGGACAGCAGGATGTGCTGCGCGGTGCCCCACGACGCCCACACGCCCGCGACCAGCAGCAGAAGTGCGACGAGCGCCATCGCCGCGCCCCGCGCGAGGACCAGTATCCGGCCGGACGAGTTCCGCTTCATGGGCCGCGATCCTTGGCCATGGGGCTACGCGTGGTCAACTCCCAGCGGCCCGAAGAGACCGGGGTCTCAGCGCCCCGAAACCCCCACGAACCGCGCACACCTCACGAGTTGTACGTGCTCTGCGCCCGTTCCAGCCCCTCGATGACCAGAGCCTCCACCGCGTCCGCGGCCCGGTCCACGAAGTAGTCCAGCTCCTTGCGCTCGGTCGACGAGAAGTCCTTCAGCACGAAGTCCGCCACCTGCATCCGCCCCGGCGGCCGGCCGATACCGAACCGCACCCGGTGATAGTCAGGACCCATCGCCTTCGTCATCGACTTCAGACCGTTGTGCCCGTTGTCCCCGCCGCCCAACTTCAGCCGCAGCACCCCGTAGTCGACGTCCAGCTCGTCATGGACGGCCACGATGTTCCCCGTCGGCACCTTGTAGAAATCACGGAGCGCCGTCACCGGACCACCCGACAGATTCATGTACGACATCGGCTTCGCCAGCACCACCCGCCGGCTCGACGGCCCCGGCGAACCGATCCGGCCCTCCAGCACCTGCGCCTGCGCCTTCTGAGCCCGCTTGAACGAACCGCCGATCCGCTCCGCCAGCAGATCGGCCACCATGAAACCGACGTTGTGGCGGTTGGCCGCATACCCCGGCCCCGGATTGCCGAGACCCACGACCAGCCAGGGGGCATTCACGTCCGACATCTGCGCCGCGTCTCCTCGTCAACCGGCCCCAACAGAAAGAAACGGGGTGGCGGGCCGCAGCCCGCCACCCCGGTCACACAGAGCTTACGGCTCAGGCCTGAGCGGCCTCTTCGCCGGCACCCTCGGCACCCTCGGCCGCCGGCTCCTCCGCCTGCGAGGACAGGATCTGCAGCACGACGGCGTCGTCCTCGACGGCCAGCGTGGTGCCGGCCGGCAGCGTGATGTCCTTCGCGAGGACGGCGTCACCGGCCGCCAGGCCCTCGATGGAGACCGAGACGGACTCGGGGATGTGGGTGGCCTCGGCCTCGACCGGCAGGGCGTTCATCACGTGCTCGAGCAGGAACCCGCCCGGGGCGAGCTCGCCCTCGGTGTGCACCGGGATCTCGACGTTGACCTTCTCGCCGCGCTTCACGAGCAGCAGGTCGACGTGCTCCAGGAAGCCCTTCAGCGGGTCGCGCTGCACGGCCTTCGGGATCGCCAGCTCGTTGGTGCCCTCGAGCTCCAGCGCGATCAGGACGTTCGGCGTACGCAGGGCGAGCAGCAGCTCGTGACCCGGCAGCGTCAGGTGGAGCGGGTCGGTACCGTGACCGTACAGAACGCCGGGAACCTTGCTGGCGCGGCGGATACGGCGGGCAGCGCCCTTGCCGAACTCGGAACGGCGCTCGGCGGTGAGCTTCACCTCGGACATGTGCACTCCTCGTATGGAACAGAAGAACTGGTGGCGGTCACCCGGCCACGACAGGCCTGCTACGAAGAGCGCGTCGATAACGGACCGCCGCAACCTCACCGGATGCGGCCTCCCTCGCCGAGCAACTGCACCAGTCTACCCAGCCCGCCCCACCGCCCCAAATGGATCACGCGAACCCAGGGCTGTACACCGGGGCCGGACATGCGCAAGGGCCGCCCCGCACAACGCGGGGCGGCCCTTCCGGCTTGTTACGCCTGCTCCTCGAAGAGGCTCGTCACCGAACCGTCCTCGAACACCTCACGCACCGCGCGGGCGATCGTCGGCGCGATCGACAGCACCTTGATCTTGTCGAGCTCCAGCTCGCCCGGCGTCGGCAGCGTGTTCGTCAGCACGAACTCGCTCACCTTCGAATTCTTCAGACGGTCCGCGGCCGGACCCGAGAGGATGCCGTGCGTCGCCGTCACGATCACATCCTCCGCACCGTGCGCGAACAGCGCGTCCGCCGCGGCGCAGATCGTGCCACCCGTGTCGATCATGTCGTCGACCAGGACACACACCCGGCCCTCGACCTCACCGACGACCTCGTGCACCGTCACCTGATTCGCGACGTCCTTGTCACGGCGCTTGTGCACGATCGCCAGCGGCGCGTCCAGCCGGTCGCACCAGCGGTCCGCCACCCGCACACGGCCGGCGTCCGGAGAGACGATCGTCAGCTTGTCGCGGTCGACCTTGGCGCCCACGTAGTCGGCCAGCACCGGCAGCGCCGACAGATGATCCACCGGGCCGTCGAAGAAGCCCTGGATCTGGTCCGTGTGCAGATCGACCGTGAGGATGCGGTGCGCGCCCGCCGTCTTCAGCATGTCCGCGATCAGCCTGGCCGAAATCGGCTCACGGCCGCGGTGCTTCTTGTCCTGACGGGCATAGCCGTACGACGGGATGATCACGGTGATGCTCCGCGCGGAAGCCCGCTTCAGCGCATCGATCATGATCAGCTGCTCCATGATCCACTTGTTGATCGGAGCCGTGTGGCTCTGCATCAAGAAGCAGTCGGCGCCCCGCGCGGACTCCTGGAACCGGACGTAGATCTCGCCGTTGGCGAAGTCGAAAGCCTTCGTAGGGACGAGGCCGACACCCAACTGGTGCGCAACCTCCTCGGCCAGCTCGGGGTGGGCGCGGCCGGAGAAGAGCATCAGCTTCTTCTCGCCGGTCGTCTTGATCCCGGTCACAGCACTGTCTCCTCAGACGTGTTCTCTGGCCGCGACGGTCCAAGGGGCAAGGGTCCCGGGCGCGAGCCAGCCGAATTTGTGTGCACGTATCACGGTACGCCGAGTTCGACGCACCTGTTTCCGGTCAGTTCTCCTCGACGTCCCGTTCCGTTGCCGCCGCAGCCGCCTGCGCGGCCGCGCTCCCGGGCCGCTTACGAGCCACCCAACCCTCGATATTCCGCTGCTGGCCCCGGGCGACGGCCAGCGAACCCGCCGGCACGTCCTTCGTGATCACGGACCCGGCGGCCGTGTAGGCGCCGTCCCCGACAGTGACAGGAGCCACAAACATGTTGTCCGAGCCCGTCTTGCAGTGCGAACCGATCGTCGTGTGGTGCTTCGACTCGCCGTCGTAGTTCACGAACACACTCGCCGCACCGATGTTCGTGTACTCCCCGATCGTCGCGTCACCCACATACGACAGATGCGGAACCTTCGTACCCTCGCCGATCGACGAGTTCTTCATCTCGACGAACGTGCCCGCCTTCGCCTTGGTACCCAGCCGCGTACCCGGCCGCAGATACGCGAACGGACCCACCGACGCGCCCTCGCCCACGGTGGCGCCCTCCGCCACCGTGTTGTCCACCCGGGCGCCCGCGCGCACCACCGTGTCCGTCAGCCGCGTGTTCGGACCCACCTCCGCGCCCTCCGCGAGATGTGTGGCCCCCAGCAGCTGCGTACCCGGGTGCACCACCGAGTCCGGCTCGAACGTCACCGTCACGTCCACGACCACCGACGCCGGGTCCACGACCGTGACGCCCGCCATCATGGCCTGCTCCAGCAGCCGTTCGTTCATCAGCCTGCGGGCCTCGGCGAGCTGCACCCGGTTGTTGATACCGAGGATCTCCCGGTGGTCACCGGCCACCGCCGCACCCACCCGGTGCCCCGCCTCGCGCAGAATGCCGAGCACATCGGTGAGGTACTCCTCACCCTGGCTGTTGTCCGTCCTCACCTGCGTCAGAGCGTCGGCGAGCAGCGCCCCGTCGAACGCGAACACACCCGAGTTGATCTCACGGATCGCGCGCTGCGCGGCGGTGGCGTCCTTGTGCTCGACGATCGCCGTCACCGCGCCGGTCGCCTCGTCCCGCACGATCCGGCCGTACCCGGTGGAGTCCGGCACCTCGGCCGTCAGCACGGTCACCGCGTTGCCGTCGTCGGCGTGCGTCCGCGCCAGGTCGGACAGCGTCGCGCCCGACAGCAGCGGGGTGTCGCCGCACACGACGACCACGGTCCCCTCCGGCCGCCCGCCGAGCTCCTCCAGGCCCATGCGCACGGCGTGCCCGGTGCCGTTCTGCTCGGCCTGGAAGGCGGTCCGGGTCCCGGCGTACCGCTCCCCGAGATGCGCCTCGACCTGCTCCCGCGCATGGCCGACGACGACCACGAGCTGCTCGGGATCGAGCTCACGAGCAGCGGAGACGACGTGTCCGACGAGCGACCGCCCGGCGATTTCGTGCAGGACCTTGGGGGTCTTCGACTTCATGCGGGTGCCCTCACCCGCTGCGAGAACGACGACGGCTGCCGGGCGAGTGGCGCTCACGGATATGCCCTTCGGCTTCGGGTGGTGGGGACAACCGAAGGATACCGGGGGGTTTCGGGCCGGAAACGAGCGCGGGTCCCGACCGTGCAGGTCAGGACCCGGAGCGGGCAGCTCCCCCGCCAGGACTCGAACCCGGACATAAGGCACCAAAAGCCTCAGTGCTGCCAATTACACCACAGGGGATTGTAAAGACGACCGAACCGGAGATTTGGTCCGAGCGCCTATTGGGCACCCAACACTATGCCGTACCAAGCCCCTTCCATGCGACGGTAGAGGTCGGCGCTCTTGGTGACGTAGACGACGAGGCAACCGCGGTAGGCGTCCCCGGCGTTCTTGCGCACGGTCTTCGGGTTGTGACGCTTGAGCGTGGCTCGCTGGAAGGCCGACACGTCGACACCGGCGAGCGCGGCCCAGAACCGTTCTGCCGTCGCGACGTCCGCGCTCTCGTGGATGCTCACGCGAAAGCGCATCCGGTCGCGCGTCACCCCCAACAGCTCCAGCCACCGGAGATACAGACCGATCACCTTGGGATCGCTGTTGATGAACTGGAGAACCTCGCGCCGGCGATACGGCTTGTCCTTGGCGCCCTCGGCCCAGTAGAGCGCGACTCCGGCGATGAAGAGCTCCCGGTCCGAGAGCCGGCCGATCTCGTCGCGGGCCGCCTGCTTGGCGTCTTCACGTTCCTGTTCCTCCGCCGCCCTGCGGCGGGCGAGACCGGCGTTCATCAGGGCCTGCCGCTCCTCGTCGGTGTACCGGGCCGCAGGCTTCGGCAGGTCCCGTACCCACAGCGAGATCGAGCTCTTCGAGCAGCCCAGTTCCGCCTGGATCCGGTCGTAGGTCATGCCCTGGAGGCGCAGCTCGCGCGCCTTGTCCCGCAGGTCGTCCTTGGCTCTCGGGCGCTTGGTCCACTCCGGTGGGGGTTCACCCTTGACCAGGCGGTGGAGGAGGTCGTTGTTGTCGACGCGGAGGCGGTCGCGGATCTGGCGGAGGCTGAGGCCCTCGCGGCGCAGGGCCACGGCCTGTTCGCGCAGGCCCTCGAAGTCGGCGTACTTGCCGACGTTGGATGTCATGAGGCGATCGTCGTCCGGAATGCGGACGTCCGGGTCGAATCTCTGGTCGATTCACCAGTTCGAGCGGATCTGGAGCATTCCGGGCCCGGAACGGGTGCGCCGGGCGCCGCCGTGCTCCCGTGAAAATGACTCGCGCCCGCCCGTAGGCTGGGACGCATGACCACAACGGGGGAACTGGAGGAGGCCGCGGGTCCGACCGCCCGGGGCCTGCTGTGGTGGGGGCGGCGGCGCAGTGCCGTGCTGGACGTGGGGCTCGGCGTCGTCTCTGCTTTCGAGTGTGCGCTGGAGGGGGTCGGCTTCGCGGAGCGGGCCGCGCTGCCGGTGGCGTTCGGTGTGCTGTTCGGACTGGCCGTCGGGTCGGTGCTGGCGCTGAGACGGCGGTGGCCGATCGCCGTGGTGCTGGTGTCGGTCGCGACGACGCCGGCCGAGATGGGCTATCTGCTGGGGATCATCGGGCTGTACTCGCTCGCTGCGTGCGACGTGCCGCGGCGGATCACGGCGACGCTGGCGGGGATGGCCCTGTCGGCGACGTTCATAGTGACGTTCGTCCGGGTGCGGCAGGACGTGGAGGCCGGGGACTACAGCGCCTGGTACGTGCCGCTGATGGCGGTGTTCATGTCGCTGGGGCTGACGGCGCCGCCGGTGCTGCTGGGGCTCTACGTCGGGGCGCGGCGGCGGCTGATGGAGAGCTTGCGGGAGCGGGCGGACAGTCTTGAGCAGGAGTTGTCGCTGCTGGCGGACCGGGCGGAGCAGCGGGCGCAGTGGGCGCGGCAGGAGGAGCGGACGCGGATCGCGCGGGAGATGCATGACGTGGTGGCGCACCGGGTGAGCCTGATGGTGGTGCATGCGGCGGCGTTGCAGGCCGTGGCGTTGAAGGATCCGCAGAAGGCGGTGAAGAACGCGGCACTGGTGGGGGACATGGGCCGGCAGGCGTTGACGGAGCTGCGGGAGATGCTCGGGGTGCTGCGGTCCGGTGAGGACCGGGTGCCGGCGCGGGCGGAGGGGCCGCCGTTGGCGGCGGTGGGTGCGGCGGCTGCCGCGGCTGCGGCCGCGGCGGCGGACGACGGGCCGTGCATCGCGGACATCGAGGTGCTGGTGGGGCAGTCGCGGCAGGCGGGCATGGTGGTGGAGCTCGCGGTGCAGGGTGATGTGCGGCTGTATCCGCCGGAGGTGGAGCAGACGGCGTACCGGGTGGTGCAGGAGGCGTTGACGAACGTCCACAAGCATGCGGCGGGCGCGAAGGTGATGGTGCGGCTGGCGCATCGCGTGGACGAGGTCGCGATGCAGGTGGAGAACGGTGCTCCGGACGCGGCGGGGGGCGCGGCGGACGCGGGGCTGCCGAGTGGTGGGAACGGTCTGGTGGGTATGCGGGAGCGGGTGACGGCGCTGGGCGGGGTGTTCGTGTCGGGGCCGACGGAGGTCGGGGGGTTCCGGGTGTCGGCGGTGCTGCCGGACCGGGCGGAGGTCAGCCGGCGGTGAGGCGGGTCGGCTGGACGCCGGTGACGAGGGTGGTGAGGGCCTGGTCGATGTCGGGTCCGACGTACCAGTCGCCGGTGTGGTCGATGCTGTAGACGCGGCCTTCGGCGTCCATGGCCAGTACGGCCTGCTGGTCGCCTTCCATACCGAGTGGTGAGATCTCGGTGTCGAGTGCCCGGCCGAGGTCGGCGAGGGTGCGGGCGTGGTGGAGGCCGGCGAGCGGGTCGAAGCGGAGCGGGGTGGGTGCGTGCTGGCGTCCGGGGCCGGGCGCGGTGACGGTCAGTCCGCCGAATTCGGCCCAGGCTTCGACGACGGCCGGGAAGACGGTGTGGCGGTGTCCGGCGGGGGAGACGTGGGCGCGGAGGGTGTCGGCCCAGTGTTCGGCCTGCTTGATGTCCCAGCGGCCGGGCTGCCAGCCCGCGTCGCGCAGTGCGGCGTCGATGGCGACGGGGAACCGGGTGGTGCTCAGGTGATGGTCGGGCATCGGTCGGTGGTCAGCCGTTCTGGGTGGGGGCGACGGGGCGTACGCCGAAGTGGTCGAGCAGGGCGGTGCAGGACCGGCACGGCGGGGCGTAGCTGCCGTGCAGCGGGTCGCCGTCCTCGCGGATGCGGCGTGCGGTGATTTTGGAGTGTTTGAGCGACCGGCGGGCCTCGCTGTGGGTGAGGGGTTTGCGCTGGGCGCGTTTGGAGCGCTGCGTCTCGGCCGCGGTGAGGTGGCGGGAGAGCAGTATCGCTTCGGGGCAGCGGCCGGTGAAGCGTTCTCGTTGGCCACTCGTGAGGGTGTCGAGGAAATCCTGTACGAGCGGGTGGAGGGAGGGTGGCTGGTCGCCCTTGCCGGCGGTGCAGGTGAGGGTTTCGCCGCGTACGGAGAGTGCGGCGGCGACCGCGGGCAGGATGCCGTCGCGGCGGTGCCGGAGTGCGGGCGGCTGCCTGGACTCGTCGGTGCTCCAGCTGAGGCGTGGATCACCCGATGTGCTTGGTTGCGCTGCGTGCATGGTGCTGCCGTCCCTCCCGTGCACTCCCCCGTGGTGCGGATAGACAGCCTGCCAAATGGGGTGGCCGGTAAGGAAGCTGGGTAGCTGAAACGGGTCGCCGGTGTGTCGCGGCTGGTCTGTGGGTCACTCGAAAGTGACTCTTCGTTACGGAACCGGAGGCCCGGCGGCCACTCTTGCCGCACCGCTTAGGCTGTGCTGAACCAGCCAGAAGCCAGCAGGGGGCAGAACGCATGACGACAGGTCGGCAAGGCCTGGGGGCAGCTATGGGCCCCGGGGCCGGCGCGGGTACGGCGCCATCGAATGCGGCCTACGCCGGGCAGGTCGTGCACTTCCCGGACCCGGTCCGGGCCTCCCGTCATCCCAGAGGGGTGCGGATGGACGACGCCGGCTACCCGGACTTCTCGCCGTACGCGCGTGCGGCCGCGGAGATCGCGGAGCCCCCGGAGGGCTTCGGCGTGGATGAGCTGCGGCTCACGGACTACGTCTCGGCGAACGCGGCGCTGGCCGCGGGCGGCCACGCCCTGTGGGAGACGATCCCGCCGGTGGCGACGCCGCACGGCTGGACCTGGCACCACGTGCGGGATTCGCGGCGGCTGGAGCTCGTACCGGTCGAGGTGAAGGCGTTGCTGCGGCATCACGGCGGGCTGGCGACGGCGGCCGTGGACCAGGTCAAGCGGGGTACGCGGCCGTTGCAGGAGACGCGGCCCGCTCATTTCGGGCTGCCGAGGGGTGCGGTGTCGGTGACCGAGCAGCAGTTGCTCGGTGTCGAGGAGGACCTGGGCTACCGGCTGCCGGGCGCGTACCGCTCGTTCCTGAAGGCGGCGGGTGGTTCGGCGCCGGTCGGCGCGGCGCTGGACGCGGAGCTGGGTCTGCTGGTGGACCAGCCGTTCTTCACGGTGCGGGACGAGGCCGCGGTCAATGACCTCGTGTATGTGAACAAATGTCTGCGGGACCATCTGACGAAGGACTATCTGGGCGTGGCGTTCGTCCAGGGCGGGATTCTCGCGCTGAAGGTGCGCGGGTCGGACATCGGTTCGGTGTGGTTCTGCGCGTACGACGACGCCCGCGACCAGGACGGGTGGACTGTGCAGGAGCGTGTGGAGAGGCTGCTGCTGCCCTGCGGCGAGGACTTCGACGCGTTTCTGCAGCGGCTCGCGGGCAATCCGCCGGAGCTGGAGACCGTGGCGAATCTGATGGTGGACGGCGGCTTCGCGCGCGCGGTCCCCGTCTCGGGCGAGGGGTGATGGTCCGGTGGTGACTTTCGCGCAGGCGCAGGAGCGCGCCGAGGAGTGGGTCAACGGCGATGTGCCCGCGTACCAGCATCGTGAGGTGCGGGTCCGTGAGTTCGACCTGGGGTTCGTCGTGTGGGCGGAGGACCGTGAGCAGGGCGCCCGTTCGGACGGTGGCCGGCAGCGGCTGGTGATCGCCAGGGACAGCGGTGAGGCGACGCTGTGGCCGGGGCTGCCGGTGGGTGAGGTGATCCGCCGGTACGAGGAGGAGTACGGGGTCCCGGACGCCGCGCCGGCGCCGCCCGCGGAGGCGCCGCAGCGGGTGGATCTGAATCAGACGTCGTTCCTGTTGAGCCCGCCGGAGTGGCTCCAGGACGCGGCGGACAGGCTGGGTATTCCGGACCGGCGGGCGTCGGCGGATTCGTCGCCGGGACCGTCGGATGTGTCGGGGGCCGTTTCGTCCTCGGAGCCGGGCGCGGGCCCGGGTGCGCCGGCCGCCGCGGCTTCGTCGGCGGGGGCCGACCGCTCGACGGATGCGGGGGAGCCGGACGCGTCGGGTTCGATCGGCGGCAACGCCTCGCAGGCGACGGGGAGTTCTTCGTACTCGTCGCTGTCGTCCCCTTCTTCGTCGTCCACGTCGTCGTCTTCCTCGTCCGCTTCGCCGGCTCCGGCGTCGGACGCGGGGTCGTCTTCCGGTTCTTCGGGCTCGTCGGGCTCCGGTTCCGTGTGGCCGGAGCCCGGGTCGTCGTCCGGTTCGGGCGCGGACGCGTCGCAGGGCGGGTCCGCGTGGCCGAACGCGGGGGCGGCCGACTACGAGCCGACGGCGTCGGACGGGGTGCCCGCCAACTCGTCGTCCGGCGGCACCGGCTGGACGGACACCAGTTCCGGGCGCGGGGACGACGCGTCCGTGCCGCTGCCGGCCACCGTGTTCGCGCCGCCGGTCCCGGCTGACGCCGAGCGCACTCCGCCGCCGGTGTCGGCGGACGCGCCCACGGCGCTGATGTCCGGCGGCAGTCAGCTGCCGAGGACCTCGATCGTGCCGGGCCTGGGCTCGCAGCAACCGCCGCAGTCCCCGTCCCAGCCGGGGCCGGATACCTCCGCGCCGTCCGTGCCTCCCGGTTCGACGCCGCCGCCCGGCCCGGGCGCCGGTGCGGCCGACATCGCGGACGCGGCGACGAGCAAGGCGGTGCTGCCGCCGCGCGGCGCACGCGGCGGTACGGGGGCGACGCCTCCGCCGCCGCCCGGCGCTCCCGGCACCCCGGGTGCCCGTCCGGGCGCGACGCCTCCGCCGGGGGCTCCCGGAGCTCCGGCCGGCGGCCACCTGCCCACCCAGATGGTCTCCCAGCTCGGCCCGGAGGGGCCGCGGCCGCCCGGTCCGCCGCCGGCCCCCGGTTCGACGCCGCCTCCCGGTGGTGGGGTGCATCATGCTGCGACGATGCTGGCCGGTCCCGCGCAGATGGGTCCGGGGGCTCCGCAGCCGCCCGGTCCTCCCGGCGCGCCGCGGCCGCCCGGTTCGACTCCGCCGCCTCCTGGTCCGCCCGCGCCTCCCGGTTCGACGCCGCCGCCCGGTGGTGGGGTGCATCATGCTGCGACGATGCTGGCCGGTCCTGCCCAGATGGGCCCGGGCGCCCCGCAGCCGCCCGGCCCGCCCGGTCCTCCCGGCCCGGTTCCTAACGCGCCGCAGCCTCCGATGGGCGGCGGGAGCCCGCCGTACGGGTATCCGCAGCAGCCCACCGGTGTGCCGACGGTCGGGCCCGGTTACCAGGCGGTGCTGCGCTACCGCGCGGCCGACGGTTCCGAGGCCCAGCTGATCCGCCGTTCCGCCCCGGGCACTCCGCATCCGGAGTGGCAGATCCTGCATGAGCTGCGTGCGATGAACGTGCCGCCGCAGCAGGTGCTGGAGCTGCACACGGAACTGGAGTCGTGCGAGCTGCCGGGTGCGTACTGTGCGCGGATGATCCGGGAGACGTGGCCGCAGGCGCGGATCACATCGATCGCCCCGTACGGCAGGGACCACGCCTCGCGTCAGCAGGGTATGCAGCAACTCCTCGCCCACCAGGGTGAGTTGCACCAGGTCGCGGACGGGCCCGCCCGTCCCGCGCCGGTGCGGGCCCCGCTTCCGCACGTGCCGCCGGTCCCGCCGGTCCCGCCGGAGGGTGTGGCGCAGGAGCTGGCGGCGGCGTTCGGACCGCAGGGTCTGTGCCGGTTCGACCAGCGGGCCGTGTCGCGTCAGGGCGTGCCGGAGATCGTGGCGGCGACCCTGGTGTGGGCGGGTCTGCCGGGTGACTTCAACCCGTTCTTCTGGGCGCAGCCGGCTCAGCCGGTGGTGCCGACGCTGGCGGAGCTCGCCGCCCAGCGCCAGGTGCAGCCGGCGTCGGACGCCGGTTCGTATCTGGTGATCGGCAGCGATTTCGGCCGCGCGATCTGCGTCCAGTACGGCACGGCGCACATCGTCGCGGTCCCGGTCGAGTCCGGCCCGGGCGGCCAGCCGGTGGCCCCGCAGTTCGTGAACACGGGTCTGCCGGAGTTCGTCCGCTGCCTGGCCCTGCTGGGCCGCATGTGGCGGCTGCGCCTGGGTCTCACTCCGGAGCAGGCGGGCCGCTGGACGGTCGACTTCCAGGCCCAGTTGACGGCCCTGGACCCGGCGGCACTGGCGTCGCCGGAGAGCTGGTGGTCGGTGCTCCTCGAGCAGATGTGGGACGGCCTGCTGTAGGGGCCTGTCCGACGGCGAAGGGCGCCCGGTCCGCGGATTGCGGACCGGGCGCCCTTCGCCGTTTTCAGGAGTTCGTCGGTGCGCCGGCGAGGATGGTGGGTTCCAGGTCCTCGTAGTCGCGGCGCTGGACGGCCCGGTCGTTGTCGAACAGGACGGACCCGAGCCAGCCGGCGAGGAAGCCGAGCGGGATGGAGACGAGGCCGGCCGTGGTGTACGGGAACCAGTTGAAGTCCTGGCCGGGGAAGATCGACTGCGGGGAGCCCGACACCAGGTTGCTGCCGGTCGTCAGGACGAGTGCGGAGACGCTGCCCACGATGAGCGTGGCGAGGAGTCCCGTACGGGTGTAGCGGCGCCAGAAGAGGGTGTAGACGAGGGCGGGTGCGACGGCGGACGCGCCGACGCAGAAGGACAGGGTCAGCAGCGCCTGGAGGTTCAGGTGTCTGGCGCCGGCGGCGATCGCGATGGCGACGAGACCGACGCCCGCGGCCGCGCCCCGGGCGATGGCCATCTCGGCGCGGTCGGTGAGCCTGCCTTCGCGGACGCCGTGCGCGATCAGGTCGTGGGCCAGGGTGTTGGCGCAGGCCAGGGTGATCCCGGCGACCGAGGCGAGCAGGGTGAGGAAGATCGCCGTCGCCACGGTGGTGAACAGCAGCGTCTCGACGGTGTTCGGGTCGGGGCCCATGACGGCCTGACTGACCATGAGGAAGGCGGTCTTGCCCTGCGGGTCGCCCGCGGCGAGTTCCTGGTGTCCGACGAGGGCGGCGGCGCCGAAGCCGATCACGGCGAGGAGCAGGCAGGTGACGACGACGATGGACACGGCCCAGGACATCGAGCGCCGCACGGCCTTCGCGTTGCGGGCGGTGAACATGCGCATGGTGATGTGGGGCAGTACCGCGGCGCCGAGTACGACGGTCAACTGGGTGCTGATCATGTCGAGTTCGTCGCCGGCGAACTGCAGTCCGGGGGTGAGGTACATGTCTCCGAGCCCGCTGCCCGCCTTGGCGGCGTCGATCAGCGCGGGCGCGCTGAAGTCGAAGCGGTCGAGGATCAGTACGGCGATGGCGGTGGCCGCGCCGAGCAGTACGACGGTCTTGACGATCTGGATGAAGGCGGTGCCCTTCATGCCGCCGATCGCCGCGTACGTG
Source organism: Streptomyces sp. NPDC002835 (assembly GCF_053591995.1). Lineage (NCBI taxonomy): Bacteria > Bacillati > Actinomycetota > Actinomycetes > Kitasatosporales > Streptomycetaceae > Streptomyces > Streptomyces sp. NPDC002835. The sequence continues at coordinate 48,479 of NZ_JBSFUW010000010.1, read as the reverse complement.
ATCATCAGCAGTCCGAGGAAGATGATCGCGCCGGTCTTGAACCCGTCGGCGTGGAAGCCGAGGACGACGGAGAGCAGGTCGCCCGCGCCGGCGAGCTGGAAGATCACCAGCGGCAGCAGCGCGGTCAGGGTGACGGCCGCGGCGGTGATCCGTACGGCGGGCCCGTGGGCGCGGCGGCCGAAGACGTCGCCCATGGTGAACCGGCCCGCGTTGCGCAAGGGTTCGGCGAGCAGGAACATCATCAGGACCAGCGACAGCACGGTGCTCAGGGTGAGCGTCAGCCCGTCGTACCCGAGGAGCGCGATGATGCCGATGGTGCCGAGGACGGTTCCGGCGGAGATGTAGTCGCCCGCGATGGCGAGGCCGCTCTGCATGGGGGACAGGGAGCGGTAGCCGGTGTAGAACTCGCCGAGGTCGTCCCGGTCGGGCCCGGTCATCACGCACAGCAGCAGCGTCACGGTGATGACGGCGATGAACGCCATGAGGGACATGGTCTGTGCCTCGGAGCTGAACCCGTTCATGCGCGCGCACCTCCGGCCGGCTGCCGGCCGCCGTACGGGGCCGTCCGCTCCATGCGCTCCCTGACGGAGGTGACGAGCGGGTCGACGCGTCTGCGCGCGATGCGCTCGTACACGGCGATCGCGGCGAGAGCCACGGGCAGTTGGACGAGCCCCAGCACCAGCCCGGCCGTGAGACCGCCGCTGACCTCGCCGGTCATGAATCCGGGGGCGTACGCGGACAGGAGCAGGAAGAGGACGAAGTAGCCGAGGGCGGTGAGCGTCGAGACGCGCCGCAGTCTCCGGTAGGCCGAGCCGAGGCTTTGCAGTTCGCGGCTGTGCTCGTCGTCGCCCTGGTCCTGGTACGCGGCCTGCGGCCGGTCCCAGGGCTGCCGGCCGAAGTCCCACGCCGGGTCGGCCGTCTCCTGACGGTGCCGTCCGGGGTGGCTGGGCTGGCGTGGCGGATCAGGGAAGAGCTGGTGGTGGTACGACATCGTCTTGCTCCTTGCCGCCCCGAGGGTGGGCGGGTGGCGCTGGTGGTCCGCGTACGTTACTCACGGGTAGTGCGATCACGTAAGGGCTTCCCGACCAACTGGTATGTCGGTTCGGTGACAATCCTGTGCACGAGCGAACGAACTGGCGGTAACCGGGGGCGAAACGTCGCTCTTGCCCTGGATGGGCGGGAAATGCTCGGCGCTCACTCGCGTCCTCTGCGGAAGAAATGGCGAGGCGCACCGGTGGCCTGCCGGTCAGACTCGGGTGCATGACCGCGAAGATCACGCGTATCAACCCCGAGCAGCTGCATGAGACGCCCGGCTATCACCACATCACCGTGGTGGAGGCCGGTCGTACGGCCTACCTGGCGGGGCAGTGCCCCCTTGACCGCAGCGGTTCGCTCGTCGGCTCCGAATCGCTCGAGGCGCAGGTGGACCAGGTGGTCGCGAACTCCCTCGCCGCCCTGACGGCGGTCGGCGCCGAGCCGCAGCAGGTGGTGCGGTCGGTGATCTATGTGCGCAGCGACGACAGGGAGGACCTGGGGGTCGCATGGCGCCGGCTCACCGAATCAGCCCTCGGGCCGGCGTTCACCACGGCCGCCACGCTCTTGGGCGTCGCGCAGCTCGGGTACCCGGGACAGCTCGTCGAGGTGGATCTCACGGTGGCGTTGTCCGGCTGAGCCGTCTTCTTGGCGCGGTTGTCCGGGCGCGGCGTCGAGCTCGCACCACAGCAGCTTGCCGCTCCGGCCGAAGAGGTCGTCCCTGAGCGGGTAGCCGCCCCAGTTGACGGCGCAGTGCGCGACGATCCGCAGGCCCCGCCCACCGTCGGCGCAGGCGGGCGCGTGGGGCGGCAGCGCCCCTGCCGGGCGGTCGAAGGGGGCGGGGATCGCCGGGTTCGAGTCCCAGACGCTGATCCGGAGCCGTCCGCCGTCCATGTGCCGCAGGCGGAGGGGCGCTGGTCCGTCGGAGTGGCGGTACGCGTTGGTGACCAGCTCGGAGGTCAGCAGCTCGGCGGTGTCGAGTAACCGCGCCATGTCGTGGCCGCCCAGCACGGTGCGGAGGGTGTGACGGGCGACGCGTGCGGCGAAGGGGTGGTGGGGGAGTTGGAGTACGTACGACCAGGGGGTGGGCGGCGATACGGTGTCCACGGAAGTCTCCTGCGGGGAGGTGGAGTTGGATCACTCGACGGCGTGGCCGCGCGGTGGCAGTGCCGCGGGGTGCGGTGCGCTTCCGGCTTGTCGGCGGTGGTCTGAGTGGCGTGGCTGCACCGTAGAACAGGGTGGTGGAATACTTGCTACGGATTTACCGGAAACCTTCCTGAATTACGTCGTGTGAGTGACCTGCCTGTACGGACGTGCGGGGGATCGGGGAGCCGTGCCACCCAGTACCACGCCCACCCTGCGCCAGCAGCGGCTCGGGATCGAGCTGCGCAAGCTGCGGGAATGCGCCGGCCTGACATCGGTCGGCGCGGCTGCACTCCTCGGCATCAGTCAGGCGCGCATCAGCAGCATCGAATCCGGCCGTTACCCCGTGAGTGCCGAGCGCGTGCGCACCTTCGCCCGCAGCTACGACTGCGCCGACGAGGCGCTGATCGAGGCCCTCTGCGCGATGACCGGGGGACGCACCCGCGGATGGTGGGACGAGTACCGCGACTACCTCCCGGCAGCCCTCGTCGATCTCGCCGAGCTGGAGTACCACGCCCGTGAGTTGCATGTGGCTTTGGTCATTCACATCCCGGCCCTGTTGCAGACGACCGACCATGCCCGGGCGCTGTTCAAGGAGGTCGCGCCGCCACTGCTGCCGTATGAGGCGGAACACCGGCTCACCCACCGGATCAAGCGCCAGGAAGTCCTGTTCCGGCCTGATCCCATTGCCTATACGGCCCTGATCCATGAGGCGGCGCTGCGGATGGGCTTCGGCGGTCCGAAAGCCGCCCGCGCCCAGCTCCGGCACATCGTCAACATGAGTCAGCGCGACAACATCACTGTCCGGGTACTGCCCTTCGGCAGCGGAGCGTTTCCCGGAACGGGGCAGTCTGTCGATTACGTATCAGGGCCGGTGCCCAAGCTGGACACCGTGCAGGTCGACACTCACTTCGGCTGCGAGTACCTCGATGCCGAAGCCCAGTTGGTCAAGTTCCGTTCTGTCCTGGACCGCATGAAGGCCGCAGCTCTCGAGCCGGCCGAGTCCCGTGACTTCATCCATCGGCTCACCCGAGAAATCTGAGAAGAGGCGCGACGTGTCCACGTACCAGTGGCGGAAGTCCTCCTACAGCGGCGACGGATCCAACTGCGTCTGTGTCGCCGTCGCCCCCGACGGCACCGTTCGCCTGCGCGACAGCAAGGTGCCGGACGTCCTTGTGGCGACGCGTCCCGAGGTACTGGGCCGCTTCATCCGCGCGGCCGCCGACGGGCGCTTCGAGGCCTCCTGACGCGGGCCCGTCGAGGACCTCCTGCATACCGGTGCCCCGGGACACCGGTATACGAGCAGCTGGACGACATGCCACCGGGCGTGTGCCGCGGGGTCAGGTCCAACCGGCCGGCCTCACCTGTGGCGTCAGCAGGACCGGTAGTTGTACGCGGCGGGCAGGAAGCCGCGGCCCGGGGAGGCGAACTGCCAGTTGCCGCCGCTGCGGGCGCGGCGGACGGCGTAGTTGTGGTGGGTTCCGTCGTAGTGCCCGTACCGGAAGTCGCCGTCGGGGCCGGTGTCGCGGATCTTCTGGTTCACCTTGGCGAAGGTGAGCCTGCCGACCGAACCGTCAGGGGTCAGCCCGCGGTCGCGCTGCCACTTCACCGTGGCCGCGTGGGTCTGGTCGCCGAAGATGCCGTCGACGCCGGAGGCGGGCAGGTAGTTGTCGGAGTGGAGGATCATCTGCCACAGGCAGGTGACGTTGGAGGAGCGGTGCGTCCGGACGGTGACGACGCCCTCGTCGTTCAAGTCGCCGGTGAGATAGCTGGTGCCGTGCACGTAGGCGCGGCCGGTGTAGGAGCCGCTCGCGGTGGCGGGCGTGGTGATGGTGGCGCTGATCCCGAGAGTGAGGGCGGCCGCGGCGAGCGTGGTGGCGGCTCTGCGGATACGGCGGCGGTCGTTCTGCTGGGACAAGGGGTCTCCGTGAGGTGTCGTAGGCGGTTGGGCCCTGGGCGGTACTTCGGGGACCGTAGTGGCCGAAGTGGCGCCAGGGGTACGGGTGTTGCTGTCCCGCGACCAAGCGGGAGGCGCCCGTGACGACGAGACCGGGATCCTGATATTCCGGGCAGGGCGGGGGGACCCCTCGATGACCGGTGTTCGCCGCCGCTTCGGTGGGATGTCAGACCGAGGGTGAATCCTTGGGTGGCAGGGCAGCATGTCAATGACCTGGGGGAGGCGGCGTGATGAGGCGTACGGATGTGGCCCGGCAGCTCGGGGGATTCGTGCGGGAGCACCGTACCGACGGTGCGAGACGCATGCGGCAGGCAGGCATCTGGCTGGTGGTCGGGGTGGCGGGCACGGCCGTCGGCCTGCCGGTCGCGATCGCTTCCGTGGGTACCACCGACGGGGCCCCGGAGCTGGCGGGACTGCTTCTCGGGGTCGGTCTGATGGGGCTGGGCCTCGGGACCTGGGGCCTGGTGCACGCGTTCCGTACCAGGGAGCAGTGCTTCGACATCCATGAGCGGGGGTTCACCCACCGTGTCGCGGGAGCCGCCACCGTGATCCCGTGGGAGGACGTCGCGCAGGTGGGCGCCAGGGGCGGTGACGGCCGGCCGCTGGCCGATGCCCGGGGGATGGGTTCCACGTGCGAGATACGGCTGCACAGCGGACGCCGGATCCGTGTCGACAACTTCACGGAGGACCTCCGGGAGCTGGCGACGGTCCTCCATCAGGCCGTCCACCTCGGACAGTTCCCCCAGGGACGGGGCCGGGGAGGGGGCCGGGCAGGGGGCGGCCGGGGATAGCGCACCGGCCCGGCCAGCCGGCCGCCGCAGCCCGGCCCGGGACCCTGACTCGCGGGCGTCAGTCCGTCGGCTCCGTCCGGACCGGGAACCGCTTCGGCGCCACGAACAGCAGCACCAGCAGCGCCACGCCCGCCGCGGCCGCCGCGCCCACGTAGACGTGGTCGACGGCCGCGTCGACCGCGCGGCGCAGGCCGTCGGTGGCGGAGGCCGTCAGCGTGGCCGGGTTCTCCAGGGCGTGGGACACCGAGTCGAGGCTGCCGCCGCCGAGGCGGGAGAGCAGGACGGCGTTGGCGACCGCGCCGAAGAGGGCCGCGCCCAGGGACTGGCCGACCTGGCGGCAGAAGAGGACGGAGGCCGTGGTGGTGCCGCGTTCCGACCAGCCGACGGTGGACTGCACGCCGACGATCAGGGGGAGTTGGAAGAGGCCGAGCGCCGCGCCGAGCAGCAGCATGATCAGGGCCGGCTGCCACGGTTCGCCGGGGAACGGCAGCAGCGGGAAGGCCAGCAGGATCAGCATCGCGAGGCCCGCGCCGAGCATCGCGCACCGCCGGAAGCCGATGCGGGTGTAGACGCGGTCGGACAGGGCGGCGCTGACCGGCCAGCTCAGGGTCATGACGGAGAGGACGAAGCCCGCGGCGATCGGGCCGAGGCCGAGGACGGACTGCGCGTAGGTGGGCAGGAAGACGGTCGGGGCGACCATCAGCAGGCCCAGCGCGCCCAGGGCCAGGTTGACCGCCGCGATGGTGCGGCGGCGCCAGACCCAGCCGGGGATGATCGGCTCCGCTGCACGGCGTTCGACGACGACCGTGACGGCGACGAGGGCCGCGCTGCCGCCCAGCAGGGCCAGCGACGGGGCCGACAGCCACGGCCAGGCGATGCCGCCCTGGACGAGCGCGGTCAGCAGCAGTGTGCCGGCGGCGAAGACGCACAGGGCGCCGGCCCAGTCGACGCGCGGCCGGGTGGTGCGTGCGGGGCGGGCCGGTTCGGTGAAGTAGCGCAGGACGAGGAAGAGCGCGACCGCGCCGACGGGCAGGTTGATGAGGAAGATCCAGCGCCAGTCCGCGTATCCGGCGAGCAGCCCGCCGACGGCGGGGCCGGCGACCGCCGAAGTCGCCCACACGGTGGAGAGCCTGGCCTGGATGCGGGGGCGCTCGGCGAGGGGGTAGAGGTCGGCGGCGATGGTCTGCACCGTGCCCTGGAGCGCCCCGCCGCCGAGACCCTGGACGACGCGGAACGCGATGAGCGCGGCCATGTTCCAGGCGAGCGCGCACAGCAGGGAGCCCACGAGGAACAGGATGATCCCGGCGACGAGTACCGGCTTGCGGCCGAAGGTGTCGGACAGCTTGCCGTACACGGGGAGGGTGACGGTCACAGCGAGCAGGTAGCCCGAGAACAGCCAGGAGAAGACGGCGAAGCCGCCCAGGTCGCCGACGATCTGCGGCACGGCGGTCGACACGATGGTCCCGTCGAGCGCGGCGAGTGCCATGCCGAGCATGAGCGCGGCGACGACCGGGCCCCGGCCGCGGGGCGCCGCCGGGTGCGCGGCGGAGCCGGGCAGGCGTTTGGTGCGGCCGGTGCTTCCCATGGCGTCCCCCAGGTCCGTTCGTCATGCATCTAATTCCGGGGGACACCTTCTCACTTGAGGCTGACGCAGGGGGAGGGTGCAGTCTCGACCCTGGCACGTCCACCTTCGGGTGGAGTCCCCTAGGGGCTCCTCCTTACTTCTGTCCAGGGGACGTTCGTCCCGGCGGACGACGAGAAGGGCGGGTTGCGTTCCTTAGCTTGTACTTACGGCCGCAGCCGAGGCCCCCGGACACCAGCAGCACCGGACAGAAGTCACCGCAGCACCGGACGGAGGTCACGGGGGCGTCGGACGGAGGCCACCGGCAGCACCGGACGGGGGTGGGGAAAACCCCCGCACCAAGACTGCGCTGCGCACCAGCGCGCCGGACGGCTTCCGCCGAGAGACTTGACCCGTACCTGCGGCGACGCACCCGCACTGGTCCCGGAGCACCGCACCGGACCGCAGTTCCCACAGATTCCCAGAGCTAGGAGACCTACCGTGACTACGGCTGTAACCACCCCCGCATTCGGGGAGACCGGAGGGCGCACGGCCGTCGCCGCACGGGGGCGGCAGGTCGTCAAGGCGTACGGCACCGGCGAGACGCGTGTCGTCGCACTCGATCACGTCGACGTGGACATCGCCCGCGGGCAGTTCACCGCGATCATGGGGCCGTCCGGCTCCGGCAAGTCGACCCTGATGCACTGTCTGGCCGGCCTGGACACCGTCACCTCGGGGCAGATCTTCCTCGACGACACGGAGATCACGGGCCTGAAGGACAAGAAGCTCACGCAGCTGCGCCGGGACCGGATCGGCTTCATCTTCCAGGCGTTCAACCTGCTGCCGACGCTGAACGCCCTGGAGAACATCACGCTCCCCATGGACATCGCCGGCCGCAAGCCGGACGCCGCGTGGCTGAACCGGGTCGTCGAGACGGTCGGCCTCGCGGACCGCCTGAAGCACCGGCCGACCCAGCTCTCCGGCGGTCAGCAGCAGCGGGTGGCCGTGGCGCGTGCCCTCGCCGCCCGTCCGGAGATCATCTTCGGTGACGAGCCGACCGGGAACCTGGACTCGCGGGCGGGCGCCGAAGTGCTCGGCTTCCTGCGCACCTCGGTCGACGAGCTGGGCCAGACCATCGTCATGGTCACGCACGACCCGGTCGCCGCCTCCTACGCGGACCGTGTCCTGTATCTGGCCGACGGGCGGATCGTCGACGAGATGCTCCGGCCGACCGCGGAGGCCGTCCTCGACCGTATGAAGGACTTCGACGCGCGCGGGCGGACGTCATGACCATGCTCAAGACATCGCTGCGCAACTTCTTCGCGCACAAGGGCCGGATGGCCCTCTCGGCCGTCGCGGTGCTGCTGTCAGTGGCGTTCGTGTCGGGCACGCTCGTGTTCACCGACACCATGAACGCCACGTTCGACAAGCTGTTCGCCACCTCCTCGGCGGACGTGAGCGTCAGCCCCAAGGGGGCCACGGACACCGAGGCCCCGGCGACCGGCCGGCCGGAGACGCTGCCCGCCTCCGTCGTCGACCAGGTCGGCAGGGTCGACGGCGTGGAGTCCGCCGAGGGCGCCGTGTTCAGCATGAGCGTCACCGTCGTCGACTCCGAGAACAAGAACATGGGCTCCACCTCCGGAGCCCCGACGATCGCGGCCAACTGGACGAAGAACGAACTCAAGTCCATGGAGATCGCCTCGGGTCACGCCCCGCGCGGCCCCGCCGAGGTCATGGTCGACGGCGACACGGCCGACAAGCACGGCCTGAAGCTGGGCGACGAGCTGCGGACCATCGCGGTCACCGGTGACTTCACCGCGAAGATCTCCGGCATCGCCGCCTTCAAGGTCACCAACCCCGGGGCGACCGTCGTCTACTACGACACCGCCACCGCCCAGCGTGAACTGCTCGGCAAGGAAGGTGTGTTCACCCAGGTCCTAGTGGCCGCCGACGACGGTGTCAGCGACGAGGCGCTGAAGAAGAACCTGGCCGCCGCGCTGGAGCAGCCGTACAAGCTGCAGACCGCCAAGGAGTCGGCGGACTCGGGCCGTGAGGAGATCGGCTCGTTCCTCGACGTGATGAAGTACGCGATGCTCGGCTTCGCCGGGATCGCCTTCCTCGTCGGCATCTTCCTGATCGTCAACACCTTTTCGATGCTCGTCGCCCAGCGCACCCGGGAGATCGGCCTGATGCGCGCCATCGGGTCGAGCCGCAAGCAGGTCAACCGGTCCGTGCTCGTGGAGGCGCTGCTGCTCGGCCTGGTCGGCTCGATCGCCGGTGTGGCCGCCGGTGTGGGGCTGGCCGTCGGGCTGATGAAGATGATGTCCGCGGTCGGCATGAACCTCTCCACCGACGACCTGACCGTGAAGTGGACGACCCCGGTCGTCGGCATGGTGCTCGGCATCGTCGTCACCGTCCTCGCCGCGTACGTCCCGGCGCGCCGCGCCGGCAAGGTGTCGCCCATGGCGGCCCTGCGCGACTCGGGCATGCCGGCCGACGGCAAGGCCGGCTGGATCCGCGGCGGCATCGGCCTCGTCCTCACCGGGATCGGCGCGGCGGCCCTGCTGCTCGCCACACAGGCGGACAAGGCGAGCGAGGGGTCGATGTTCCTCGGCCTCGGTGTGGTGCTGTCCCTGATCGGTTTCGTCGTGATCGGCCCGCTGCTGGCCGGCGGTGTCGTACGGGTGATCAGCGCCGTGGTGCTGCGGATGTTCGGCCCGGTCGGCCGGATGGCGGAGCGCAACGCGCTGCGCAACCCGCGCCGTACCGGAGCGACCGGCGCCGCGCTGATGATCGGCCTCGCTCTGGTGGCCTGCCTGTCGGTGGTCGGCTCCTCGATGGTGGCCTCCGCGACGCAGGAGCTCGACAAGTCGGTGGGCGCCGACTTCATCGTGCAGTCCGCGGGCAACGACGGCCGCCCGATCGTGCCGCAGGCCCAGGAGGCGCTGGCGAAGGCCCCGGGCATCGAGCACGTCACCGAGTACAAGGGCGTCGACGCGAAGATCACCGCCCCGAACGGCAAGAAGGAGGACCTGCAGCTGGTCGCCGCGGACCCGACGTACGCGCAGGACCTGCGCCGCGAGACGGTGGCGGGCGAGCTGTCCGCCGCGTACGGCAAGGACGCGATGTCCGTCGGCAGCGACTACGCGGACAAGCACGGCGTGAAGGTCGGCGACACGATCAAGGTCGACTTCAAGAACGGCCGGCCGGCCGAGCTGAAGGTCGCCGCGATCACCTCCGACGACTCGAACGTCGACAAGGGCGCGATGTATCTGAACATCACGACCGCCGAACGGTACCTCCCGGCCGAGAAGATGCCCCAGAACATGATCATGTTCGCCAAGGCGGTCGACGGCCAGGAGAAGGAGGCGTACGCGGCGCTGAAGACGTCGCTCGCCGAGTACCCGCAGTACAAGGTGCAGAACCAGACCGACTTCAAGCAGGACCTGAAGGACCAGATCGGGCAGCTGCTCAACATCGTCTACGGTCTGCTGGCGCTCGCGATCATCGTCGCGATCCTGGGTGTGGTGAACACCCTCGCGCTGTCGGTGGTGGAGCGGACCCGTGAGATCGGTCTGATGCGCGCCATCGGCCTCTCGCGCCGCCAGCTGCGCCGCATGATCCGCCTGGAGTCGGTCGTCATCGCCCTCTTCGGCGCGCTGCTCGGCCTCGGCCTGGGCATGGGCTGGGGCACCTCGGCCCAGCAGCTGCTGGCGTTGGAGGGCCTGGGCGTCCTGGAGATCCCGTGGGCGACGATCATCACGGTCTTCGTCGGGTCGGCCTTCGTGGGCCTGTTCGCGGCCCTGGTGCCGGCGTTCCGGGCGGGCCGGATGAACGTACTGAACGCGATCGCCACCGAGTAGCTCGCCCGGGCGGGCCCGGTACGGGGGTCCCGGCCCGCCCGCAGGCACAGCCCCCGGGGCCCCGGGTGTCCGACACGGACACCCGGGGCCCGGCGCGTCGCGGGCGGCGGGGACGGGGCACGGCCGGGGCGCGCGGGGTTCGGCGTGCGTCGCCCGGCGCGCGGGACGTATCGGGCGCGTGGGGGATCGGGGCGCGGCTGTCACACCCGCGTCGTACGCTGGGAGCCCCCCGGCCCGTTCGACGTGTCGGGTCCTTCGCGTTGTCCCGTCATGGCGGGTGCGGCGCGGTGCCACCCCCCTCGCTCCTCCTGGACGGAAGCCCTTCATGAGCCTGCACGGTCTGCTCGATGCCGTCGTACGCGACCCGGCGCTCGCCGAAGCCGTCAGGGCGGCCGGCGACGGCCGCCGGACGCATGTCGACCTGGTGGGGCCGCCCGCCGCGCGGCCCTTCGCCGTGGCGGCGCTGGCCCGCGAGGCCCGCCGCACGGTGCTGGCCGTCACCGCCACCGGGCGGGAGGCCGAGGACCTGGCCGCGGCGCTGCGGTCGCTGCTGCCCGGCGAGGGCGTCGTCGAGTACCCGTCGTGGGAGACGCTGCCGCACGAGCGGCTCTCGCCCCGCTCCGACACCGTCGGCCGCCGTCTCGCCGTGCTGCGCCGCCTGGCACACCCGTCGCCCGACGACCCGTCCGCGGGCCCGGTGCAGGTCGTGGTCGCGCCCGTGCGGTCGGTGCTCCAGCCGCAGGTCAAGGGCCTCGGCGACCTGGAGCCCGTGGCGCTCCGCACCGGGCAGCAGGCCGACCTCGAGGAGGTCGTGGCGGGGCTGGCGGCCGCCGCCTACGCGCGGGTGGAACTGGTCGAGAAGCGCGGCGAGTTCGCGGTGCGCGGCGGCATCCTGGACGTCTTCCCGCCCACCGAGGAGCACCCCCTTCGGGTGGAGTTCTGGGGTGACGACGTCGAGGAGATCCGTTACTTCAAGGTCGCCGACCAGCGTTCCCTGGAGGTCGCGGAGCACGGGCTGTGGGCGGCGCCGTGCCGTGAGCTGCTGCTGACGGACGAGGTGCGCCGGCGGGCCGCCGCGCTCGCGGAGGCCCATCCCGAGCTGGGCGAACTGCTCGGCAAGATCGCCGAGGGCATCGCCGTCGAGGGCATGGAGTCGCTGGCCCCCGTCCTCGTCGACGAGATGGAACTGCTGCTGGACGTGCTCCCCGAGGGCGCGATGGCCGTGGTGTGCGACCCGGAGCGGGTGCGTACGCGGGCGGCGGACCTCGTCGCCACCAGCCAGGAGTTCCTCCAGGCGTCCTGGGCGGCGACCGCCGGCGGAGGAGAGGCCCCGATCGACGTCGGCGCGGCCTCGCTGTGGGGCATCGCGGACGTACGGGACCGGGCGCGCGAGCTGGGCATGATGTGGTGGTCCGTGTCCCCGTTCGCGGCGGACGCCGCCGACGCGGAGGACGACACGCTCAAGCTGGGCATGCACGCCCCGGACACGTACCGGGGTGACACCGCGCGGGCGCTCGCCGACACCAAGGGGTGGCTGGCCGACGGCTGGCGGACCGTGTTCGTGACCGAGGCGCACGGCCCCGCGGCGCGTACGGTCGAGGTGCTCGGCGGCGAGGGCATCGCGGCGCGGCTGGACGCGGACCTCCCGGAGATCTCGCCGTCCGTCGTCCACGTCGCCTGCGGCTCGATCGACTACGGCTTCATCGACCCGGCGCTCAAGCTGGCGGTCCTCACCGAGACCGACCTGACCGGCCAGAAGGCGGCCGGCAAGGACGGCCAGCGGATGCCGACCCGGCGCCGCAAGACCATCGACCCGCTGACCCTCGAGGCCGGCGACTACATCGTCCACGAGCAGCACGGCGTGGGACGGTACGTCGAGATGGTGCAGCGCACCGTCCAGGGCGCGACCCGCGAGTACCTGCTCGTGGAGTACGCCCCCGCCAAGCGCGGCCAGCCCGGCGACCGGCTGTACATCCCCACCGACCAGCTCGAGCAGGTCACCAAGTACGTGGGCGGGGAGGCGCCGACGCTGCACCGGCTCGGCGGCGCGGACTGGACGAAGACGAAGGCGCGCGCGAAGAAGGCGGTCAAGGAGATCGCCGCGGACCTGATCAAGCTGTACTCGGCCCGGATGGCGGCCCCCGGCCACGCCTTCGGCCCGGACACCCCCTGGCAGCGGGAGCTCGAGGACGCGTTCGTGTACGTCGAGACGCCCGACCAGCTGTCCACGATCGCCGAGGTCAAGGAGGACATGGAGAAGACGGTCCCGATGGACCGGCTGATCTGCGGTGACGTCGGCTACGGCAAGACGGAGATCGCGGTCCGGGCGGCTTTCAAGGCGGTCCAGGACGGCAAGCAGGTCGCGGTCCTCGTCCCGACTACCCTCCTCGTCCAGCAGCACTTCGGCACGTTCACCGAGCGGTACTCGCAGTTCCCGGTCGTCACCCGCGCCCTGTCCCGCTTCCAGTCGGAGACCGAGGCCAAGGCGACGCTGGAGGGGCTGCGGGACGGCTCGGTCGACATCGTGATCGGCACCCACCGGCTGTTCTCGTCCGAGACCAGGTTCAAGGACCTGGGCCTGGTCGTCGTCGACGAGGAGCAGCGCTTCGGCGTCGAGCACAAGGAGCAGCTGAAGAAGCTGCGGGCCAACGTGGACGTGCTCACCATGTCCGCGACGCCCATTCCGAGGACGCTGGAGATGGCGGTGACCGGCATCCGCGAGATGTCGACGATCACCACCCCGCCGGAGGAGCGCCACCCGGTGCTGACCTTCGTCGGTCCGTACGAGGAGAAGCAGATCGGCGCGGCCGTGCGGCGCGAACTGCTGCGCGAGGGCCAGGTCTTCTACATCCACAACCGTGTCGAGTCGATCGACCGGGCGGCGGCCCGGCTGCGGGAGATCGTGCCGGAGGCCCGGATCGCCACGGCCCACGGCCAGATGGGCGAGAGCGCCCTGGAGCAGGTGGTCGTGGACTTCTGGGAGAAGAAGTTCGACGTACTGGTCTCCACGACGATCGTCGAGTCGGGCATCGACATCTCCAACGCCAACACCCTCATCGTGGAGCGCGGCGACAACTTCGGCCTCTCCCAGCTGCACCAGCTGCGCGGCCGGGTCGGGCGCGGGCGGGACCGCGGTTACGCGTACTTCCTCTACCCGCCGGAGAAGCCCCTCACCGAGACCGCGCACGAGCGCCTCGCCACGATCGCCCAGCACACCGAGATGGGCGCGGGCATGTACGTCGCCATGAAGGACCTGGAGATCCGCGGCGCGGGCAACCTCCTCGGCGGCGAGCAGTCGGGCCACATCGCGGGCGTCGGCTTCGACCTGTACGTCCGCATGGTGGGCGAGGCGGTCGCCGACTACCGGGCGTCGCTGGAGGGCGGTGTGGAGGAGGAGGCACCGCTCGAGGTCAAGATCGAGCTGCCCGTCGACGCGCACGTCCCGCACGACTACGCCCCCGGCGAGCGGCTGCGGCTCCAGGCGTACCGGTCGATCGCCTCCGCCAACACGGAGGAGGACATCAAGGCGGTCCGCGAGGAGCTCACCGACCGCTACGGCAAGCTGCCGGAGCCCGTGGAGAACCTGCTGCTGGTGGCGGGCCTGCGGATGCTGGCGCGGGCCTGCGGCGTCGGCGAGATCGTGCTCCAGGGCGCGAACATCCGCTTCGCGCCGGTGGAGTTGCGCGAGTCGCAGGAGCTGCGGCTGGGGCGCCTGTACCCGCGTACGGTCATCAAGCCGGCGGCCCACCAGATCATGGTCCCGCGCCCGACGGCGGGCAAGATCGGCGGCAAGCCGGTGGTGGGCCGTGAACTGCTGTCGTGGACGGGCGAGTTCCTGACGACGATCCTGGGTTCGTAGGACTCAGGGCTGCCGCCGGCCTGTTATTGCGCGGCCGGCCGGCCGGCGTCGTCGGCGAAGAGCAGGTCCGCGAGCGAGCGGAACGCGTCGGCGGGGTCCCGGTCGCCCACCGCGTCGTCCAGGTTGCGGGTCAGCAGCAGGTTGGCGTAGCCGTGGGCCAGGGACCAGGCCGCGATGCCGGCGGTGCGGGGGTCGCCGGCCGCGTCCAGGCCGGCGACCCCCGCGCGCAGTTCGGCCGAGGCCCGCTCCTGGGCCGCCAGCAGCCCGGGGTCGTCGCCGCGGTACAGGTCGGGCCGGAACATGACCTGGAAGTGCGCCGGGTGGCCGAGCGCGAAGCGCACGTACGCGACGCCGCGTTCCCGCAGGTCCGGGGCCTCGGACAGGGCGTGGGCCAGCAGGTCGTAGCCCTCCGCCGCGATGGCCGTCAGCAGCCCGGTCCGGTCCTTGAAGTGGTGCGCGGGGGCCGCGTGGGAGACGCCCGCGCGGCGGGCGAGGTCGCGCAGGCTCACGGCGGACGGGCCCTCGGAGCCGATGACGTCGAGGGCCGCGGTCAGGACGGCCCGCCGCAGGTCGCCGTGGTGGTAGGTGCGCTCGCTGCTCATGATCCCCAGGCTACGCGGAATCTAGGCATTGACAAGTTTGCGGCGGCCGGGCAATCTTGTCGATGTCTAGATGGTATGGAGGCGCAACCATGACCGACGAACTCGGACGCGTGCGGCAGATGTGGCATCTGCTCGAGCCCCTGCACGCCGTGCTCTACTACGCGCCGCAGGCCTTCGAGGAGGCCGCGGCCCTCGGCCACCGGACCGACGAGCGCTGGCCCAGCTACTTCGCCTGGCGCGCGGCGCCGCTGGGAGAGGCGGGCGCGGCGCAGGTGGGCTCGGCGTTCTACAGCTTCAGCCCGGCGATGGTCCGGGAGTACGTCCCCGCCGTCTGGCGCGCGGCGTCCCCCGCGCAGGTCCTCGCCGCCCGGCTGCGCGCCGTCGACCGGGCGTACCGGGACCTGCTCGGCGACGCCGTCGCGTCGAAGGAGCTCGCGGAGGCCGCCGAGCTCGCCCGGCGTGCCGCTGAGGCCGCGGACTGCGCGGGGCGTCCGCTCGCCGCCGCCAACGCCGCCCTCCCCTGGGCCGGCGCGCCGCACCTCGTGCTGTGGCAGGCCGCCACCCGCCTGCGCGAGCACCGCGGCGACGGCCACCTCGCCGCACTGCTGACGGCCGGTCTCGGCCCCGCCGAGTCACTGGTCTCCTTCGCCGGCGTCGGGGCCGCCCCGGTCGAGACCTTCGCGAGCCGCGGCTGGAGCGATGCGGAGTGGACGGCGGGCCGCGAACGGCTCATGGCCCGCGGCCTGCTGGCGGCGGACGGCACCGCCACCGCCGACGGGCGCGCCCTGCGCGCCGAGGTCGAGCGGCGTACGGACGAGATGGCCGCCGCACCGTGGGCGGCGCTCGGCCCGGACGACACGGCACGCCTGTCCGAGCTGCTCGGCCCGTACTGGGTCGCGGTTGTCGGCTCCGGACTGCTGCCCGCCCAGAACACCCTGGGTATCGGCAAGGTCTGAGCCCGGCAGTACCGTACGGACCGTGAACAGACGTGGGGTGGTCCGGGGAGGGGCGGCGGCGCTGCTCGCGGCGGTGCTGGTGACCGGTTGCGACGGTGTCGGCATCGACGGCGGCGGCGACGGTGACGGTGGCCCGTCGCGGGCCGCCCCGGCCGGCGGCGGCACGAGTCCGCTCGCCAACCCGCAGGGCACCCGGCCGGGTCTGGCCGCCCTCGCCACCGAGCAGGAGCGGACCGACGCCCGCGCCCTGATAGCGAAGGTGGCCACCAAGGGCCGCGGCCCGAAGACCGGTTACGACCGGGACGAGTACGGCTACGCCTGGATGGACACGGCCGACGGCGTCCCCCTGGCCCGCAACGGCTGCGACACCCGCAACGACATGCTCGCCCGCGACGGCCGGGGCCTCGCCTACCGCGCCGGCTCCGACTGCGTCGTCGTCGAGATGACCGTGTACGACCCGTACACCGGCCGGACCATCGAGTGGCGCAAGAAGAAGGCCGCCGAGGTGCAGATAGACCATGTGGTGCCGCTGTCGTACAGCTGGCAGATGGGCGCGGCCCGCTGGAACGAGGCCAAGCGCCGGCAACTGGCCAACGACCCGCTGAACCTGCTGCCGGTCGAGGGCCGGGCCAACGGCGCCAAGAGCGACTCCGGCCCGGCGTCGTGGCTGCCGCCGAACAAGGCGGTCCGCTGCTCGTACGCGGTGCGCTTCGCGCAGGTCGCGGTGAAGTACGAACTGCCGGTGACGACCGCCGACAAGCGGATCATGCTCGCCCAGTGCGGCGGCTGACTGTTCTGTCCCGGGAGGCGGCGGCCCGGCGGCTGTGACGCGGTTGTGCGTGGCGGTCGGGCGGGTTGTGCCCGCATGTGTGCCGGTTCGCCGACGGGTGGATGAGCACGAAATGAACAGTGGTGAAAGGCGGTTGCCGGGGCCGTCCTTCCGGCCTTTTCTCCGTCTAGGGTGCATCGACGCCGGACCGATCAGGAGACACGTCGATGAGCAGTGGTGCCGTGGCCGAAGCGCCCAGGACGAAGGCGCCGGAGGCACGGCAGGCCAAGGTGGAGATCGCACCGCTGCCCTCCCACAACCGGATGCGGGCCCTCGACGGTCTGCGTATCCTCGCGGCCCTGGCCGTGTGCCTGTACCACTACGCGGGCAAGTCGTCGGTGGGCCATGCCTGGGGCGACTCTCCCAGGGAGCTCTTCCCCGGCCTGTCCTCCGCGGCCGTCTACGGCTGCCTGGGCGTCCAGCTGTTCTTTGTCATCAGCGGCTTCGTCATCTGCATGAGCAGCTGGGGCAAGTCGCTCGGCCACTTCTTCCGCTCCCGGGTCTCGCGCCTCTACCCCGCGTACTGGGTGGCGATCGCGCTGACCACGGCCGCGTGCGTGGTACTGCCGTCGGTGATCGAGCCGCTGCGGTTCGACGAGGTCCTGGTCAATCTGACGATGCTCCAGCAGCCGATGGGCGTGGAGCGGGTGCTCGGCGTGTGCTGGACGCTGTGGGTGGAGGCCCGGTTCTACCTGCTGTTCGCGCTGTTCGTGGTGTGGAAGGGCGTCACCTACCGGCGGGTGGTCGTCTTCTGCTGCCTGTGGACGGTCGCCGGGGGGCTCGCACGGGTCGCCGACCACCCCCTCGCCGACGAGATCGTGATGCGCGACCACGCCCCCTTCTTCATCGGCGGGCTCGCGCTCTACCTGATCCACCGGTACGGCAGCGATCTGCTGCTGTGGGGCATCGTCGCCGTCAGCTGGGCGCTCGGCCAGCGCTACTCGATCGTCGAGCTGTGGCGGCCCGACTCGGCGAACGTCTACATCGAGCGCAGCCCGTACGTCATCACCGCGATCGTGACCGTCGCCTTCGGGCTGGTCGCCGCCGTGGCGCTCGGGTGGCTGCGGTGGGCGAACTGGCGCTGGCTCACCGTGGCGGGAGCCCTGACCTACCCGTTCTATCTGGTGCACGAGCATGTGGGCTGGTTCGCCATCGCCGTGCTGCACCGGAAGTTCGAGCTCGGGGCCTGGCCGGCGCTGGTGGCGGCGGTGGCCTCGATGCTGCTGCTCGCGTGGTTCATCCACCGGCTCGTGGAGAAGCCCTTCGGGCCGAGGATGCGCCGGGCCATGGAGAAGCAGGCGGCCCGGCTGGCGGCGGCCCCGGAGGCGGCGCGGGGTTCCGCGCGGACCTGAGAGTCCGAGGGGGCCGGGTTCCGCGCGGGCCTGAGAGTCCGAGGGGCGGGTTCCGCGTGGGCCCGAGCCGCCGGTGGCACGGGAAAATTCGGTGGGGGACCATGATCGGCACTGGTTAGCCTGCCGCCATGGAACTTGAGATCACCACCCTCGCCGAGCGCCCCGAACTGCACGACCCGATGTGGCAGATGCTCGACACCTGGGACGAGTTCATCGTCAACGACCCGGTCGGCTGGGCGTACATCGGGCGGATCGTCGGCGAGCTGCCCGAGTACGTGCTGGTGGCGACGGATCCCGAGGGGAAGGTCGTGGCCCGGGCGTTCAGCGTGCCGCTGGCCATGGACGTGGACGGCCGCCGGGAACTGCCCGCCGGCGGCTGGGACCAGGTGATGCTGTGGGCCTTCTCCGACCTGAGGCACGGCCGGAAGCCGGACACCGTGAGCGCGATCGAGATCACGGTGGCGACGGACCGGCAGGGCCGGGGGATATCGGGGCGGATGCTCGCCGCGATGCGGGACAACGTCCGCCGCCTCGGCTTCGGCAGGTTCGTCGCACCGGTGCGGCCGAGCGCGAAGAGCGCCGAACCGAGGACGCGGATCGACGAGTACGCGTACCGCACCCGCGAGGCGGACGGCCTTCCGCACGACCCCTGGCTGCGGGTGCACGTACGGGCCGGCGGCGTCATCGAGAAGGTGGCGCACACCTCGATGACGGTCTCCGGCTCCCTGGAGCAGTGGCGCGCGTGGACCGGGCTGCCGTTCGACACCACGGGCGAGGTCGAGGTCCCGGGCGCGCTGGTGCCGGTGCACTGCGAGGCGGAACGGGGCTACGCGGTCTACGTCGAGCCGAACGTATGGGTGCGCCACCGGTTGTGACACGGGGTGTGGCCGACGTACGGGGACGCGGCCGGGGACGCCGCCCTGTTCGGCGGCGTCCCCGGCCGGCTGACTGGCCCGAGTCGGACGGTCAGACCGTCAGCTCCCACTGCGAGGCGTCGTACTCGAAGCCGGGGGAGACCTCCACGGTCAGGTTCTTCGCGTCGGCCGGGGCGTCGAAGGCGACCGTGACCGTGGCCTTCTTGCCCGGCAGGATCGTGCCCTCGAAGCCGCCGCCCGTGTCACCGTCGAAGATCTGCTCGGCGGTCACGCCGTCCTTGCCGGCGCGCGCGTCGACGGTGACGAGGCTCGCGTCGTACTTCTCCTTGCCGCCGTTCTCGATGGTGACCGTGACCTGGTAGGCCTTGTTGCCCTCGGTGTGGCCGATGGCGAACTCGGTGGGCGAGTACGGCTTGGGCGCGGAGACGGTGACCTGCACGTCGTCGTCGTAGACGGACGTCTCGTCCGCGCCGAGGGCCTTGCCCTTGTCCGCGGCCGGCTCGTCGCCCGAGCCGTCGGCGCCGCCCGCGGAGGCGTCCTTGGGCGCGGTGTTCTCGACGGCCTTGTTGAGCTCGTCGACCGCCTCGTCCACCGCCATCACCGTGACGATGCCGATGATGACGCTCACGATCAGCGCCAGCAGGCCCAGCACCGTACCGGCCGTCGCCGTGCCCTTGTTGGTGGCCTCGCCGCGCTTGGCGCGGCCCAGACCGACGATGCCGAGGATCAGGGCGAGCAGCCCGAGGACGGTGCCGATCCAGAAGAGGAACGGGATCACGCCGAAGAGGATGCCGATGATGCCGAGCACCAGGGCGGCCGTGCCGAGGCCGTTGCGCGCCGGGCCCGGCGCTGTGAACTGACCGGGCGCTCCGCCGTGCGGCTGCTGCGGGCCTGGCTGCGGCTGTGTGTACTGAGACATGGGTCCCCCCCAATGGTTGTGGCGGGCCCGTTGTCGTGACCCGACGTGCTGTTCCGGGGTCAATCAGAGCAGAGCGTGTGAACCGAGTCAACATGAAAGCTTGTTGAGTATCGCTTCACGCCTGTGAATCGCTCACGGTCCGTGAACCGGGGTACAGTGCCGAACACGTGGAAGCGGACGGGGGACATTCGGGTGCCGGACAACGAACCAGAAGTGACCGCCGCGGAGATCGCCCGCCTCGCGGGCGTGGGCCGTGCCGCCGTCAGCAACTGGCGGCGCCGGCACGGGGACTTCCCCAAGCCCGTCGGCGGCACGGAGACCAGTCCCTCCTTCGCCCTCGCCGCGGTCGAGCGCTGGCTGCGCGACCAGGGGAAGCTGGCCGAGGTGCCGCTGCGTGAACGGGTCTGGCAGCAACTGGCCGGCCACCCGGCCGGAGCCGCCACCGCCCTCCTCCACGCCGGCTGCGCGCTCCTCCTCGTCCACCACCGGCCGTCCGGCTGGCCCGCCCTGAGCGCCGTCTCCGACATCCGCATGGCCGAGCTGCTGCCCGCCGCGTTCGAGGAGGTGCTGACCCTGCGCTTCGATGCGCCCCGAGCCGTAAGAACGCCTCACGAGGGCGAGTTGGCGCCGTCCGTGCCGTTGATGCGGGGGGCCGCCGCGCTCGCCGCGGAGACCGGGGCCCGCCAGGCGTTCGAGTTCCTGCTCGGGCGCCATCTCGACGCCGGCCCGCGCCACTGCACGCCCACACCGGCCGAGCCCGCCGCCCTGATGGCCGCCCTCGTGGGACCGGCCGGAACCGTGCTCGACCCCGCCTCCGGGACCGGCACCCTGCTGCGCGCCGTCGACCGCCCCACCGCGCTCCACGCCCAGGAGGCCGACCCCGACCTGGCCGCGCTCACCGCGCTGCGCCTCGCCCTGCACACCGAGGCCGAGGTACGGGCGGCGGCCGGCGACGCCCTGCGCGCGGACGCGTTCCCCGCGCTCGCCGCCGACGCCGTCCTGTGCCACCCGCCGTTCAACGAGCGCAACTGGGGCCACGAGGAGCTCGCCTACGACCCGCGGTGGGAGTACGGCTTCCCGGCCCGCACCGAGTCCGAGCTCGCCTGGGTCCAGCACGCGCTCGCCCGGCTGCGCCCCGGCGGCACCGCCGTGCTGCTGATGCCGCCCGCCGCCGCGTCCCGCCGCTCCGGACGGCGCGTCCGCGCCGGCCTGCTGCGCCGCGGCGCGCTGCGGGCGGTCGTCGCCCTCCCCGCCGGCGCCGCGCCCCCGTACGGCATCCCGCTCCACCTGTGGGTGCTGCGCAGGCCCGGCGCCACCGAACGCCCGTCGCCGGAGCTGCTGGTCGTCGACACCGCCACGGCGGAGCACGCCGCGGCGGGCCGCGACAGACTCGACTGGCAGGCCATCCGCACCGCGGTGCTCGACGCCTGGCAGCCCTTCGAGCGGCACGGGACCGTGGCGGAGACCCCCGGCGTCAGCCGGTGCGTCCCGGTCATCGAACTCCTCGACGACGACGTCGACCTGGCCCCCGCCCGCCATCTGCCGCCCCCCGCGGCGGGCGGCGGGGCCGCCGAACTGGCCCGCGTACGCGAACGGCTGACGCACACGCTCGGCCGGACCACCGAACTCACCCCCCGGCCGCCCGCGCTGCCCCCCGCACTCGCCGCACCCCCGCACTGGCCCTCCACCACCGTCGGTGAACTCGCCCGCGCCGGCGCCCTCGTCCTGTGCGCCGGCGGCGCCGGCTCCGCACCGGCGGACGGGCCCGTCGCCGTCCTCACCGAACAGGACGTCCTCGCCGGCCGGAGCCCCTCCGGCACGCTCCCCGCAGGCGCCGAGGAGGAGCCGGTGCTGATCGAGGCGGGCGACGTCGTCGTGCCCGTACTCGGGGCCGGCGCGGCCGTGCGCGTCGCGGACGAGGAGCTGGCCGGCGCCGCGCTCGGCCGCAACCTCCAGCTGCTGCGGCCCGACCCGGCCGCGCTCGACCCCTGGTTCCTCGCCGGTTTCCTGCGCGGCAGCGCCAACCAGCGCCAGGCCAGCAGCTACGCGTCCACCGCGACCCGGCTCGACGTCCGCCGCCTCCAGCTGCCCCGGCTGCCCCTCGCCGAACAGCGGCGCTACGGCGACCACTTCCGCGCGCTGGGCGAATTCGAGGAGGCGCTGCGGCTGGCCGGCCGGCTGGGCGAACGGCTGGTGCGGGGACTGCACGACGGGCTCACGGACGGCAGCCTGTTGCCGGACTGACCCGCACGGAAGCGGCGGAGGCCGTCGAGGCGCGCACGCGTCGCTTACAAAGCGGTGTACCGGACAACGGTTCGGTACATCCGGCAACCGCTTGTGGGTGTCGGTGTATACGCTTCAGTCCACTCGACTCCTCGTCCCCCGTCCAGGCCATCCCAGGAGCAGGAATGCACGGCCACGGCTTCGCGCCGCCGCAGCCCCGGCGCCCTTCCACGGCGCTGCTCGTCGTCGTGCGCGTCGTCTTCGTGGCGCTCGCGCTGCTCAGCTTCGGACTGCTCGCCTGGGGCACGATGCTGCGCATCGCGATCATGCGGGGACGGCGGTCGGACTGGCTGCTGTTCTGGCTCTCGCTCGCGGTCGTCCTGGCCTGCATCGTCGCGATCGGGGAGTTCTCCACCGTCGGGGAGACCCCGGGGGAGGAGCCGCCGCCGGAGCCGCTGGACTATGTGTGCATGGTGGCCCTGCTGGGGCTCGCGCTCGGTGTGCCGACGCACTACCTGGTCGCGGACATCCGCCACTACCAGGACGCGCGCCCGGCCGCGGGCTGGCCGCCGCCGCTGCCGACGGGGTCGCCGTACGGTCCGGTGACGCCGGCCGGAAGCCCGTACGGGATGCCGCAGCCCCAGCAGACGCAGCCGCCGCAGGGCTACGGCTACCCGCCCGCGCAGGCCCCGGCCCAACCGCCCGCGCAGGCCCCGGCCCCGCCCGTACAGCCGCCGACCCCGGCCCACGGCATGCCCGTACAGCCCCCGGCGCAGCCGATACCCGCGCCCGCCCCGCCCACGCGGCCGGCCGGCGCCCCCGCCACCGGGCGGATCGACCAGGTCCGCGCCGAGCTCGACGAGCTCAGCGACCTGCTCCGCAAGGAAGAGGGCAAGTGAACGGCCGCGTCATCGCGAACCGTTACGAGCTGGCCGCGCTCATCGGCCAGGGCGGCATGGGCCAGGTCTGGACGGCGTACGACGGGCGTCTCGACCGGCGCGTCGCCGTCAAGCTGCTGCGGCCCGACCACATGGCCGCCGCCACCGCCGCGGACGAGATGCGCCGCCGCTTCGTACGCGAGTGCCGGGTGACCGCCCAGGTCTGCCACCCCGGCCTGGTCACGGTCCACGACGCCGGCAGCGACGACGACGACCTGTATCTCGTCATGCAGTACGTCGAGGGCGCCGACCTCGCCGACCACCTCGCGGAGCATGAGCCCTATCCGTGGGAGTGGGCCGTCAGCGTCGCCGCGCAACTGTGCGCGGTGCTCGGCGCGGTGCACGCCGTGCCGATCGTCCACCGCGACCTGAAGCCGCGCAATGTGATGGTCAAGCCCGACGGCACGGTCACCGTCCTCGACCTCGGTGTCGCGTCCGTCATCGACATGGACACCACCCGGCTCACCCACACCGGTTCACCCATCGGCAGCCCCGCCTACATGGCCCCCGAGCAGGCGATGGGCGGCGCGGTCGGCCCGTACACGGATTTGTACGCCCTCGGCGTCCTGCTGCACGAACTCCTCAGCGGCAACGTCCCCTTCGCGGGCTCCACCGCGCTCGGCGTCCTCCACCGCCACCTCTACGAGCCGCCGCTGCCGGTCCGACAGCTGCGCCCCGAGGTCCCCGAGCCGCTGGAGGCCCTCGTCCTGCGGCTGCTCGCCAAGGACCCGGAGCACCGGCCGTCCGGCGCGCAGGAGGTGTACGAGGCGCTGGCGCCGCTGCTGCCCGCGCGCGGCGCGCCGACCGGGCCGCTCGACCCGACGCGTCCCTTTCTGCGTCCGCACGCGCCCTGGCCCGACCGGGTGTCCACCACGCCGGCCCCACCGCTCGCACCGCCGGCCGCGACGGCGCCGAAGCCGGACGTCGCCGGCGCCGTCGACGAGGTCAAGCGCCTGCTCGGCGAGGGCAGCATCACCCAGGCCGTGGACGTCCTCGGCGGCATCCTCCCGGCCGCGGCGTCCGAGCACGGCGAGCACTCGCCCGTCGTGCGCATCCTGCGCAAGCAGTACGCGGCGACCCTGATGGACGACGGCCAGTACCGCCGCGCCCTGCCCGAACTGCGCCGCCTCGCCGACGACCGCACCGCGGAGGCCGGCCCGGCCGACCCGCAGTCCCTGCAGTTCCGCCACGACGCGGCCCTCTGCCTGGAACAGCTCGGCCGGCCCGCCGCGGCACTCGCCGAGTACCGCGCGGTCCTGCCGTACTACGAGAGCTCCGACCACGACCGCGCGCTCCAGATCCGCCACCGCATCGGCCATCTGCTGCTCGCGGTCGGCGACCACACGGCGGCGAAGCAGCAGTTCCAGTCGCTGCTGTACGACGCGGAGCGCGCGTACGGCCCCTATCACCAGCTCCCGGTGGAACTGCGCCGCGCCCTGGAGCGCCAGCAGCAGCTCCGCCCGGGCTGACCCGGCGAACGCGGCCGTCGGCTCAGTCCGCCCGCAGGAACGCGGAGGTGGACACCCGTCCCAGCATCCGCAGCCGGGACGTGCCGCCGGCCAGGTGCTTGTCCAGCGCGTCCTGCACGCCCGGCCACTTGTCGTCGCCGTAGTCGTCCAGGACCACGATCCCGCCCGGGGCGGCGATGTCCTCGACCCACTCCAGGTCGGCGCGGACCCCGTCCTCCGAGTGGTCGCCGTCGACGATGATCACGCCGTACTTCCGGTCGGAGACGGCTTCCCGCACCTCGGGATCCGAGGAGAAGCCCTGCTGGATCCGCGCGGTGTACGCCCCGGGGCTGCCGCCCAGCGCCAGGTTGGCCCGGACGACGTCCTCCCGCACCGGCGTGCCCGTCGGGTCGGCGGCCTGGGCCGTGCCCGGCTGGAGCTGGGAGCCGGCCAGTGGGTCGACGATCGTCAGGTCGGGCTCGATGCCCGCACGGTGCACCATGCGCACCAGCGCGGAGGCGAACAGCCCGTACAGGGTGCCGATCTCGAGGATGGCACCATTCGGCGGGGACAGCAGCGGAACGGTGGCGAGCTTGCCGCAGATATTGGACGTCGAACCGGCCAGCCGGCCCACGCCGAGCGCCTCCAGCGCGACGACCGTACGGAAGGCGACGACGACGCTGCGGCGGGAGTGGGCGCTGCCGCTGACGTCCTTGACCTCCTTCACCAGCCGGTCGACCTGGTGGGCGGCCGGCGCCCGGCTGGTTCCCCGGCCGGTGCTGTCGAGCAGCAGCCCGGCCGCGTACTGCTGCTTCCGCATCTCGGCCACCTCCTGCCGCAGGGCGTCGAGGTCCCGCTGCACACCTCTCCTGACGCGCTGCTCGAACACGGTGAGGGCGGGACGCAGAGCGCGCTTGGTCAGACGGTTGCGGAGAATGGCCATGCCCGGGAACGTACGCGGGAACAACCCGGCAGCCCACCAAGTGCCAATGCTGGGCAGATGAAGTCTTGGTGTCGCGACGGTGACGGGAACGGTGACAGTGCTCGCGTCCGTGACCGCCGCCCTCGCGGCCCGGCCGAACGGGCGGACGGCCCGGGTGTGTCACCCTGTTCAGGGCGGCCGTCGCGGACGTCGGCGAGCGGAACTGGTGCGCGGGGGACGGGCAGGGCAATGACGGTACGCGGCCAGATCGTCAGATTCGCCCTGGTCGGGGTGGTGAACACCGGGACGTACTACGGCCTCTATCTGGCGCTGCTGACCGTGCTGCCGTACGTGGCGGCGCACGTGGCCGCCTTCCTGCTCAGCATGGTCGGATCGTTTTTCCTGACGTCGTACTTCACGTACCGCACCCGGCCGACGCTGCGGAAGTTCCTGCTGTTCCCGCTGACCAACGCGGCGAACTTCGTGGTGACCACGACCGGGGTGTACCTGCTGGTGGGCATGGGCGGCTTCGACAGCACGTACGCGCCGCTCGTCGCGGCAGCCGCCGCGATCCCGGTCACCTTCGTCGTCTCCCGCACGATCATGCTCCGCCCCGACCGCGCCACCGCACCCGCTCCGGAACCGGAACCGAAACCGGAGCGGGCTTCGACCGGCTGACGCGGGCATCAGGACCCGACTCGTTCGAGGGTCTGCTGAGGCCACCGCTCCGGGGGAGACCCCCCGCAGAGCGCCGCATCCCGACCGTTTGGCGAATCGTTCGGCGAATCAGTGGCCCACGCCACGTGGACTGCCTAACATCGATCACCGCAAGGCTTGTGCACCGATGCACAATCTCGCCACGGGAGGCTCCTTTGCACCGCCGTCGTCGTACCGCGCTCATTCTCTCCGCCGCGCTCGTCGCCGGCGTGCCGCTTCTCGCCGCCTGCGGCGATCAGTCACACCCCGGCGCCGCCGCCGTGGTCGGCGGGCAGCGGATCGAGGTGTCCGCAGTCCAGGCGAAGGTCCGGGACGTGCGTGAGGCGCAGCAGGACTCGCCGCAGGCGGAGCAGATGATCAAGGACACCGGGCAGCTCGGCCGCGCCAAGCTGTACGACCTGATCGTCGACCGGGTCGTGCAGCGCGCCGCCGACGACGCCGGGGTGAGCGTCAGCCGCAAGGAGATCCAGGACGGGCGGGAGGCGCTCGTGCGGCAGGCCGGGGGCGAGGACCAGCTCGTCGCCATGTATCTGCAGCAGCGCGGTGTCGCCCCGGACCAGGTCGACGACGCCGTGCGCCGCGACGTTCTGGTCGGCAAGATCGCCACGGCCCTCGGCGCGGCGAACAGCCCCGAGGGCCAGCAGAAGCTGAACGAGACGTTCTCCGCCGCGGCGAAGTCCCTGGACATCGACGTGAACCCGCGTTACGGCACCTGGGACGACAAGAAGCTCGAGCTCGGCACGTACCGGGCGCCCTGGATCACCGAGGTGTCCGGGGCCCAGGAGCCCGTCGAGACGGGCGCGTAGGGCCGGGCGGTAGGTTCGGGGGTGTGACCACCGAAGCATCCGCCGCCGGCCGTATCGTCCTGCTCACCGCCAGCCACCGCGTCGCGCCGGGGCTGCTGTCCTGGCCGGCGTGGCAGACGCTGCACGCCGCGGACCGGGTGCTGTGCGCCGACCCGGCGCACCGGCAGCTGGCGTATCTGCGGGAGGCGGGCGTCACCGTCGAGTACGCCGCGCCGGCCGCGGAGGAGCTGGTGGAGTACTGCGCGGCCGGCGGCCGCACCGTCGTCGTGCTGGCGTCCGGCGAGGGGGAGACGGCCCTGACCGACGGCCTGGCCCGCCTCGGCGGCTCCGGCCGCCTGACGATGCCCGACCTGGAGCTGCTGCCCGGCGCGTACGACCTGCCCGGCGCGCGGCTGCTGGACCTCGTGGAGGTCATGGACCGGATCCGCCGCGAGTGCCCCTGGTCCTCGAGGCAGACCCACAAGGGCCTGGCCAAGTACGGCATCGAGGAGGCGTACGAGCTCGTCGAGGCCATCGAGGACGGCGACCGGGACGAGCTGCGCGAGGAACTGGGGGACGTACTGCTCCAGGTCGTCTTCCACGCGCGCATCGCCGAGGAGCACGCGGACGAGCCGTTCTCGGTGGACGACGTCGCCGGCACGATCGTGGAGAAGCTGATCCACCGGCACCCGCACGTCTTCGGCGAGGAGACCGCCTCGACGACCGAGGAGGTCAAGGCGCACTGGCTGCGGACCAAGGCGGTCGAGAAGCAGCGCGAATCGGTGACCGACGGCGTGCCGCTCGGTCAGCCGGGTCTCGCGCTGGCGGCGAAGCTCGCGTCCCGGGTCCGTACGGCCGGCCTCGACGTGGAGCTCCCGGCCGGAGCGGGCGTGGGCTACGAGCTGCTGGCGCTGGCCGTACGCGCGGAGGCGGACGGCGTCGACCCGGAGGCGGCGCTGCGGGCGGCGGCCCGGGCCTACCGGGACGCGATCCGGGCGGCGGAGGGCCGGCCCGGTAACGTCGAGGGGTGAACGACCCGAACACCGCGCCCGAGCTCTTCACCTGGGAGTTCGCCACCGACCCGTACCCCGCCTACGCCTGGCTGCGCGAGCACTCGCCCGTGCACCGGACCCGGCTGCCCAGCGGGGTCGAGGCATGGCTGGTCACCCGTTACGCGGACGCCCGGCAGGCGCTCGCCGACCAGCGGCTGTCGAAGAACCCGGCGCATCACGCCGAGCCCGAGCACGCCAAGGGCAAGACGGGCATCCCGGGCGAACGCAAGGCCGAGTTGATGACGCATCTGCTGAACATCGACCCGCCGGACCACACCCGGCTGCGCCGGCTGGTCTCCAAGGCGTTCACGCCGCGCCGGGTGGCCGAGTTCGCGCCGCGGGTGCAGGAGCTGACGGACCGGCTCATCGACGACATCTTTGAAAAACAGCACAGCGCGGAGAAGGGTGAGGCGGACCTCATCCACGAGTTCGCGTTCCCGCTGCCCATCTACGCCATCTGCGACATGCTCGGCGTCCCGCCCGAGGACCAGGACGACTTCCGCGACTGGGCCGGAATGATGATCCGGCACGGCGGCGGCCCGCGCGGCGGCGTCGCCCGCTCGGTGAAGAAGATGCGCGGCTACCTGGCCGAACTGATCCACCGTAAAAGGGAGGAGCCGGGGGACGACCTCATCTCGGGGCTCATCAAGGCGTCCGACCACGGCGAGCACCTCACCGAGAACGAGGCCGCGGCGATGGCCTTCATCCTCCTCTTCGCGGGCTTCGAGACCACCGTCAATCTCATCGGCAACGGCGTCTACGCGCTGCTGCGCCACCCCGAGCAGCGTGAGCGCCTCCAGGCGTCGCTGGCGTCCGGGGACAGCGGCCTGCTGGCGACCGGCGTGGAGGAACTGCTGCGCTACGACGGGCCGGTGGAGCTGGCGACCTGGCGGTTCGCCACGGAGCCGCTCACCGTCGGCGGGCAGCGGATCGCGGCGGGCGACCCCGTACTCGTCGTCCTCGCGGCCGCCGACCGCGACCCGGCACGCTTCGACGCCCCGGACACCCTCGATCTGTCCCGGACCGACAACCAGCATCTGGGGTACGGCCACGGCATCCACTACTGCCTCGGCGCCCCGCTCGCCCGGCTCGAGGGGCAGACCGCGCTGGCCACCCTGCTCCGCAGAATGCCGGACTTGCGGCTTGCGGGAGATCCGGCCGATTTGCGGTGGCGTGGGGGTCTCATCATGCGCGGATTGCGCACTCTGCCCGTTGAGTTCACGGTGTAAACAAGCTGACGCTACGTCAAGTCTGTGACTTTCACGTGATCTCTGCTGCATCGACTTGTGACTCACGTTCGAATGCGACTACGTTCACCGTCACTCGGCAGGCATCAGCAGGCCGCAGGATTCACAGCTGTCACGCGAAAGGCAACCGCATGCTCTCCGGGAACGGACGACACCGCCGACCCCGCCAGGCTCCGGCCCTCATCGTCGCGGCAGGGGTGACCGGTTCGGCCATCGCGATCCCGCTGCTCGGCGCGGGCTCGGCGTCCGCGGCCGACGCGAACACCTGGGACCGCGTCGCGGAGTGCGAGAGCGGCGGGGCGTGGAGCGCCGACTTCGGCAACGGCTACTACGGCGGGCTGCAGTTCTCGCAGGAGACCTGGGCCGCGTACGGCGGCACCGCCTACGCGCCGAGCGCCGACCTCGCGAGCCGCTCGCAGCAGATAGCGGTCGCGGAGAAGGTCCTCGCCGCCCAGGGCCCTGGCGCCTGGCCCGCCTGCGGTCCGCTCGCCGGGCTCCAGGACGACGGCGCGGACACCGGCGTCGACCCGGGCATCCTGCCGCTGCCGAAGCAGAGCGACGCGCCGGACGGTGAGCCGTCGCCCGACACGTCCGGTTCCCTCGACGTCCTCGAGCCGACCGACCCGGCGGGCGACAAGCCCGCCGAGGGCTCGGCGGACGACTCGGACGCCACGGGCGAATCCGGCGCGCCGGACACCCGTGACGCGGGCACGCCCTCCGGCGACGCGACCGACCGGCCGGCGACCGGGGACGACGACACCCGCACGGTGCCCACGGACGACGCCACAGAGGCGGCCCCGTCCGGCGAGGCGTCGACCGGCACCGGCAAGCACCGCGGTGCGCCGGGCGACGAGTCCGCCACCGGCGGTTCGGACGGCGCCCGCGAGGACGGCCGCCACGCCTCACGGGGCGACAGCGCGGGCCGCAAGGGCGACGTCGGGGCAACCGCCCCGGGCTCGTACACCGTTCAGCCCGGCGACAATCTGTGCGACATCGCCGCCGCGGAGGAGGTGCCCGGCGGGTGGCCGGCCCTCTACGAGGCGAACGAGGAGACGGTCGGGTCCGACCCGGACCTCATCCTGCCCGGTCAGAGCCTCGACCTGAGCCTGGGTCAGCGCTAGTTCACACGACGGTTCATGGGCTTCTGTCCGCTTCGTTCCGGTGAGACAAGGGTCTCTTTGTCCCAACTAGGGCGCAACGCCCCATGAACTCGGCCACTCCGCCCCTCACCTGCGAAAACGGACATCTTCGGGTGGTCGGTTCGGGCGTTTTCTCCCCGATGTTCGACTTTGAACATCGGGGAGTCCTGTGTCTACGGTCTGAACCGCTCGCCACCGCGGGCCCCGTCGACCGATACGCCGAATCCTGCCGTCGGTCGAGGGGAACAGTCGTCGCTCAGAGCGCCGAAGGCAGGAGCGGGGGACCCAAGGTAAGCGCCGGGGCCGTTCGCCCGGATCGAGAGATCCGGCGGACCGGAGCCGGCTGGGGGTGAAGCCCGCACGTCCCACGGACGTGCGGCCGGGCAACTCACAGGCCCGAACCCGACAGCTCACCTCGTAGGCGTCGGTGAGGAGAAGTTCCATGCTGCGTTCTTCCGACAAGGCCAAGCACCGCCGCCCGTCGAAGGTCACCCGTCTCGTCGCGCTCGCCGGTGTCGCCGGCGCCGCCATCGCCGCCCCGGTTCTCGGCGCGACCTCCGCCTCCGCCGCCACCGCCTCCGAGTGGGACGCCGTCGCCCAGTGCGAGTCCGGCGGCAACTGGTCCATCAACACGGGCAACGGCTACTACGGCGGCCTGCAGTTCTCCGCCTCCACCTGGGCCGCGTACGGCGGCACCGCGTACGCCTCGACCGCCGACCAGGCGTCCAAGGCCCAGCAGATCGAGATAGCCGAGAAGGTCCTGGCCGGCCAGGGCAAGGGCGCCTGGCCGAGCTGCGGCGTCGGCCTGTCCGGTGCCTCCTACGGCGGCGGCTCCGCCGAGGCCGCGCCCGCGCAGCCGTCCCAGGAGCGCTCCGAGGCGCCCACCACGCGCTCCGAGCGCACCGAGGCCCCCGCCCCGGCCCCGAAGGCCGAGAAGCCCGCCGCCGCTCCGCAGGCCAAGGGCTTCAAGAAGGGCGACGGCGAGTACAAGGTCGAGGCCGGCGACACCCTCAGCAAGATCGCGCAGGCCGAGAAGGTCGAGGGCGGCTGGGAGAAGCTGTTCGAGCTGAACAAGGACATCGTCGAGGACGCCGACGTGATCCACCCGGGCCAGCAGCTCCACCTGCGCTGACCCGCACCTGCCTCCCACGGTCCGGCGGTCGTGGGAGGCACCCGTCCGTCGGACGGGACCCGAGCACCCCGGTCCGGCGCGCCTTCCCCCGTACGCGCCGGGCCGGGGCTCGGTCCGTTGCTGGGGCGAGTCCGCCCCGGGGCGCCGGTTACCCGCAGGTAGGAACCGTCCCGTTTGTCCGGTCGCAAGGGGCTTGATGCCCTTTTTCGTCCCAGGGGGCGGGCATCGGCCGGGCCTTTGCCGCCGGGGCGGTTAGGCTCTTGCCGCAAGGCCAAGCAGACCTCTGCACTTTTCTCGCGTCACATCCCAGAAGGAGATGCTCGTGCCGTCCATCGACGTCGTCGTAGCCCGGGAAATCCTGGACTCCCGAGGCAACCCCACGGTCGAGGTCGAGGTTGGCCTCGACGACGGCAGCACGGGTCGTGCTGCAGTTCCGTCCGGCGCCTCCACCGGTGCGTTCGAGGCTCTCGAGCTCCGCGACGGTGACCAGAACCGCTACCAGGGCAAGGGCGTCGAGAAGGCCGTCCTCGCCGTCATCGAGCAGATCGGCCCGGAGCTCGTCGGCTACGACGCCACCGAGCAGCGCCTGATCGACCAGGCGATGTTCGACCTGGACGCCACCCCGGACAAGTCCTCGCTCGGCGCCAACGCCATCCTCGGCGTCTCCCTCGCCGTCGCGCACGCCGCCTCTGAGGCCTCCGACCTGCC
This sequence comes from Streptomyces sp. NPDC002835, assembly GCF_053591995.1. Classification (NCBI taxonomy): domain Bacteria; kingdom Bacillati; phylum Actinomycetota; class Actinomycetes; order Kitasatosporales; family Streptomycetaceae; genus Streptomyces; species Streptomyces sp. NPDC002835. The sequence goes on along the minus strand of NZ_JBSFUW010000010.1, from coordinate 16,429 downwards.
GCTCTTCCGCTACCTGGGCGGCCCGAACGCGCACCTGCTGCCCGTTCCGATGATGAACATCCTGAACGGCGGCTCGCACGCCGACTCCAACGTGGACATCCAGGAGTTCATGATCGCGCCGATCGGCGCCGAGTCGTTCTCCGAGGCGCTGCGCTGGGGCACCGAGGTCTACCACACCCTCAAGAAGGTCCTGAAGCAGAAGGGCCTGTCCACCGGCCTCGGCGACGAGGGCGGCTTCGCGCCGAACCTCGACTCCAACCGCGCCGCCCTCGACCTCATCCTCGAGGCCATCAAGGAGGCCGGCTACACCCCGGGCAAGGACATCGCGCTCGCGCTCGACGTCGCCGCGTCCGAGTTCTACAAGGACGGCTCGTACGAGTTCGAGGGCAAGTCCCGCTCGGCCGCCGAGATGACCGAGTACTACGAGGAGCTCGCCGCCTCGTACCCGCTGGTCTCCATCGAGGACCCGCTGTTCGAGGACGACTGGGACGGCTGGAAGGTCCTCACCGAGAAGCTGGGCACCAAGGTCCAGATCGTCGGCGACGACCTCTTCGTCACCAACCCGGAGCGCCTGGCCCGCGGCATCGACGAGAACGCCGCGAACGCGCTGCTCGTCAAGGTCAACCAGATCGGCTCGCTGACCGAGACCCTCGACGCCGTCGAGCTCGCCCAGCGCAGCGGCTTCAAGTGCATGATGTCCCACCGCTCCGGCGAGACCGAGGACGTCACCATCGCCGACCTGGCCGTCGCCACCAACTGCGGCCAGATCAAGACCGGCGCCCCGGCCCGCTCCGAGCGCGTCGCCAAGTACAACCAGCTGCTGCGCATCGAGGAGATCCTCGACGACGCGGCGGTGTACGCGGGCCGCAGCGCGTTCCCGCGGTTCAAGTACGAGGACTGAGCACCGCACGAGCGACGCCGAGCGTCGCCGGGCCACCGGTGATCACCGGCTGATCACCGGCTGACGCCCTGTCGTACGTACGTCCCCGGCCGCGGTCCCGTACCGTGTCCGGGGACGTCGGCGTGTGAAGGGGAGGCGAGTGGGATGGCGCGCAGGCCGGAAGCGGACAGGTTCTCCACCGCGACCAGGCTGCGGCTGCTCGGCGAGCAGACCGCCGCCCGCGTCTACCGCTCCCAGAACCGCCGCCAGGCCCGCCGCTCCCGGCTCACCGGCCGCGCGGCCTTCCTCGCCCTCGTCGTCTGCTCGCTCGTCGTGGCGCTCGCCTACCCGATGCGCCAGTACGTCTCCCAGCGGGCGGACATCGCCGAGCAGGAACGCCTCATGGACGAGGCGCGCGCACAGGTCGAGCAGCTCAAGGACGAGAAGGCGCGCCTCCAGGACGACATGTACATCCGGCGGCTAGCCCGCGAGCATCTGCACTACGTGCTCCCGGGGGAGACCGGATTCACCATGATCGACCCCGAGGCCGCGGAGCGGGAGCGCGAAGAGAGCGGCGCGGCCGACCGGCCGTGGTACTCGAACGTATGGAACGGCGTGGACAGCGCCGACGGTCCGCAGCAGTAGCAGCACCCGGCAGCAGTAGCAGTCACCGAACAAGGCAGGCATGGAAACCCCTCCTCCCACCACCGAACCCACCGAGCCCACGGACGCGGACGTCGCCGCGTTCAAGGAGCAGCTCGGCCGGCCGCCGCGAGGTCTGCGCTCGATCGCGCACCGCTGCCCCTGCGGGCAGCCCGACGTCGTCGAGACCGCGCCGCGGCTTCCCGACGGCACCCCCTTCCCGACGCTGTACTACCTGACGTGTCCGCGGGCCGCCTCCGCGATCGGCACGCTCGAGGCGAACGGCGTCATGAAGGAGATGACCGAACGCCTGGCGGCCGACCCGGAACTGGCCGCCGCGTACCGGGCCGCCCACGAGGACTACATCGCCCGCCGTGATGCCATCGAGGTCCTGGAGGGCTTCCCCAGCGCGGGCGGCATGCCGGACCGGGTGAAGTGCCTGCACGTCCTGGTCGGCCACTCGCTGGCGGCCGGCCCCGGGGTGAACCCGCTGGGCGACGAGGCGATCGCGATGCTGCCCGAGTGGTGGGCGAAGGGCCCCTGCGTGACCCCGTGCGGGACGTCGGGCGGACAGGGAGAGGACGCCGCCGAATGACCCGCGTCGCCGCCGTCGACTGCGGCACCAACTCCATCCGCCTGCTCGTCGCGGACGTCGACACCGCCACCGGCGCTCTCGTCGACCTCGACCGCCGGATGACGATCGTCCGCCTCGGCCAGGACGTCGACCGCACCGGCCGGCTCGCTCCCGAGGCGCTGGAGCGCACCTTCGCCGCCTGCCGCGAGTACGCCGCCGTGATCAAGGAGCACGGCGCGCGGCGCCTGCGCTTCGTCGCCACGTCCGCGTCCCGGGACGCCGAGAACCGGGACGAGTTCGTCGCCGGTGTGCTCGGCATCCTCGGTGTGGAGCCGGAGGTGATCAGCGGCGACCAGGAGGCCGAGTTCTCCTTCACCGGTGCCACGAAGTCCCTCGACGGCCGCTCCGACATCGCCAAGCCCTATCTGGTGGTCGACATCGGCGGCGGCTCCACCGAGTTCGTCGTCGGCGAGGAGCACGCCGGCGCCGCCCGGTCCGTCGACATCGGCTGCGTACGGATGACCGAGCGGCACGCGCCGGACAGCCCGGCGACGCCGGAGCAGGTCGCCGCGATCACCGCGGACATCGAGGCGGCGCTCGACGAGGTCGAGAAGACCGTGCCCATCCGCGAGGCCCACACGCTCGTCGGGCTCGCCGGCTCGGTGACCACGGTCGCCGGGATCGCGCTCGGCCTCGACGCGTACGACTCCGCGGCCATCCATCACTCGCGGATCTCCTGCGAGCAGGTCGAGGAGGTCACCACCATGCTGCTGAACTCCACGCACGACGAGCGCGCGGCGATCGGCGTGATGCACCCCGGCCGCGTCGACGTCATCGCGGCCGGGGCGCTGGTGCTGCGCACGGTCATGCGGCGCATCGGCGCCCGCGAGGTGGTCGTGAGCGAACACGACATCCTCGACGGCATCGCCTACAGCGTCGCGAACGAGGACCGCGGTTAGGGTCTGCCGTTCGGATCAGGCCGGATCAGTGAGACCTCAGGTCGCGGGGGCCGGCTCCGGGGTGAGGACCACGAACTCGGCCCCCGCCGGGTCGCTGCACACCGCCAGCCGGCCGACGCCCTCCGCGTCCTCGGGGCCCATCGAGACCGAGCCGCCCTTCTCGCGTACGAGGGCGACCGTGGCGTCGCAGTCGGCGGTGCCGAAGACGGGGTGCCAGTACGGCCGCGCGTCCCCGGACGCGAACATGTCCGGGACCGCCATGATGCCGCCGAACATCCGTTCCGGGGGGCAGTCCTTGGGCGTCACCATCGTGTACGTCCCGCCGCCGCCGGGGAGTTCCATGTCCTGGCCGGTCCAGCCGAAGACGCGGCCGTAGAAGTCCTGCGCGGCCTTCGAGTCGGTGGTGTAGAGCTCGATCCAGCCGAGACTGCCGGGGCCGTCCACGGCCTCGATGCCGGGGTAGCTGCCGGGCTGCCAGACTGCGAACTGGGCGCCCTGCGGGTCGGTGACCTGAGCGAACCGGCCCTCGTCCGCCACCTCGGACGGCGGGGTGCGGACGGCGCCCCCGGCCTCCTCGACCGCCTTGACGGTGGCTTCGATGTCCGGCGTGTGGAAGTAGACCATCCAGGCCGACCGGGCGCCCTCCTCGGTGAGCTGCCCGACCGCGCCCACCGCCTTGCCGTCGAGGCGGAACGCCTTGTAGCTGGTCATCTCCTCGTCGAAGGCCTGGGCCTGCCAGCCGAACACGGCGCCGTAGAAGGCGGCGGCCGCGTCGATGTCGGGCGCGCCCAGGTCGAGCCAGGCGGGCGAGCCGGGGACGAAGTCAGTGGTGATCACTCGATTCCCTTTCTCCGTGATTCAGCCGGTACTGACCGGGTTCTGTGGATGTGCCGCATCCTGGCCACATCCTGGAGTCAGCCTGGCACCGCGTCCGGACCCTCGCCCGTTGACCCGCGGAGGGGGTTCGCGGCCGCTTTTCCGGCCGCCCCGGCGGCCCTCGCGAGAAAGTTCGTGAACTTCTTCACAAGGAAAACCGCGCCGATGGGCCCGTCGGAGGCCCGAAAGCCCTCCGGTGCCCGCCTGTTGGGATCCAGACAGCACATTCGAAGGTGCATGGATGCTTGCGCCCCCAGCGTGCAAGGGGCGCTGGTCTACTCGCCCGCACGCCCTGGGGGCCAGCTCAGAGGGGTGGTCAACGTTTCCGGCAGCACCCCGGTTCCCCGTGGAGGTCATGACCTCGGTCACGTGGGCGGGGCAGTGTAGCAGAGTGGGGGGAAGAGCTTGTGAAGGGGCTCACGAGCACCCCCTCCGAGGGGGGTGGATACTCGATGGCATGAGCACCACGGAGCGTCCCAGGATCCTCGTTGTAGGCGGTGGGTACGTAGGCCTGTACGCAGCTCGGCGCATTCTCAAGAAGATGCGCTACGGCGAGGCGACCGTCACGGTCGTCGACCCGCGGTCGTACATGACGTACCAGCCCTTCCTCCCCGAAGCTGCCGCAGGCAGCATCTCGCCTCGGCATGTCGTCGTCCCGCTGCGACGCGTGCTGCCCAAGGCAGAGGTTCTCACCGGCCGGGTCACGACCATCGATCAGGACCGCAAGGTCGCCACGATCTCGCCGCTCGTCGGCGAGGCGTACGAGCTGCCCTTCGACTACCTGGTCGTCGCGCTCGGCGCGATCTCGCGCACCTTCCCGATCCCCGGCCTCGCCGAGCAGGGCATCGGCATGAAGGGCATCGAAGAGGCCATCGGCCTGCGCAACCACGTCCTCGAGCAGCTCGACAAGGCCGACTCGACGACCGACGAGGACGTCCGCCGCAAGGCGCTCACCTTCGTCTTCGTCGGCGGTGGCTTCGCCGGCGCCGAGACCATAGGCGAGGTCGAGGACCTGGCCCGGGACGCGGCCAAGTACTACAACAACGTGAAGCGTGAGGACATGCGCTTCATCCTGGTCGACGCCGCGGACAAGATCCTTCCCGAGGTCGGCCCGAAGCTCGGCAAGTACGGCAAGGAGCACCTCGAGGGCCGTGGGGTCGAGGTCTACCTCTCCACCTCCATGGACTCCTGCGTCGACGGCCACGTGGTGCTGAAGAACGGCCTCGAGGTCGACTCCAACACCATCGTGTGGACGGCCGGCGTGAAGCCGAACCCGGCGCTGGCCCGCTACGGTCTGCCGCTCGGCCCCCGCGGCCACGTCGACTGCAACGAGACCCTCCAGGTCAACGGCACCGACTACATCTGGGCCGCCGGCGACAACGCCCAGATCCCCGACATGGCCGCCCGCAAGGCCGGCGTCGAGAACGCCTGGTGCCCGCCGAACGCCCAGCACGCGCTGCGCCAGGCGAAGGTCCTCGGCGACAACGTCATCTCCGGGATGCGCGGCTTCCCGCAGAAGTCCTACGAGCACGCGAACAAGGGTGCGGTCGCCGGTCTCGGCCTGCACAAGGGCGTCGCGATGATCGTCATGGGCAAGGTCAAGATCAAGCTCAAGGGCCGGCTGGCCTGGTACATGCACCGTGGCTACCACGGCATGGCGATGCCGACCTGGAACCGCAAGATCCGTGTGTTCGCCGACTGGACGCTGGCGATGTTCCTCAAGCGCGAGGTCGTCTCCCTCGGTGCGATGGAGACGCCGCGCGAGGAGTTCTACGAGGCGGCCAAGCCGGCGCCGGTTGCGGCGAAGCCGGAGTCCGAGAAGGCCAAGGCGTCCTAGCGGTACCGCTTGCCCTTGTGAAGGGGCCGCCCGCCATCCGTGGTGCGGGCGGCCCTTTCGCGTTCCCGGGGGCGCCGCCCCGGCCGGGTGTGCCGGTCTTGTCGGGGCGCCGCCCCGAGCCCCGCGCCTCAAACGCCGACGGGGCTTGAGTCGCCCCGTGGGCGTCCCTGTTTCGCGCAGCGAAATCAGGCCTGCCCGGCCGGGCAGGGTTGCCGCGCAGCGGCATGTCCAGCCCGGCCTGGGGGTGCTCCCCCTACGCCTGGCGGCGTGGCAGGTGCCCCCACCCACGGCCGCCAGGCCGTGGGGGAGATTGAGGCCATCGCGCGAAGCGCGGTACCGGGTCCGGGCGGAGCCCGGCCCGCCCGCCGCCCGCAGGGCGCATCGGGATCCGGGGCCTGTCCCGGTTCGGGAAGGCGGGGCCCCCGCGGCCGCCAGGCCGCAGGGGGCGGCTAGGGGAACACGTCCGCCGTGGCGGGCGTCGCGGCGCGTAGGGTGGGGAAGCACACACGGTGGTCGCATTGTTGAGGGAAGTGCACCGTGCAGGCCCGCCCGCCGCGAGTCTGCCGGGCGTTCGTGGGAACCACCGTCACGGAGGTGTGTGCCATGGCCGATGCCGCGCTGCGGCTGACCACTCTTGCCGAGGAGCTGTCGGGCGCCCCGCTCCCCGTCCGCATCCGCGCCTGGGACGGCAGTGAATCCGGGCCGCCGGGCGCGCCCACCCTGGTCGTGCGCCATCGGCGCGCCCTGCGGCGGCTGTTGTGGCGGCCGGGCGAGCTGGGGCTCGCGCGGGCCTGGGTCGCCGGGGAGATCGACATCGAGGGCGATCTGTACGAGGCGCTGGACGTGCTCGCAGGCCTCCTGTGGGACCGCGGGGCCGACCAGAAGACCGCGGTCCACCCGGTGCGCGACCCGCGGCTGCGGGCCGGCGCCCGCGCCCTGCTGAAACTCGGCGGCGTCCTGCCGCCCCCGCCCCCGCCGCCGGAGGAGGTCCGGCGCCGTACCGGTCCGCTGCACACCAGGCGGCGGGACAAGGAGGCCATCAGCCACCACTACGACGTCGGCAACGACTTCTACCGGCTGGTGCTCGGGCCGTCCATGGTCTACTCGTGCGCCTACTGGGACGACGCGGGCACCCTCGAGGACGCCCAGCGCGACAAGCTGGACCTGGTCTGCCGCAAGCTCGGGCTGAAGGAGGACGACCGGCTGCTCGACGTGGGCTGCGGCTGGGGCTCGATGGCCGTCCACGCGGCCCGCGAGTACGGCACCCATGTCACCGGCGTGACGCTCTCCCGCGAGCAGGCCGTCCACGCCCGCAAGCGCATCGCGGACGAGGGGCTCACCGACCGCGTCGAGATCCGGGTACAGGACTACCGGGACGTCAGGGACGGGCCGTACGACGCGATTTCGTCCATCGGGATGGCCGAGCACGTCGGCCGGGTCCGCTACCGCGAGTACGCCGACCAGTTGTTCTCGCTGCTCGTGCCCGGCGGCCGGCTGCTCAACCACCAGATCGCCCGCCGCCCCGAGAAGGACGAAGCGGCGTACCGCATCGACGAGTTCATCGACCGGTACGTCTTCCCCGACGGCGAACTCGCGCCCCTGGGCCGTACCGTCGCCACACTGGAGGACGCGGGCTTCGAGGTCCGCGACGTGCAGTCCATCCGCGAGCACTACGCCCGCACCCTGCGCGCCTGGGTCACGAACCTGGAGAGCGCCTGGCCGCAGGCGGCCGAGCTCACCTCGCCCGGCCGTGCCCGGGTGTGGCGGCTCTACATGGCCGCCTCCGCGGTGTCGTTCGAACGCAACAGGATCGGCGTCAACCAGATCCTCGCCGTGCGCACCCCCGACAGCGGCAGCTCGGGAGTGCCGCTGCGGACCGGCGACTGGCGCTGACCTCACAATGCCGAAGGCCCCGTGGTGTGCGTCCAGCACACACCACGGGGCCTTCGGCCCGTCAGCGGGAGCCGCTACTCCGTCTTGATCGCGGTGAGCATGTTCAGCTTCGCCGCGCTGCGCGCCGGCCACATCGCGGCCAGCACACCGACCACTCCGGCCAGCAGCAGGAAGATCCCGATCCGGTCCCACGGCATGACGAGCACATAGCCGGGGATCTCCTTGCGGATCGTCTCGCCGATCGCCCAGGCGAGGAAGGAGCCGAGGCCGATGCCGACGACCGCGCCGAAGACCGAGATCACCACGGCCTCCAGCCGGATCATCCGCTTCACCTTGCCGCGGTCGAGCCCGATCGCCCGCAGCATGCCGATCTCCTGCTGACGTTCGAAGACGGACATCGCCAGGGTGTTGATGACACCGAGCACGGCGATGATCAGCGCCATCGCCAGCAGCCCGTACATGATGTTCAGCGCCGTGTTGATGAAGCCGCCGAACATGTTGCGGATGTCCTGCTGGTCCATGACGCTCATCGCCGGGTTGTCGCCCAGCGCGTCGACCAGCGCCTGCTCGTTCGCCGCACTCGCGCCGCCGTCCATCGCCACCCAGATCTCGGGGATGTACGGCCTGGTCTCGTACGGCGCGACGACGTCGGTGGCGACCAGGACCGGGGAGAGGAACTCGTTGCCCTTGTAGACGGCGCCGACCGTCAGGTTCTTCGTCTCCTTCTTGCCCTCCTCGCCGAACTCGGCGGGCAGGGTGTCGCCGGTCTTCCAGCCGTTCGACTTGGCGGTGTCCTCGGCGACCGCGATCTGGCCCTTGGCCAGTGTGGCGAGCGAGCCGGAGACGGTCTCCAGGTCGAAGACCTTCTCCACGTCGCCGGGGGTGACCGCGGACGCCGAGTGCCACTCGCCCTTGATCTCCATCGAGGACGCCTGCTGCGGCGAGACGGCGCTGACGCCCTTCGCCTTCTCGATCGCGTCGAGCGCCGACTTGTCCAGCGCGCCGCCGCTCGCCATCGTGACCATGTAGTCGGCCCTGATGTTGTCCGTGGTCATCTTGTCCACGGCCTGGCCCAGCGTGGCCCCGAGCACCGAGATCCCGGTGACCAGGGTGAGACCGATGGCCAGCGCGGAGGCGGTGGCGCCGGTGCGGCGCGGGTTGCGCACCGCGTTCTGCCCGGCGAGCTTGCCCGAGACTCCGAAGACGCCCTTGAGCAGCGGCCGCACCAGTGCGATCACCGGGCGGGACAGCAGCGGGATCAGGACGATGATGCCGACCAGCGCCAGGAACGCGCCGCCGGCGATGATCATGCGCCCGTCGGAGCCGGCCGCCGCACCGGCGACGATCGCGGCGGCGCCGAGCAGGGTGAGGACGCCGCCGATGGTGTTCCGCAGCACCAGCGACTTGGTGGTGGCCACGCCGTGCACGCTGCTCATCGCCGCCACCGGCGGGATCTTGGCGGCCCGGCGGGCGGGCAGCCATGCCGCGAGCACCGTGATCAGCACACCGACGGCCAGGGCGGCGGCCACCGCGGTGGGCGAGACGATCAGCGGTCCCGCGGGCACCTTCGCGCCGAAGGTGCTCATCGCCGACCGCAGCCCCGTCGCGAGACCGAGGCCCAGCAGGAAGCCGACCACGGACGCGATCGCCCCGACGACCAGCGCCTCCAGGATCACGGAGCGCTTGACCTGCCGGCGGGAGGCGCCGACGGCGCGCAGCAGCGCCAGCTCCTTGGTGCGCTGGGCGACCAGCATGGTGAAGGTGTTGGCGATCAGGAAGACGCCGACGAAGAGGGCGATGGCCGCGAAGGCGAGCAGCATCGTGTTCAGGTTCGACAGGCCGCTCTCGATCTGCTTCGCCTGCTCGTCGGCCAGCTCCTTGCCGGTCTGCACATCGGAGTCCTTGGGCAGCAGCGGCTTCACGGCGGTGAGGATCGACGCGTCGGAGGCGCCGGGCTCCGCGGTCACGGTGACGTCCGCGAAGTACCCGGGCTGCAGATACAGCTGCTGCGCCACGGCGGTGTCGAAGAGGACCAGGCTGCCGCCCGCGTTGACCGCGCCGTCGTCGGTGGTGAAGACACCGGCGAGGGCGTACTCCTTCACCGGCCCGTTGGTGGCCACCCGTACGGCGTCGCCGACCTGGTACCCGCCCTTGGCGGCGGAGTCCTTGTCGAGGGCGATCTCGTCCGCCTCAGCCGGCCCGGTGCCGTCGGTGAAGGTGTACGCGGGGTCCTTGCCGTCCTTGCCGGGGGAGTAGTTGGCCCCGGTGTTGGACCAGCCGTTGCCGATGAGCTTGCCGTCCTGGTCGGCGACGCCGGCGAAACCGGAGACCCGGCCGGTGGCCGAGGCGACGCCGTCGATGCCCCGGATCTTCTCCAGGGTCTTCTCGTCGACGCCGGAGTCCTTCTCGGCGTCGCTCGGGTCGACGTAGGTCGTCACGGCGACCGCGACGTTGTCGTAGCTCTTGGCGGACTGGTTGCGGTAGGCGTTGCCGAGGGTGTCGGTGAAGACCAGGGTGCCGGAGACGAAGGCCACGCCGAGCATCACGGCGAGCACGGTCATCAGCAGCCTGGCCTTGTGCGCAAGCACATTGCGCAAGGCGGTACGGAACATGTGGGTGTCCTGGAAGTGGGCGTCGGGGCACGACGGCCGGCCCGGCGGGCCGGCCGCGGGGCCGGACAGTGACGAGAGGGAGGTCTGGGGTCTTTCGTTTGGATCAGGCCGGATCAGTGAGCGGGGTCTGGTGCCGTACGTCGCAAGGCGGAGGAAGGAGTCCACGCGGTGGGGGCACCTCCCGTGCCCGAAGGGCTACGGGCGAGTCGGCGACTGACGACAACGCAGCGAGGTGCGGTGCCAGGGCACGCGAGCCCGGCAAGATCCGAACGAGAGGCCCGGGGGGCGGGGCGCTACGGCCCCGGCGGGCGTCAGCTCGTGCGGCCCTTGGCGTCGAACGCCTTCATCCGGTCGAGGACGCCGTCGGCGGTGGGGCCGTGCATCTCGTCGACGATCGCGCCGTCCGCCAGGAAGATCACCCGGTCGGCGTAGGAGGCGGCCACCGGGTCGTGCGTCACCATGACCACGGTTTGGCCGAGTTCGCGCACCGAGTTGCGCAGGAAGCCGAGCACCTCCGCGCCGGAGCGTGAGTCGAGGTTGCCGGTCGGCTCGTCACCGAAGATGATCTCCGGCCGGGACGCCAGGGCGCGGGCGACGGCGACGCGCTGCTGCTGGCCGCCGGAGAGCTGGGTGGGCCGGTGACCGAGCCGGTCCCGCAGGCCCACCATGTCGATGACCCGCTGCAGCCACTCCTGGTCGGGCTTGCGGCCCGCGATGTCCATGGGGAGCGTGATGTTCTCCCGCGCGGTCAGCGTCGGCAGCAGGTTGAACGCCTGGAAGATGAAGCCGATCTTGTCGCGGCGCAGCTGGGTCAGCTGCTTGTCCTTCAGGCTGCCGAGCTCGGTCTCGCCGATGCGCACGGAACCGGAGCTGAAGGAGTCCAGGCCGGCGACGCAGTGCATCAGCGTCGACTTGCCGGAGCCGGACGGGCCCATGATCGCGGTGAACTCGGCCTGCCGGAAGTCGACGCTCACATGGTCCAGCGCGACCACCTGAGTCTCGCCCTGTCCGTACACCTTGGACAGGTCCGTGGCGCGGGCCGCCACTGCGGTGGCGCGCTGAGCGATGGGGGTGGTGGTCACGAGAGGAGCTCCTGTCGGGGCGGACTGTCGGGGACATCACCATCCTGTCCGCGCCGGCGCCGCGAATCGTCAGTCCCGGTACCCGTTCCCGTGGCCGCCTTGGGTCGGACCGGGCGGCACGTTCCTCCTCCTTTGGGATGACGGGCTCCCTGAGGGGCCGTCGGGGAGCGGACGGCGCTTTTCCGTCAATCCCGGGTGTCCCAGGCCCTGCTTCCGGGCGTCGCGAGGGGGGCTCGAATACCCTCTTACCTGGCCTGACGCTCCCTCAGGAGCCCCTGGAACCAGTCAAGATCGGGCCAACGGCCATAAGTCGGAGCGGTCCGCACCGATAGGCTCGTGATCAGACGCGGAGCCCTCGCGCCATGCCCGGGTGGTGGAATGCAGACACGGCGAGCTTAAACCTCGCTGCCCCTCGGGGCGTGCCGGTTCAAGTCCGGCTCCGGGCACCCGACGCCCCACCGCCCCCGCCGCGCCGCCCCCTTTCGGGGCGCTCTGTGTCACGATCTCGGAAAGATCCTCCCCGAGCACTAGGGCGTTCTCTTTGCTCGCCCATTACTCTTGACTTCTAGGCCGCGCACGGTGGCCAAGGAGGAGTGAGATGAGGAGCAGCAACCCGGTCTTCTCGCGACGGGGGTTCAGCCGTGACAGCGGCTACGCCGGCTTCAACGCGCAGCAGCCGCAGGCCGGGGGCCCCGCCGTAGGAACGAATCCCTACGCCCAGGGCGCCGGCACCCCGTACGCGACCAACCCCTACGCCCCGGCGGGCACGCAGCCCGGCGCCCCCGCACCGGTCCGTACGGACGCCATGACGATGGACGACGTCGTCACGCGCACGGGCATGACGCTGGGCACCGTGGTTCTCGGCGCGGTCCTCGCATGGGCCCTGCTGCCGGTGTCGCCCACGAGTTACGGGATCGCCATCGGCTCGGCCCTCGTGGCCTTCGTCCTCGCGATCGTCCAGTCCTTCAAGCGGACGCCGTCGCCCGCGCTGATCCTGACCTACGCGGCCTTCGAGGGCATCTTCCTCGGCGTGATCAGCGAGATGTTCAACAGCCGCTGGGACGGCGCCCCGTTCCAGGCGGTGGTCGGCACCATGGCCGTCACCGGCGCGATGCTGTTCGTCTACAAGCAGCGCTGGATCCGGGTCACCGCACGGTACGCCCGGATCGGTATGACCATCGCACTGGCCTTCATCGCCGTGCTGGCGGTCAACCTGCTGCTCGTGGTCTTCGGCGTCGCCGAGAACGGCGGCCTGCGCGACTTCGGCCCGCTCGGCGCGATCGTGAGCATCCTGGCCATCCTGATCGGCTGCTTCTTCCTGACCCTGAACTTCAAGGAGGTCGAGGACGGCATCGCCTACGGCGCCCCGCGTCAGGAGTCCTGGCTCGCGGCCTTCGGCCTCACGGTGACGCTGGTCTGGATCTACCTGGAGATGCTGCGCCTGGTGGCGATCTTCAGCGGCGACGACTAGTCGGCCGGCCGCCCGGCTCCGCGCCGGGCGGCCGTCCGGCTTCTTCGCCGGGTGACAGCCGCACGAAGGGCCCGCAGGCACTGCCTGCGGGCCCTTCCGTCGTGTGCGGCACCTGAAGCGTCAGAGCAGCTTGCGCGCGGCGCGCCTCAGGTCGTACTCGTGGATGATCGCTTTGGCGTGGCCGTAGGCGAGGTTGTGTTCGCCCCGGAGCCAGCTGACCTTCTCCTCGAAGTTGAAGAGAGACGGTCCTTCCTCGACGGTGCGGAGCCAGTCGGAGACGGCACGACCGGTGCACTCGGGGATTCTGGAGAGCAGATTACGGTGGGTCTCTTCGGAGAAGACTTGGGACATCGGCGCCTCCGGACGCATTGCGCGTGTGCTCTTCACGCCACCGTGCCTGAGTGGCCGCGTATTGGCAACAGTCCCGCGCGGGCGCGTAGGGTCGCGGCGTGCTTGATACGACGGAACTGACCGGTGTGGCGGAGCGCTTCGCGGACCGTCTGCGGGCCGCGCCGCAGAGCCGGCTGCAGCGGGGCGCGGCGGCGGAGGCACTGGCTCTGGCCAGGGAACTGTCCGTGCGGGCCCAGCGGATCGAGGAGCCGGGGCGGGAGCCGAGGACCATGCCGGACGCCGGGGTCTTCGCGGTCGCGGACCAGGTGCTGGTGGCCGCGAACGATTTGGCCGAGGCGCTTCGTTCGGTCCCGGCGGGGTCAGCCGCGGTTGACGAGGCCGCCGAGCTGGTGCGGTCGGCGGCGCGGCGGTCGGGCCTGTAGACCTGCCGCCGCGGCGGCTCGGGGCGGTGGGGCCGGGGGCGGTCGGTGGGACGTGGTCCGTCGGCCCGGGGCGGTCAGTGGGACGCGATCACGCGGTCCGCGAGGATGTACACGCTCTCCTCGCCGCAGGAGAAGGTCAGCGCGTACGCGCCGGACACTCCGGACCCGCCCAGCAGCACCGGGGCGTCGCCCGCGCGCAGCGAGTCGGCGAGGCGCTCCGCGGTCTCGCGGTGGCCCGGCGTCATGCACAGGGTCGTGCCGTCGGCGAACACGTACACGTCCAGCGTGCCCAGCGGGCCGGGGCGGACGTCCGCCAGCTCGGTGCCCGTGTCGGCCAGCTCCTCGAGCTTGGACACGGTGCGCTCGTGGTCGGTGACGACCGGCGTCTGCACCGGCACGAAGTCGGGGTGCGAGGGGTGGCGGCGGCGGGCCGCGGCCAGCTCGGGGGAGTCCTCGGCGAACTCGGTCACCTCGGGCAGGTCCGCCATGTCGTCGAGCGCGTCGAAGCCCTCGGCCGCGTCCAGGTCCATCGACTCCAGGCCCACGAAGTCGGCCTGGCGCGGGACGTAGAACGGCGGGATCTCGTCGCCGATGCCGGACAGGCCGCCGAGCGCGGACGTGGAGCCCTCGCCCGAGTAGCGCGCGGAGGCGTCCGCGGCGTCGCGGGCCTCCTGCGCGGCCCAGAAGGCCCGCGCCTCGGCGAGCTCACGCTCCCGCTCCTCGGCGAGCGCCTCGGCGACGGCCGCGCGTATCTCGGCGGCCTCACTGGTGCGGGCCTGGGGCACGGCGGCGATCGGGGCGGGCACGGACGACGCGGCGAACTCTGACCTCAGGGCGGCTACCTGCTTACGGAGCCCGTGGGCGGCGTGCAGGGCAGCGGCGCCCACGGCCGTGGCGGCGGCCGTGGTCAGCAGCAGGGCAAGAGACATGGCGCTCACTGACTTACTCCCGGTTTCAATCGGATCCCCTCGACTTCTACATCAGCTTGCGATGGACCCGCGCCCCCTGTCAGTGCATTACGTCACGAATTGGACAGGTCTTTGTGTCCGGGGTTGACTGGTGTGACCCCTGTGACCTGGGAAAAGGGTCTCCCCCAGGAGATAGGTCACATCCTGGGGGAGATTCAGTCACGAACTGAGATCCGGGCCCGGGGGTCCGGTTCGGCCTCGGCTTTGCCCGGGGGCGGTTCAGCTGAGGCGCTCGATCTGTCGGTCGCGTTCGCTTCGCCACCGCTGTGGGCAGGTGCCACCCTCGCCGCGCGGCGGAGACGCATGTCGAGTGGGTCGGGTGCCCCCTACCCTCCGCTCCGGCTCAGCTCAGCCGCTCGATCACCATGGCCATGCCCTGGCCGCCGCCCACGCACATGGTCTCCAGACCGAACTGCTTGTCGTGGAACTGGAGGCTGTTGATGAGCGTGGTGGTGATCCGCGCGCCCGTCATGCCGAAGGGGTGGCCGACCGCGATGGCGCCGCCGTTGACGTTGACCTTGTCCAGGTCGAAGCCGAGGTCGCGGTAGGACGGGATGACCTGCGCGGCGAACGCCTCGTTGATCTCGACCAGGTCGATGTCCGAGGTGGTCAGGCCGGCACGCTGCAGGGCCTGCTTGGACGCCTCGACCGGGCCGAGGCCCATGATCTCGGGGGAGAGGCCGGAGACACCGGTCGACACGATCCGGGCGAGCGGCGTCAGGCCCAGCTCCCGGGCCTTCGTGTCGCTCATGATGACGAGCGCGGCGGCGCCGTCGTTCAGCGGGCAGCAGTTGGCGGCCGTGACGAGCCCGTCGGGGCGGAACACGGGCTTGAGGCCCTGCACGCCCTCGAGGGTGACGCCGGCGCGCGGGCCGTCGTCCTTGCTGACGACAGTGCCGTCGGGCGTCGTGACCGGGGTGATCTCGCGCTCCCAGAAGCCGTTCTTGATGGCTTCCTCTGCGAGGTTCTGCGACCGGACGCCGAACTCGTCCATGTCCTGGCGGGTGATGCCCTTGCTGCGTGCCAGGTTCTCCGCGGTCTGCCCCATGGCGATGTACGCGTCCGGGACGAGGCCGTCCTCGCGAGGGTCGCTCCAGGTCGAGCCCTCGGACTCGGCGACGGCGGCGGTGCGGGCCTCCGCGTCGGCGAAGAACGGGTTGCGCGTGTCCGGCAGGCTGTCGGAGTTGCCCTTCACGAACCGGGACACCGTCTCCACACCGGCGGAGATGAAGACGTCGCCCTCGCCGGCCTTGATGGCGTGCAGCGCCATGCGGGACGTCTGGACCGAGGAGGAGCAGTAGCGGGTGACGGTGCAGCCGGGGAGGTGGTCCATCCCCATCTGCACGGCCACGATGCGGCCCAGGTTGTTGCCCTGCTCACCGCCGGGCAGGCCGCAGCCGAGCATCAGGTCGTCGATGTCGCGCGGGTCCAGCTCGGGCACCTTGGCGAGCGCGGCCTGGATGATCTCGGCGGTCAGGTCGTCGGGACGAACGTCCTTGAGCGAGCCCTTGAAGGCCCGGCCGATCGGGGAACGGGCTGCTGAGACGATCACGGCTTCAGGCATCACGGCTCCATGAGGGTAAGACGGAAGGGCTGGTTGGGAAGTTACCCGGACGTACGGCGTGGGTCACTGTGCGCGAGGTGTGATGCGGGCCTCTTTTCTAAGCGGGCGCTTGCTTATTCCTTTGCCCTGGGGCTTTTTCCCCACCCCGCCCCTTCCCGAACCGGGGCAGGCCCCGGACCCCGCACCGCCCTCCGGGCGGCGGCCCGGGCTCCGCCCGGGCCCGGTACCGCGCTTCGCGCGGTGGCCTCAATCTCCCCCTACGGCCTGGCGGCCGTGGGTGGGGGCACCTCCCACGCCG
>NZ_JBSFUW010000009.1:0-246725 GCF_053591995.1 Streptomyces sp. NPDC002835 | reverse complement strand
ATCTCGTCCTCCGCCTGGAAGGTCCGCACACCGAAGTTCTTGTGCTTCGACAGCTCGTGGAGGATGTCCGAGGCCGGGGTGATCGGGTACGAGCCCAGGTAGAGCGGCAGGTCCGCCTGCTTGCTCGCCGCGATCAGGCCGTAGGAGAGGGCCAGGTTCCCGGAGATGTTCCGGTACGTGCCCGCCGGGAAGGCCGAGCTCGCCGGGGCGACCTCGTACGAGACCGCGAAGTCCTCCGTCGTCTCGCCGAAGTTCCACCCGGCCCGGAAGGCCGCGATGTTCGCCTCCGCGATGTTCGGCTTCTTGGCGAACTTCTGCCGCAGGAAGCTCTCCGTACCCTCCGTGGGCCGGTGGTACATCCAGCTCAGCAGGCCCAGCGCGAACATGTTCTTGCTGCGCCCGGCCTCCTTGCGGGACAGGCCGAAGTCCTTCAGCGCCTCGATCGTCAGCGTCGTCAGCGGCACCGGATGGACCCGGTAGCCGTCCAGCGACCCGTCCTCCAGCGGGGAGGTCTCGTACCCGACCTTCGCCATGGCGCGCTTGGCGAACTCGTCGGTGTTGACGATGATCTCGCCGCCGCGCGGCACATCGGCGATGTTCGCCTTCAGCGCCGCCGGGTTCATCGCGACCAGCACGTTCGGCGCGTCGCCCGGGGTGAGGATGTCGTGGTCGGCGAAGTGCAACTGGAAGCTGGAGACGCCGGGCAGGGTGCCGGCGGGCGCCCGGATCTCGGCGGGGAAGTTGGGAAGAGTGGAGAGGTCGTTGCCGAACGACGCAGTCTCCGAGGTGAACCTGTCACCCGTGAGCTGCATTCCGTCACCGGAGTCACCCGCGAAGCGGATGATCACCCGGTCAAGGCGGCGGATCTCTTTCTCGCCGGCGCGCCTGCGCTGCTCGCCGACGAGGGCCTCATCGGACCCGTTGACCTCATCGGCCTCTTCGGCCGGGCTACTGACCTGGCTGGTCACTGAACTGGACCTCCCTCGAGGCGGTTCCTCGGGCCCGACCGGCCGACCGGCCGACCCACTGGCAACCCTACGACCGTAAGGGTCGCCTTCCCTGGACCGCTCACATGTCGGACCTCGTTGTGGGACGCCGTGGCGTCCTGGTTTGTGGCGCTTTCCCTTGTCCCCGGGGCCTTCGGGGCCGACTCTCCCGGCTCATTCTTTGGTCCTAGGACCGCTGTGCGGAGGGGGCGGACAGCGTGTCGGCGTGGGATCTCGGCGTGGGATCTCGTCGGGCGTGGCTGCGGCGTGGCGGCGGGCGTGCGCGGCCACGCCGCTCACGGTGCGGACGTGTCCGTCCGGCCGCTCACGAGTTGAGATACGTCAGCACCGCGAGCACCCGCCGGTGGTCCCCGTCGCTGGGGGAGAGCCCGAGTTTCTGGAAGATGTTGCTGACATGCTTCTCCACCGCTCCGTCGCTCACCACGAGCTGCTTCGCGATCGCCGAGTTCGTGCGGCCCTCGGCCATCAGACCGAGCACCTCGCGCTCACGGGGAGTGAGGCCGGCCAGCACGTCCTGCTTGCGGCTGCGGCCCAGCAGCTGCGCCACGACCTCCGGGTCCAGGGCCGTACCGCCCTGCGCGACACGCACCACGGCATCCACGAACTCCCGCACTTCCGCTACCCGGTCCTTGAGTAGATAGCCCACCCCCCGGCTGCTGCCGGCCAGCAGTTCCGTGGCGTACTGCTCCTCCACGTACTGCGACAGGACCAGCACCCCGACGCCGGGATGCTCGTGGCGGAGCTGCACCGCCGCCCGCACCCCCTCGTCCGTGTGCGTCGGCGGCATCCGTACGTCCGCGACCACGACGTCCGGCAGCGCGTCCTGCGCCGCCAGTTCGCCGATCGTCTTGATCAGCGCCACGGCGTCCCCCACTCCGGCGACCACGTCGTGCCCCCGGTCGGTCAGCAGCCGGGTCAGGCCCTCCCGAAGCAGTACCGAATCCTCGGCGATGACCACCCGCACCCTGTCCTCCACAGCCTTGAGCCCCCTGTTGACCTGTTGACCTGTTGATGCGATTCGTACTTCCGCCTGCGCACTCCAGCATCGCAGGATCGGAGCGCGCTGGGGCCTGTGCCGCGTTTTTGCCGGTCACCGCATCGGGGGACGCAGAAGGGGGCCGCAGGGTTGCCGCGGGGGCGACGGGGGCGACGGGGCTTCGGCCGCTCGGGGGAGCCTGGTGGTCAGCCGCGTACAGCCGGGTCGGTGTCAGCCGCGCCAGGGGAGCTCGGCGGTCACCGTCGTCGGCCCGCCGGGCGGCGAGTCGAGAGTGAAGAGGCCGTCCACGGCGTTCAGCCGTTCGGCGAGGCCGGCCAGGCCGCTGCCGGCCGTCGTGTCGGCGCCGCCCCGGCCGTCGTCGGTGACCTGGAGCATCAGCCGGTCCTGCGAGCGCCACACCTCGACGGAGGCGCGGGTGGCGCGGGCGTGCTTGCTGACGTTCTGGAGCAGCTCGGAGACGGTGAAGTACGCGATGCCCTCGATCGCGGCCGCCGGCCGCCGGTCCAGGTCGACCTCCACCGTCACGGGAACGGCGCACCGCGAGGCCACGGCCGACAGCGCCGCGTCGAGCCCGCGGTCGGTCAGTACGGCCGGGTGGATACCGCGCGCCAGGTCGCGCAGCTCCTGCAGCGCCACCTTCACCTCACCGTGCGCCTCGTCCACCATCCGTGCGGCGGCCTCCGGGTCCTCGGCCAGCTTCTCCTTCGCGAGACCGAGGTCCATCGCCAGGGCCACCAGCCGGGCCTGGGCGCCGTCGTGGAGATCGCGTTCGATACGGCGCAGGTCCGCTGCGGCCGTGTCGACGACGACGCCGCGGTCCGACTCCAGCTCCACGACGCGGGTCGCCAGCCGGGACGGCCCGAGCAGCCCGGTCACCAGCAGCCGGTCGACACCGGTCAGCGCGCGCATCACCCACGGGGTGGTGATCGTGAGCACCAGCCCGACGGCGCTCGTCACGGCGATCTCGAACGGGGTGTCCAGATAGAAGTTGTGCGTCCCGTCCCCGTACAGCTGCAGGCCGTCGACGCCGCCCCACATCGGGAAGACCCACTGCCAGAGCGGGTAGAGCAGCAGCGACCAGCCGGTCACCCACAGGGTCACCGAGACGCAGAACCCGAAGACCGCCCACGGGAAGTGGAGCAGGGCGTAGAGCAGGTGACGCCACGACGCCCCGCTCTTGAGGGTGCCGGCCATCCACGCGACGAAACCGTTCTTCCTGGCGCCCGCGGGGCCGAGCACCGGCTCCGGCCCGGCCACGTCCACACCGAGCAGCGCCCGGGCGCGGGCGCGCTCCAGCGCCCCGTAGCCGCGCAGCACCGACAGCGAGAGAGCGAACACCGGGATGCCCAGGAACGTGACGAGCAGGCCGGCGCCGAGCGAGGTCATGGTGACCGCGAACACGAAGACGGCGGTGGCGAGCGGCAGGCTCAGCACCAGGTAGCCGAACTCCCGCCAGGTGCGGCCCTCGAAGGGCGCGCGCAGTACCGGAGGGAGGAAGTGCTCCCGGCGGGCCGCCGGGGGGCCGTAACCGTAATCCGTGGCCATCAGGGTCGTCCGTTCTGGGATGCGGGCTGTCATGACTCCAGCGTGGTGCGGCGGCGCGGCCCGCACCATGAGGGCGGTCTCCGTCTTGACGGGGGGTTTTCCCCACCGTGCCGGGGCCGGGCCGGGCCGGGCTGGGCGTGGTGGTGCGCCGGTGCGCCGGTGCGCCGCGCACCGGTGGGGGTGGGGCGGTCCGTCAGATACGGGATGTCCTGAGTGCTTCATGGGACCCGTGGGCCCCCTGAGCGGCCTCACGCGCGCGCCACGGGAGCTCGGCCGTCACCGTCGTCGGCCCGCCGGGCGGCGAGTCGAGAGTGAAGAGGCCGTCCACGGCGTTCAGCCGTTCGGCGAGACCGGCCAGGCCGCTGCCGGCCGCCGTGTCGGCGCCGCCCCGGCCGTTGTCGACGACCTGGAGCATCAGCCGGTCCTGCGAGCGCCACACCTCGACGGAGGCGCGGGTGGCGCGGGCGTGCTTGCTGACGTTCTGGAGCAGCTCGGAGACGGTGAAGTACGCGATGCCCTCGATCGCGGCCGCCGGCCGCTCGTCCAGGTCGACCGTGACGGTGACCGGAGCCGTACAGCGGGAGGAGACGGAGGAGAGCGCCGCGTCGAGGCCGCGGTCGGTCAGTACGGCGGGGTGGATGCCCCGCGCCAGGTCGCGCAGCTCCTGAAGGGCGAGCTTCACCTCGCCGTGCGCCTCGTCCACCATCGCGGCCGCCGCGTCCGGGTCCTCGGCCAGCTTCTCCTTCGCGAGACCGAGCCCCATCGCCAGCGCGACCAGCCGGGCCTGGGCGCCGTCGTGGAGATCGCGTTCGATACGGCGCAGGTCCGCCGCGGCCGTGTCCACCACGACGCCGCGGTCCGACTCCAGCTCGGCGATGCGGCGTTCCAGTTCGTCGGACGGCGACAGCAGGCCGCGCACCATGGCGCGGTCCGCGTTGGACAGTCCGCGCGCGATGAAGGGGAGCACCGGCCAGAGCACGAACAGGCCCACCGTCATGACGGTGAAGGTGACGACACCCCAGGGCAGCCGGATGACCGAGTACAGCACCGTGCGCCAGGCCACCGGGTCCTTCAGACGGGACCACACCGACAGGATCAGGCCGTCCCCGTGGCCCGGGCCGGGCAGCGGGCTCGGCTCGTCGACCCGTACGCCGAGCAGCGCCCGGGTGCGGGCCCGCTCCAGCCGTCCGAGCAGGCGGGCGCCCATGAGCGCGAGGGCGAGCAGGGGAAGCCCGACCACCGAGAGGGTCAGTCCGGCGGAGGTCGTGATCGTGACCGTCACGTAGACGAACCCGAGCAGCGCGGCCGGCAGATTGGCGAGCAGATGCGCGATCTCCTTCCACGTGTGGCGGTCGAAGGCGAAGCGCGCAGGCGGCGGCCGGTCGTCGTCGGGGGTGGTGATGCTCGCGGTCATGAGGGCCAGCCTGCCGGGCCGGAACGCCGTACGCCATGGGGTACATGGGTGGGGCGCGGTGGGGATAACCCCACCCGGGCCGCCCGATGCGTGACCGACTGCTTACGCTCTCTATAGCAGGGCCTAGACTCCCGTGCGTACAGATCGTGCGACTGGTGAGGGAGCGAGGGGACGGACGTGCCGGAACCGACCGTGATCGTGCTCGCGACGGAATACTTCCGCGGCTACTCCGTCATCGGGCTGCTCGCGGTGCTCGGCGTGCTGTTCGTCGCCGTCGCGTTCACCGCCGGCCGACTGCTGCGACCGGTCGCACCGACGCCGGAGAAACTGCTCACGTACGAGTGCGGAGTCGATCCGGTGGGTGAGGGCTGGGCGCACACCCAGGTCCGCTACTACGTGTACGCCTTCCTTTATGTGATCTTCGCGGTCGACTCGATCTTCCTCTTCCCGTGGGCGACGGTCTTCGCCGCCGACGGCTACGGCGCGACGACTCTCGTGGAGATGTTCATCTTCCTCGGCTTCCTGGCCGTGGGACTGCTCTACGCATGGAAGAAGGGGGTCCTGACATGGGCGTGACCCCGAATCCACACCCGAATCCGGCCTCGGACGCGGTGCCGGCCCTGGACCCGGTGCCGCTGCCGGAGCCGCGGCGACTGGGCGCGCTGGCGCGGCTGGCCCCGGAACCGATGAAGGTGGTCCTCAACTGGGGCCGCCGCTACAGCCTCTGGGTCTTCAACTTCGGACTCGCCTGCTGCGCCATCGAGTTCATCGCCGCGTCGATGGCCCGGCACGACTTCATCCGGCTCGGCGTGATCCCCTTCGCGCCGGGGCCGCGCCAGGCGGACCTGATGATCGTGTCCGGCACGGTGACGGACAAGATGGCTCCCGCGGTGAAGCGGCTGTACGAGCAGATGCCCGAGCCCAAGTACGTCATCTCCTTCGGTGCGTGCTCCAACTGCGGCGGCCCGTACTGGGACTCGTACTCGGTGACCAAGGGCGTCGACCAGGTCATCCCCGTCGACGTCTACGTCCCCGGCTGCCCGCCCCGGCCGGAGGCGCTGCTCCAGGGCATCCTCAAGCTCCAGGAGAAGATCGCGCACGAGTCGCTCGGCGAGCGCTACGGGCCCGGCGGCGACACCCGCGGCGCGCGTACGACGCCCACCACGGCGCTGCGGAGCGGCCTGGTCGCACCGCCGTCCGCCTCGCCCGGCACGGAGGGGGAGCGGTGAACGCGCACCCCTACGACAGCCTTCCCGACGCCGTCACCGAGATCTTCGGCGAGGAGGCGACGGCCGAGCGGACGTACGAACTCCTCACGGTCGACGTCCCCGCCGGCTCCTGGATCGCGGCACTGGAGATCGCCCGCGACAAGCTGGGCTGCACCTACTTCGACTGGCTCAGCGCCGTCGACGAGCCCGGCACCGGCTTCCGCGTCTGCGCGCACGTCGTCTCGCTGGAGGGCCGTACGGTGCGGCGGCTGCTGATCCGTACGACCGTTCCGCACGCCGCGCCGTCGCTGCCGTCCGCCGTGGACGTCTACGCGGGCGCGAGCTGGCACGAACGCGAGACGCACGAGATGTTCGGCGTCGACTTCACCGGCCATCCGAACCAGGTGCCGCTGCTGCTGCCGGAGACCTTCGAGGGCCATCCGCTGCGCAAGGACTTCGTGCTGGCCGCACGGGTCGCCAAGGCGTGGCCGGGCGCGAAGGAGCCGGGCGAGTCCGAGCACGGTGGGCCCAAGCGCCGCCAGATGCTGCCGCCGGGCGTCCCGGACCCGAACGAGTGGGGGCCGCTCAAGGGCCAGCTCCCGCCCGCCCCGGCCCGGCCCGCCCGCGGGCGGGCAGCCGCGGCGGGTGCGGGTGCCGCAGGCACCGGCGAACGGCCGGCCCGCCGTGCCCGGAGCGTCTCCGAAGGCTCGGCGAGCCAGTCCCCGGCGACCCCGCGCCGTGCCCGCAGCGCGAGCGAGGGCTCGGCGTCCCAGGCGGATTCCGCGGCGCCGGCGGGGCCGGCGGCTCCGTCCGGGCCTGCGGCACCGTCTGCGCCGGCCGGTGCGACGGACGCGGCGCAGACGCAGGCGGGCTCGCGCAGCGCGGACGCACCCTGGCACCACGCCCGCCCGGCCTTCGGCGACACCGGCACCGAGGCGCCTGTCGACCCTGGGGCCTCCACCGGTGAGACCGGCTCGGCAGGAACCGGCGCCGAGGGACCGGCACCGGCGCCGGACGCCGCCGGGCAGGACGAGGCGCCCGCTTCCGAGGCCTCCGTGCCCGAGGCGCCCGCGCCCGGACCGGACGACGCATCCGCGCCCGAGGCGCCCGCCTCCGAGGCCCCCGTGCCCGGACCGGACGACGCCTCCGCCTCCGACGACGCTCCCGAGCGCGGCGCTTCACGACCAGAAACCGACCGGCCCGCGTCCGGGTCCGACGACGGACCCGATGACGAGCCGAACCGACCCGCCGGAGGCGAGCCCGCGTGAACGACGTACTGGACGTCGCCCTCCGGCTCCTCGTGGTCTTCGCCGTGTTCCTCGTCCTCCCGCTCGTCATCGGGCAGACCGAGCACAAGGTGATGGCCCATATGCAGGGCCGCCTCGGTCCCATGTACGCCGGTGGTTTCCACGGCTGGGCCCAGCTCGTCGCGGACGGTGTGAAGTTCGCGCAGAAGGAGGACGTGGTCCCGGCCGAGGCCGACCGCCGTGTCTTCCAGCTCGCTCCCGCCGTCGCGCTGCTTCCCTACCTCCTCGTCCTCGTGGTGATCCCGATCGGCCCGAGCGAAGGCGCCGTCGGTCAGGTCATCGACGCCGGCATCTTCTTCGTGCTCGCCGTGATGGGCGTCGGTGTGCTCGGCTCCCTCATGGCGGGCTGGGCGTCGGCCAACAAGTTCTCCCTGCTGGGCGGTCTGCGTACCGCCGCCCAACTGCTCGCGTACGAGCTGCCGATGCTGCTGACCGCCGCCTCCGTCGCCATGGCGGCCGGGACGGTCTCGCTGCCCGGCATCCTGAACGCCTTCGAGTGGTGGTGGCTGCCCTGGCAGATCGTGGGCGGGATCGTCTTCTTCGTCGCGGGACTCGCCGAGCTGCAGCGCCCGCCGTTCGACATGCCCGTCGCCGACTCCGAGATCATCTTCGGCGCGTACACCGAGTACACGGGGCTGCGCTTCGCGCTCTTCCTGCTCGCCGAGTACGCGGGCATCGTCGTGCTGTGCGGACTGACCACCGTCCTCTTCCTCGGCGGCTGGCACGGCCCGTTCGGCGAGGACGGCCTCGGCTGGGTGTGGACCCTGCTCAAGACCGCGGTGCTCGCGTTCCTCATCATCTGGCTGCGCGTGTCCTACCCCCGGATGCGCGAGGACCAGCTGCAGAAGCTCGCCTGGACCGTCCTCATCCCGCTCGCCCTCGCCCAGATCGCCCTCACCGGCATCGTCAAGGTGGTGATCTAGCCGTGTCCCCGATCCCAGGATCCGGTCTCGCCAAGGGCCTGGCCGTCACCCTGCGCACGATGACGAAGAAGACCGTCACCGCCCAGTATCCCGACGTCCAGCCCCAACTCCCGCCCCGCTCGCGCGGGGTGATCGGCCTGTTCGAGGAGAACTGCACGGTCTGCATGCTCTGCGCCCGCGAGTGTCCCGACTGGTGCATCTACATCGACTCCCACAAGGAGACCGTGCCGCCGGCGGCACCCGGCGGCCGCGAGCGCAGCCGCAACGTCCTCGACCGGTTCGCCATCGACTTCTCCCTCTGCATGTACTGCGGTATCTGCATCGAGGTGTGTCCTTTCGACGCGCTCTTCTGGTCACCCGAGTTCGAGTACGCGGAGACGGACATCCGCGAACTCACCCACGAGCGGGACAAGCTCCGCGAGTGGATGTGGACGGTGCCCGCACCGCCCGCGCTGGACCCGGGCGCGGAGGAGCCGAAGGAGCTCGGCGCGGCCCGCAAGACGGCGGACAAGCTGGCAGCCGCGCAGGCGGCGGAGAGCACCCCGGAGACCGGGAGCACCCCGTCGTCCGAAGGCGGTCCGGCGGCCGGTGGCGGTCCCGCGGCAGAAGGCGGCCCGGCATCCGGCCAGGGAGGTCAGGGATGACGCTCGCCGCAGCCGCCGCGACGCACGGCTTCCTCTCGCCGTCCGGAGTCGAGATCGCCTTCCTCCTCGTGGGCATCGCGACCCTCGGCGCGGCCGTGATCACGGTCACGACCAGACAGCTGGTGCATGCCGCCCTCTGGCTGGTCGTGGCGCTCGGCGGCCTCGCCGTCGAGTACCTCCTGCTCACCGCCGAGTTCATCGCGTGGGTGCAGGTCCTCATCTACGTCGGTTCCGTGGTCGTCCTCCTGCTGTTCGGTCTGATGCTCACCAAGGCGCCCATCGGCCGCTCCCCGGAGGCCGATTCGGGCAACCGGTGGGTCGCCCTCGCGGTGGCGGTTGCGGCCGCGGCTTCCCTGGTGTGGGTCGTCGTGGACGCCTTCCGCGCCACCTGGATCGACCTGGACGGGCCGGCCCAGGGCTCCACCAAGGTGTCCGGCGAGATCCTCTTCCGGTACTGGGTGCTGCCGTTCGAGGCGCTGTCCGTACTGCTGCTCGCCGCCCTCATCGGCGCGATCGTGCTGTCCCGCAGGGACAAGGAGGAGCCGGTCCAAGGCCGGTCGGCCGACCGGCCGGCCCGAGAGGGGAACCGCTGATGCACCTCGCCTATCCCGCCGTGCTCGCCGCGCTCCTCTTCAGCGTCGGGCTGTACGGGGTGCTGGCCCGCCGCAACGCGATCCTCGTCCTGATGTCCGTCGAGCTGATGCTCAACGCCGTCAACCTCAATCTGGTCGCCTTCGACGTCTGGCTGCGCGACACCCTGCACGCCGGCCAGGCGCTCACCCTCTTCGTCATCGCCGTCGCCGCCGCGGAGATCGGCATCGGTCTGGCGATCGTGCTCATGGTGTACCGCAACCGAGGCAGCTCGGACGTCGACCGCCTCCGCGACACCGCTGAAACGGCGCACGGACCCGACGGCCCCGGCCACGACACATCCGCAGACCACGAGGAGAAGGCCGAGGCCACCACGTGACCACCACGACCCTCGCCGTCCTCGTCCCCCTCCTTCCGTTCCTGGGCGCCGTGGCCGGGCTGCTGCTCGGCCGCACCGCACCCGGTTTCGTCCGTCCGCTGGCCGTGCTGCCGACGCTGGCCGCGGCCGTGCTCGCCGTCCTCGTCGCCGTACGCCAAGGCGGCGGCACGGCGATCGACGCCGCCACGCAGCTCACGCCGACCGGCTCGGTCCCGATCGACCTCGCTCTCCATCTCGACGGTTTCGCGGTCCTCACCGCGATCCTGGTCGGGGTCGTCGCCTCCTGTGTGCAGATCTACTCGACGGGCTATCTGCGCGACGACCCGCGCTACCCCTCGTACGCCGCGCTGGTCTCGCTGTTCACCTCCGCCATGCTGCTCGTCGTCTACTCCGGCGACCTGATGGTGCTGCTGGTCGGCTGGGAGATCATGGGCATCTGCTCGTACTTCCTCGTCGGCCACTACTGGGAGACGCCCGAGGCGCGCGCCGCCTCCCTCAAGGCCTTCCTGGTCACCAAGCTCGGTGATGTCCCCTTCCTGATCGGTCTGTTCGCGCTGGCCGCCGACGCGGGCACCTTCCGGATCACCGGGATCCTCGGAGCCGTCGCCGCCGACTCCATCGAGCACCCCACCCTCATCGCGCTGCTGCTCCTCGCCGGTGTGGCGGGCAAGTCGGCCCAGTTCCCGCTGCACACCTGGCTGCCCGACGCGATGGCGGGCCCCACTCCCGTCTCCGCGCTGATCCACGCCGCGACCATGGTCGCGGCCGGCATCTACTTCGTGGCCCGGCTCCTTCCTCTCTTCGCGGCCTCCGCGGCCGCCATGACCGTGCTCGCCGTGATGGCGGCCGTGACGATGGTGGGCTCGGCGCTCGCCGCCCTCGCCCAGGACGACATCAAACGGGTCCTCGCCTACTCGACCATCGGCCAGCTCGGCTACATGTCCGGCGCCCTGGCGGTCGGGGACCGCGGCGCCGCCGTCTTCCACCTCCTGTCCCACGGTGCGTTCAAGGCGCTGCTCTTCCTCGCCGCCGGCGTGATCATCCACGCCGCCGGCACCAACTCGCTCGCCGCCATGTCCCGTATGAGCGGCCTCGCCAAGCGCGTCCCCGACGCGTACTGGACGATGACCGTCGCTCTGCTCGCACTGGCCGCGATCCCTCCCTTCGCCGGCTTCTTCTCCAAGGAAGCCGTCCTCGTGGCCGCCGAGCACACCGCGCTCGGCGACTCGGCCACCGCCCCCACGGCAGCCGGCTGGCTCGTGCTCGTCGCCGCGCTGCTGACCGCCCTGCTGACCGCGGCCTACGCGATCCGGCTGTGGCTGCTGGCCTTCCGCGGCCGGGGCACCACCGCCCCCGACCACGGCCGCCAGCCGCTCTCCATGACCACCGTGCTGTGGGTCCTCGCCGTCCCCTCCCTCGCCTTCGGGCTGACCGCCGGCCGGCTGCCCCGCTGGTTCGACGGCCACGAACTCACCCCGACCGTGACCACGGCCGTCCTCGGCACCGGCGTCGCCCTCGTCGGCGGGCTCGTCACCTACGCGGCGTGGCGGCACTCCACCGCGGTCGCCGCCCGCCCCCCGATCGGTGCCGTCGCCGCCCACCCGGAAGCCGAACCGGCCGTCTCCGAGGCGGAGGCCATCGCCACCCACGTCCCCGCCTACGGCGACATCGCGGCCGCCCCCGACCCGGCCGATCCCGCCCGGCTGCTGCTCGGCCCGCTCCACCGGCACGCGGCCGCGGGCTTCCACGTCGACGCCCTCTACACGGCCCTGTTCGTCCGCCCCGTCCGGGCAGCCGCCCAACTGGTCCGCTTCCTGGACCGCGAGGTCGTCGACGCCTACGTACGCGGCTCCGGCACCGGCACTCGCTGGCTCGGCACGGCCGTCCGGCGCGCCCAGACCGGCAACGTCCAGACCTATCTGAGCGTGCTCCTCGCCGGATCGGTCGTCCTGGCGATCGCCGCCGTCGTCCTTTCCAACGTCAACGCCGGAACGTGAGCCGTGATCGATATCAGCGCGTCCGTGATGCAGTTCCTTCTCGCGTTCATCGTCGCCGGCCCGCTCGTCGGGGCCGCCGCAGCCCTGCTGCCCGCCCCGCCCGGGCTGCGCGGCAGCAGCCCCGACCAGGCGGTCCTGCGCCACGGCGTGACCGTGACCGGCGCGGTCCTGCTGGCCGTGGTGGTCCTCGCACTCGGCTTCGACCACGACCGGCCGTCGGCGATGCAGGCCACCACCGACATCAGCTGGATCCCGGCACTCGACGTGCGGATCCACCTCGGCATCGACGGCATCTCGCTCCCCCTTCTGGTCCTTACGGCGCTGCTGACCTTCCTCTGCGCCCTCTACAGCTACTTCAAAATGCCCACGGGCCCGTCCGCGAAGGGCTTCGTGGCCCTGCTGCTCGTCCTCGAGTCCGGCACGCTGGCCACCTTCGCCGTCCTCGACCTGCTGCTGTTCTTCCTGGCCTTCGAGATGGTGCTCATCCCGATGTACTTCCTCATCGCCCGCTGGGGCGGCGAGGCGAGGCAGCCCGCCGCCTGGAAGTTCATCCTCTACACACTGCTCGGTTCCGTGGTCATGCTGCTCGGCCTCCTGCTCATCGGGCTGACGGCCGGCACCTTCGACATGGTGGCACTCGCCACTGACAACGGCCGGGGACTGACCACATCCGTGCAGGTCATCGCCGTTCTGGCGATCGGTCTGGGCCTTGCGGTGAAGACGCCGATGTGGCCCCTGCACACCTGGCTGCCCGACGCCCACACCGCCGCGCCGACCGTCGGCTCGGTCCTCCTCGCCGGCGTGCTGCTGAAGATGGGTACGTACGGGTTCGTCCGTATCGTCCTGCCGATCGCCCCCGACGGCATGCGGACCTTCGCGCCCTATCTCGCCGCCTTCGCCGTCGTCGGCATCATCTACGGCTCACTCGCCTGCCTCGCCCTCGCCCGCCGCGGCGCCGGCGGCGACCTGAAGCGCCTGATCGCGTACTCGTCCGTCGGCCACATGGGCTTCGTACTGCTCGGCATCGCGACGATGACCCCGACCGGAGTGAACGGCGCCCTCTTCGCCAACATCGCCCACGGCCTCATCACCGGGCTGCTGTTCTTCCTCGTCGGCGCGGTCAAGGACCGCTACGGCACCGCGGATCTGGACACCCTCGCCGGTGCGACGGGAGCCGCGCTGTACGGCCGCGCCCCACGCCTCGGCGGGCTGCTCGCCTTCGCGGCGGTCGCCTCGCTCGGGTTGCCGGGACTCGCCGGATTCTGGGGCGAGATGCTCACCCTGTTCGGAGCGTTCGACCCGGCCGACGGGCTCAGTCGGCCGGCCTTCCTCACCTTCATGGCGATCGGCGCCTTCGGCACCCTGCTCACGGCCGCGTATCTCCTCGTCGTCGTGCGCCGCGTGTGCATGGGCGCCCGGCCGCCGGCGGCCGCGGACGAGCAGCGGCCCGAGCCGTTCGCCGACATCCGTGCGTACGAGTTCGCCGCGTGGACCCCGCTCGTGGCGCTCACCGTCATCGCCGGACTGTGGCCCGCGGTCCTCCTCGGCCTCACCGATCCGGCCGTGCAGAAGCTCCTCGCAGGAGGCAAGTCGTGACCGTGGCAGCCGAGAGCGTCACCAGCCTCGTCCAGTCCGTCGACTGGGCGGCGATCGCGCCGCCGACGATCGTCGCGGTCGTCGCCGTGATCTGCCTCGTCGCCGACCTCTTCGTCGACGACCGGCGCAAGCCCCTGCTCGGGGCGGTCGCGATCACCGGACTCGTCGCCTCGATCGTCGCGCTCGTACCGCTGCGCGGGGGCGACCGCTCGACGTTCTGCCTGACCGGCGAGGCGGAGGTCTGCAGTTACACCGCCGACCACTTCACCCTGGTGATCCAGTTCCTGGTGCTCGGCGGGGCGTTGTTGACCGCGCTGCTGTCCCTCACGGACACCCGGGAGAAGCTTCCGGCGGGCGAGTTCTGGTTCCTGCTGCTGGCCTCGGCGTCCGGCGCGGCGCTGCTGCCCGCCTCCCGCGACCTGGCCACCCTCGTCGTCGCCCTCGAAGTCGCTTCGCTGCCGGCGTTCGCGCTGGTGGGCCTCAGGCGGGGCGACCGGCTCTCCAGCGAAGCCGCCCTCAAGTTCTTCCTCTCCTCGGTCACCGCGACGGCCGTGACACTTCTCGGCGTCAGCTTCGTGTACGCCACGACGGGCACCCTCCACCTCACGCAGGTCGCCGCCGGCCTCGAGGACGTGCCCGGCCAGCTGGACACGCTCGCCAAGGCGGGCGTCGCGCTGACCCTCGTCGGCTTCGCCTTCAAGACGGCGGCGGTTCCCTTCCACTTCTGGGTCCCCGACACCTATGTGGGCGCGCCGCTGCCGATCGCGGGCTACCTCTCCGTCGTCGGCAAGGCCGTCGGCTTCACCGGTCTCATCCTGGTCACCGTCATCGCCTTCCCCGGATACGCCGACATCTGGGGCCCCGCGCTCGCGGTTCTCGCCGCCCTCACCATGACCGCCGGCAACGTCGCCGCGCTGCGTCAGTCCGCGGACCGCGCGTACAGCGCCGTACGCCTGCTGGCCTGGTCCTCCGTGGGCCAGGCCGGATATCTGCTGGTGCCGATCGCGGCCGCCGCGTACTCCAGCGACGACCAGATCGGCGCCACCGTCGCGTACGCCCTGATGTACGCCGTCGTGAACCTGGGCGCGTTCGCCGTGGCCGCCGTGGTGGCCCGTACCCGGCCGCTGAACCGGATCTCCGACTACCGCGGCCTGTACGCCACCCGCCCGCTCACCGCCCTGGCCATGGGCTTCTTCCTGCTCTGCCTCGCGGGACTGCCGCCGGGCATCATCGGGCTCTTCGCCAAGGTGATGGTGTTCTCCGCCGCCGTGGACGCGGGCCTCGGATGGCTGGCGGTCGTCATGGGCGTCAACGTCGTGATCGCCCTCTACTACTACCTGAAGTGGACGGCGATCCTCTTCCGCGCCCCGCACGTGGCGGCAGCGGGGGAGCCCGCCCGCAGGCGTGTCCCCACGCCGGTGACCGCCACCGTGGTTCTGACCGCCGTCGCGGGCGTCGTCCTGTCCGGCTACCCCCAGCTGGTTCTGCGCTTCGCCGCGAACAGCCTGTTCTGAGCGGCCGGGACCAAGACGGGTCGGACCCGGCCCGGAGCCTCACCCCAACGGCCGCGGCGGGGCCGGAGCGTGCAGGGGAACCAGTGTCCTTCGCCTGGCGTTGACCAGTACAGAAGGGTCCACTGAAGAGTGGAGCACCCCCATGCGAAGGGTCCCCTGCCGCACCACCTGGAGGGCGTACCGTGCACCGCCGGCACAACGGGCTGAAGACCGCCGTACTCCTCGGGGGACTGTCCGCACTCATCCTCGTCATCGGCAGCCTCTTCGGCCGGACGGGGCTGCTCGTCGCGCTCGTCGTGGCCCTGGGAACCAACGCGTACGCCTACTGGAACAGCGACAAGCTCGCCCTGCGCGCCATGCGTGCCCGCCCGGTCAGTGAGTTCGAGGCCCCGGCGCTGTACCGCATGGTCCGCGAGCTCTCCACGACCGCCCGCCAGCCCATGCCGCGCCTCTACATCTCGCCCACCCAGGCGCCCAACGCGTTCGCGACCGGCCGCAACCCGCGCAACGCGGCGGTCTGCTGCACCGAGGGCATCCTGCGCATCCTCGACGAGCGTGAGCTGCGGGGCGTCATCGGCCACGAGCTGAGCCATGTCTACAACCGGGACATCCTCATCTCCTCGGTCGCCGGCGCCCTCGCCTCCGTGGTGATGTTCATGGTGAACTTCGCCTGGCTGATCCCCATCGGCCGCTCGGACGACGACGACGGGCCCGGCCTCGTCGGTATGCTGCTGATCATGCTGCTCGGTCCGTTGGCGGCCTCCGTCATCCAACTCGCCGTCAGCCGGTCCCGGGAGTACGAGGCGGACGCGTCGGGCTCCCAGCTGACCGGCGACCCACTGGCACTGGCGAGCGCCCTCCGTAAACTCGACGCCGGTACGACGCAGCTCCCGCTGCCCCCTGAGCCGCGGCTCGAGACGGCGAGCCACATGATGATCGCCAACCCCTTCGGTCCCGGCCGCGGACTCTCCAGAATGTTCTCCACCCACCCGCCGATGGCGGAACGAATCGCCCGACTCGAACAGATGGCAGGTCCTCGTCCGTGAAGACAATTCTGAACGTCATTTGGCTGTTCCTGAGCGGCTTCTGGCTGTTCCTGGGGTACATGCTGGCGGGAGTGATCCTCTGCATCACCGTCATCGGCATCCCGTTCGGCCTGGCCTCGTTCAGGATCGGCGTCTACGCCCTCTGGCCGTTCGGCTACACGACAGTGGAGCGCCGTGACTCCGGTGCGCCCTCGCTGGTGGGCAACGTTCTGTGGGTGGTCCTCGCCGGCTGGTGGCTCGCGCTCGGCCACATCGCCACGGGCCTCGTTCTCTGCGTCACGATCATCGGCATCCCCTTCGGCATCGCCAACTTCAAGCTGATCCCGGTGTCGCTGATGCCCCTGGGCAGGGAGATCGTCCGCACGGACCAGCCGTTCACCGCGCGCTGACGGACTGACGGGCACGTCTCGCGCCTCGTGGACCGGGCCCATACGCCTCGCTCGGCGAGGGGCCGTGCCTCCGCACCGTGGCCGCCGGGTCGGCTCAACAGTCAGGCCTGACGCCGGTCAGCGGTCGCGGCGGTGGATCCGCGTCGCGTACACCGCCGCGCCCAGCGCCAGCACGCCCGCACCGACGAGTACGGACGACAGCGGCAGCGAGAACGCCAGGGCCAGGCAACCCACGATCCCGAAGCCGGCCGTCAGCCTGACGATCCACGCCACTCGAACGGGTGTATCGCCCCGCGGTCCGGAACTCAGCGTCCAGGCGGAAGCGTTGGCGATTGTGTAGTACACGAGCACTCCGAACGACGAGAAGCCGATCGCCCCGCGCAGGTCTACGGTCGCCGCCACCACCGCGACGACGGCCCCCACAGCGACCTCCGCGCGGTGCGGCACCTGGAACCGCGGATGGACCGCGGCCAGTGCTCCCGGCAGACGGCCGTCCCGCGCCATCGCGAAAGTCGTCCTCGACACACCGAGAATCAGCGCGAGCAGTGACCCCAGCGCCGCTACGGCGGCGCCGACACGAACCACCGGCGCCAGCCAGGAGGCTCCGGCGGCCCGCACGGCATCGGCGAGCGGAGCCGTCGCCTGCCCCAGCCCCCCGGCGCCCAGTACGGAAAGGACCGCGACAGCGACACACGCATAGACGACCAGCGCGATGCCCAGCGCCAGCGGCACGGCCCGGGGGATCGTACGGGCCGGATCGCGCACCTCCTCGCCCAGCGTCGCGATCCGCGCGTACCCGGCGAAGGCGAAGAACAGCAGCCCCGCGGACTGAAGCACCCCGCCCAGCGACGCGTCGGCGGCGGGCTCCAGCCGTCCGAACTCCGCGGAACCGCTGCCGAGCAGCGTCACCACCACAGCGGCGAGCACCGCTAGCACCGCCGCGACGATCAGCCGCGTCAGCCACGCCGACTTCTGAACGCCCCCGTAGTTCACGGCAGTCAGCGCGACCACCGCGGCGACCGCCACCGCATGCGCCTGCCCCGGCCAGGCGTACGCACCGACCGTCAGAGCCATCGCCGCGCACGAAGCCGTCTTCCCCACGATGAACGCCCACCCGGCCAGGCACCCCCAGAACTCGCCCAGCCGCTCCCGCCCGTACACATAGGCGCCGCCCGACGCGGGGTACACGGCGGCGAGGCGTGCCGACGACATGGCGTTGCAGTAGGCCACCACGGCGGCCAGGGCCAGCCCGAGCAGCAGGCCGGAGCCGGCCGCCAGCGCCGCCGGCCCCAGGGCGGCGAAGATCCCCGCCCCGACCATCGACCCCAGACCGATCACCACCGCGTCGAGGACCCCGAGCGACCGTCGCAACTCCCGCGTCATGAGCCGCACCCTACTGATCGTCGCAACCACGGCCGTGCCGGGTAGCGTCCTCGACAACATCACGAACCAACATCACCGTACGAAAGGCAGGTTCACGGCATGACCATCATCGGCTGGATCGTTCTCGGGCTGCTGGCCGGGGCCATAGCCAAGATCCTGCTGCCGGGGCGCGACCCGGGTGGCCTGGTCGGCACCACTCTGATCGGCGTCGCCGGGGCGGCCATCGGCGGCTGGATATCGTCACGCTATCTGGACCGCGAGATCGCCAACCAGTTCTACGACGGGCCGACTTGGCTGGCGGCCATCGGCGGCGCGCTCGTCCTGCTGATCGCCTACCGGATCCTGTTCGGTCACTCCCGCTCACGCTGACCGGGCGGGGCCGGGCCGGGCGGAGCGGGCGAGGCCAGGCCGGGCCGGGTGTCCGACCGGACAGGGGCAGTCCGCGTCAGCCCGTCAGCCCGGTCTCCCGCAGCGTGATGTTCAGCCGGCCGCCGCCCAACCCGGCCGCCGGGTCACCCGTACCGGGAAGCACCTTCGTCACGCCGTGATACGCGAGGCGGGAGGCGCCACCGAAGACGAACAGGTCACCGGACGCCAGCTCCACATCCGTGTACGGGCGGCCCCTGGTCTCGGTGTTGCCGAAGCGGAACACACACGAGTCGCCGATGCTCAACGAGACGACCGGCGCCGCGGACCGCTCCTCCTTGTCCTGGTGCATCCCCATCCGGGCCGCGCCGTCGTAGAAGTTGATCAGCGCAGTGTCGGGGGCGTAACCCTGATGCTCGCCGTACGCCTCGACCAGCGCCTCGCGTCCCAGTTCCGCCAGCCACTCGGGAAACGCGGCGACGGGCGCACCGTTCACGTCGTCCGCCGTACGGGAGTATCGGTACGGCTGCCAGTGCCAGCCCACGCACACCGTCCGCACCGACATCACACCGCCGCCGGGCAGCACCGTGTGCCGGATCGGCACCGGCCCGCGCGCCCACTCACGGCACGCGTCCACCAGCTCCCGCCGGCGCTCGCCCGGCAGCCAGCCGGGCACATGCACCGCACCCGGGGCGACGACGGCCCGCTCCCGTGGAAACAGTGCTCCGCTCATCAGGCCGCCTCCCTCACGGCACCAGCGCCCCCTCCAGTCCGAGGAGCCGGGCCTTGGACTCCAGGCCGGCCGCGTACCCCCGCAGCGCGCCGTCCGCGCCGATCACCCGGTGGCAGGGCCGCACGACGAGCAGCGGATTGCGCCCGATCGCCGTCCCCACGGCCCGTACACCCACCGCGGAGGTGCCGACGGCCTCGGCGATCTCCCGGTAGGTGGTCGTCCGCCCGTAGGGGATGTCCTCGACCGCCCGCCAGACGCCGCGCTGGAACGGCGTGCCGGCATCGGCGTACTCGATGTCGAAACGGGTCAGCCGTCCGGCGAAGTACGCCGCGAGCTGGCGTCCGATCTCCGCGAAGGCGTCGGGATCGCGGCGCCAGCCGTCCTGGACGACGGCCCCGCCCTTCTGGCCGGGCAGGGAGAGGGAGGCCAGCGCGGTGCCGCCCGTGGCCGTCGTCGATGCCCGGCCGACCAGCAGCAGCTCACCGAGCGGGCTGTCGACGGTCTCGTACACGGTCGTCATGGCTCACGTGCTCCTCACGATGGTCGGGCGCCGGGGCCTTCCGTCCGCCCCGCTCCTACGAGTCTGCGGCTCCGGCCCCGCCGAGGCTGGCGGAATTCGGACGTCGCCCGCCGGACTCGGACCTGGCCCTGCCCGGCTCTGCCCGGCCCGCCCCCGCCCGGCGAACGGGGCACGGGACGGGGGCGGAGCGGACCAACCGCTCCGCCCCCGGTAGCCCCCGGCGCGCCCGCAGACGTCAGCGGTAGTTCACGTACTTACCGCTTGATCCTCTGACCTGCACTGAACGCCCGGAAGGGGGTTTGACGTGCAGAAACTACTGTCAGTGATTGTCAACGTTCATCACCGTTATTCGGCATCTTGTGCCCTGGAAGTGCCCTGCCGTTGCCGCGCCCCTCCTGCGTCCCCCGACGCAGCGGCGCCGCCCGGTGTTGGAGCACCGGACGACGCCTTGATCCAGATCCTTCTGTGACAAGGAGTCCAGACCCATGCAGGACCGTACCCCGACCGCCAGCGAGCTCCGCCAGCTCCTGGCCGTCGTCCTCGAAGCGCTCGCCATCCCGCACCCGGCCACCATCGGCGACGGGGAGGTGCACGGCCAGGTCCTCGCCGACCGCGTCATGCACGCCCGGATCGCCTTGGAGAACGTCCTCGAGCGCGGCGACGACCCCGGATGGTCCGCCGACTACCTCCAGGCCCGGCTTACCGAGCACCCGCCCACCGGATACCGCGCCGCCGGGGCCCCGCGGACGGAGGCCGGCCGATGAACGAGCCGACCGTCACGGTGCCGACGCTCGATCACGGCCTGGTCCAGCTCACCGAACCGGCCTGGTGCCTCGGACACGACCAGGAGCCCGCCCTCCGCGGAGACATCCTCCACACCGGCCCCGAGCACACCGCGGTGTTCCGCGGCCGCCAGCTGGCCGTCGCCGCCCTCGCCCAGTCCCCGTTCGCGCCCGTCCCCACGGTCGCGGTGAGCGTGCAGTGCGGCGGCTTCACCCAGGCCCTCGAGCCCGCCGGCCTCGATGAGCTCGCCGCGGTCCTGGTCGACTACGCCGCGACCCTGCGGCACCTCGCCCGCCAGCTCGCCACCATCACGGCGGGGGAGGGCGAGTGAAGCGCGACTACCTTCTGTGGGGAGCGCTCGGGGCCGTCCTGGTCGTGCTCGCCTCCGCCGAATACGACCTCGCCCGCGCCTGCGGGTTCGGCACCTACGTTGCCGCCGGGGTGCCGGCCGCGCTCGACATCTACGCCGTGCGCGCCCTGCGGGCCAAGCGCGACGTCCTCATCGTCGTCCTGGTCCTGATCGCGGTGAACTCCGCCTCGCACCTCCTGGCGGCGGGCGTGCTCACGGTGGAGCCGTGGCTCATCGTCGCCGTGTCCTCCATCGCCCCGCTCGTCATGTGGCGCGTCCACCAGCTCGGGGAGAAGCCGCTCCACCAGGCGGCACCGGAACCGGAACCGGTACCGGAACCGGCGGAACCTCTCCCGGCCGCGGTCACTGTCGAGCGCGCACCGGAGCCCGCCGACGCGATCCCGCCCGTGCCGGTCCTCGGGCCGTGGACACCGCTGGCGGAACTGACCGGAACCCGCGCCGGAACCGAAGCTGACCAGGTCCTTTCCCGGCACTGGGATGAAGCGCTGGCCGTGGCGGAACCCGCACCGGAACCGGCCGGACCGCGCCCGGTTCCGCCGGTTCCGGACCCGGCGGCCGACGCCGACTCCGAGGACACCGGCAACACCACGTTCGACCGCCAGGTGGCCGAAGCCCGGAACTGGCTGCGGCGCGAACCGGAACTGACCGGAACCGCGATCGGCCAACGCCTCGGCAAGAGCGACGCCTACGGCCGCCGCGTCCGCCGCGCCGCTCTCGCGGAGGCGTGATGTTCCTGCCGCTCTATCTCGCGGCGCTGGTGATCGGGCTCGTGGGGCTCCGCCTCGCGGGCCCGGTCCGGGACCGCGATCTGTATCTGTTGCCCGTCCTCGGGACGGTCGCCCTCATCGTCACGCTCGCGGCCCTCGCCGCCTCCCTCCTGCACTGAGGACTCTTCCGTGAACTTCACCCCGCACAACATCGTCACGCTGGGCGGCGTCGTCGTCGGCCTGTCCTTGCTCGTCTGGGAGATCGTCACCTGGTGGCCCGGCGCCAAGCAGGCCGGGAAGCCCAAGCACCTGCTGCGGCTGCTGCCGTTCACCGCGGCCTGGCTGTACGGCATGGTCCTGATCCTGTCCGCTGGCGGCGTCGCCGGGCTGGCGGCCGACTACTCACTGTGGGGCTCGTCCGAGATCGGCGACGCCGTGCTGGAGTACGGCGTCGGCGGCGACAGCCCCGAAGTCACCCGTACGTCGAACCTGACGCTCACCGCGGGCGGGCACGCCTTCGTCGTGGTCGCCACGGTCGCCCTGGTAGCCGTCTGGTGTAAGCGGCGCGGCTTCAACTGGACGATCCTGCGCGCGGTCGTCTCGGGCATCTGCCTCGGACTGTCCTCCGGGGTCGCCGGGATCGCCGGGTATGTGCTGAGCCCGGCGGTGTCCACTGCGGGCGACGTGATCGTGGGTCTCCTGTGAGCGCCCGCGACCAGCTGCGCGCGGCCGGCCGCGGGATGGCGGCGGCCGGGCGCCGGGTGGCGCTCGGGACGGGCCTGCTGCTGCACGGCGCGGGCGGCTGGATCTCTCCAGGCGGCTGCGGCCCTCTCCTTGTCCGGTCCGCGCTGCTGCTGGGGACGTCGTGGTTCGCCGGGACGCTGGCTCACCGGGCGCCGGCAGTCTTGTTCGCCGTGCCGGTCCTCTGGCTGTACGCGGCCTGGGTGATGTCCGATTCGTCCGCCACTCCCCCACCGCTTCGCGGCGGCGCGAACCGCGACGTTTACGCAGGTGAGCGCATCGAAGTCGCGAGAGTGGTGCACAGCCCGGAAGGGGTTATGTGCACGCTGCACCCAGTGCGCGAGGAGGTGACCGAACGATGATCGCCAGACTCCTCGGGTACGTCTACTGCGAAGTCTGCGGCTGGTGGAGCAAGCCCGGCTGCGGACATTGATCACTCCGCCCATGCCGCGAAAGCGACCACGGTTTTCAGTAGGCGGGCACCCGTAAAGTGATCACCAGAGGGCCGGGCCTGCGTCACACAGGCCCGGCCCCGGCGTACGGGAAAGGCCCCGACCGGAATCGGTCGGGGCCTTCCTGCGGCCTGGGGGCCGGCACACGCACGGGCGGTGCTCAGGACCTCCAGCCGCACGCGGCCAGCAGCGGATGCACATCACGCCACCGGCCGCGGTCTATCGTGGGCCACAGCCCACCGAGCAACGGCCCCCAGACCTCGACACTGGGGGCCGTCTGCGTTCCCGGCCGCGACCGATCGGCGGCGGCCACGGCCAGGAGCATCACGGGTCGCGCTGGGTTCGGGGGCGGCACTCCGGGTCGCCGGCCTTGTGCCGGTGGTCATCCGGCCGGGCGCCGCTGGTCGCCCAGAGCTGCGGCACGGTCTCCGCCTCGCCCATGATCGGCCGATCACAGCGGACACAGATCTGCAGCGCTGTCACGGTGCGCCTCCCGCCCAGGCGCGCGCCAGCTGCTCGGTGTCCTCGCTGGTCCACTCGCCCACGACGGCGGCGCCGGACTGGGCGGCGCAGACGAGGTGCGCGAGGATCGGCCAGCCGGGGCCGGACCCGGCCGGGCGGTAGCCGATGACTGCGTCCGGCGGCGGTGTCGTCTCGGGACAGAGGGCGCAGGCCAGGGTGCTAGCCACGAGATACCTCCGCCTCGCTGCCGGCGTAGGGGTTGCCGGGCGCCGGGGTTACGCGCCAGAACGAGGTGGCAGTGGCGCGGAAGGAGCGGTGCGCCGGCCTCTCTCCGGTGTGCTTGATGGCCCACGTCTCCGCCGGGAGCCGCTTCCCCTCCGTCGCGCCCGAACGGGCCCCGCACGTCGTGCACTCGGCTTCGTGCAGCGGCTGCTGCGGGGCTCCCTCCGTGGTGTCCAGGCCCAGGTGCCAGTCGGCGGCCCTGATGATCGTGCGCCGCATCACAGGACCCCAGATGGACGGTGCTGCCCGACGAGCCGCGAGGGGTTCATCAGGCGCGAGAGGTGCGCGTGCAGGTGCTCCGCCTCGAGCCGGGAGAGCACCAGGTCAACGTCGCCCTGGGAGCGGTCGAGGCTGAAGATCTCCAGCGGCACGCGGATCTCTCCGGTGTCCACGTCCCCTGTCGGAGCTGCGTTCGGGCGCGGTGAGGCGTGCCAGTGTTTGCCGACCATGGTCTCCCCTGGTGTGAGCGGCCGTTGACGGGCCGTCACCGTACGGGGAGTACCAACGGGTAACGGGGACAGAGTGTCCCCGTTACCCAGACTGTCCCCCTATCCGGCCTCGGGCAGACCGATCTCCTCGGCGAGCCGGGCGGCCTCCGGGCGCAGGGCGCGGGGCGCGCGCTTCCACAGCTCCGCCACCGCAGTACGGGCGGAGGGGGTGAACTCGACTGTCTCGGCACCGATCTCGTGGGCCAGGGCCATGACGTGCAGCGCAGCTGTGTGGTCGCCGCGCTGGAGGTGCCCGCGGGCGACTTCCACCCACAGGCGGGCGCGACGCTCCACAGAGGGCATGGCGTCGGGGTCGATGTCGTCGGCCAGGGAGAGGGCTTCGCGGGAGGTGTGGAGGTCTACGGCGACGGACACCTGGTGGAAGTCGACGTTCGCGCGGCCGAACACGGTCGACGGGTGGACGTAGTGCGCCGGCAGGCTCTTGGCCACCTGGTCACCGGCGCCCCAGTACCGCCATGCCTCGCCCTTGCGCCCGTCGCGGGCGGAGGTGACGGCGGCATGCAGCTGGAGCGCGCCGTAGATGCCGCGCCAGTCGTCCGGCGCGGTCTCCAGGTGGGGGCGGATGAGGTCGGCGGCCTCGGTGACGACGCGCAGGGCCTCTTCGGGATACGACGTCTCGCGGAGGATGTTGCCCATGTTCCAGGCGGCGGCCGCTATGGCGGCGGGCTGGTCGGCGTCCTGAGCGGCGGCCAGGGCGCGGTCGGCCACGACCCAGGCCAGTTCTCCGGGAGCGACGTACGCGGTCGCCTGGCCCGTCAGGCGGTAGATGTCCGACTGGGCGACCAGGGCGGCGCGACGGTCGTCTCCGTCGAGGGAGCGGACGGCGGTGTCGGCCTGGCGGATGAGCGCGGGCAGCAGCTGGAGGACTTCGGTGCGGTTGCTGCTGGAGGTGTGCCAGAGCTGCCATGTCTGGTCGGCGCGGCCTTGGAGGCCGGCGACATCGATGGGGCCGGCCTGCGGGGCGATGGTGAGGCGCCGGTTCATCACGGCGTCCCAGATCGGGGGCATTGCTGGGTGGTTCAGGCGGCCGATCTGGACGGGCTGCGCGACGTCGGTGGTGCCGGTGATGACGGAGGCGTCGGAGAGCTGGAGGGCGGCGGCCAGGCGGTGGATGAGTGTGTGCTGGCGGAGCTGCCGTTCGCCGGATTCGATCTTCTTCAGCCAGTCGGAGCCGCGGCCGCACATGCTGGCCAGCATGTCGCGGGACATGCCCCGTGATTCGCGCAGGAGCCGGATGCGCTGCCCTATGGGGAGGTCCTCGGGGATGTCCACGGTTGTGCCCCTTCCGCTGGCGTAAGGCCTACCTGTGCAGCGTACGGGCGGACGCGGGGGCTTGGGGAGAGCAGAGCGCCGGCCCTCGAGGGACCGGGCGCCTGGTCGTCGTTCAGGCCGGGTCGGGCAACGGTTCGGCCGTGAGCTCATCCGCGCCCAGCAGCCGCACGGCGGTGAATGTGGCACTGGGGATCGGCATTCCGTCGTCGTCGTGCAACGGGCGCCATGCATCCGGACCACCGGCCATCACCACGTAACCCAGCTGTGCCAGCGCGTCATAGCGCATGAGCAGCGTCGGCGGACCGTCCTGGACCTGCCACTCCGGCCATGTCACATGGAACAGTCCGGGTTCATCGTCGGCGGTGAGGATCAGGAGCTGCCAGCAGGCGACCTCTGTCGACCAGTGCACAAGGGCATAGGGGTTGGCGATGCCGTTCACGGTTGTCATCTCCCTTGCCCCAGGTAAAGCTGGACGTTGCCGCCGCCGATGCGAATCGACCTGCGGAGCGTCGTGACAAGCAGGTCGTCCAACCGACTTCCGGCTGAGTCGATGCGGATCTGGATGGGCTTCTGGCGGCCGTCACGACCTGCGGAGGCGCTGCCCATGGCGGCGGGCGTGGGCGTGGTCGCAAGGTTGGACATGGCCTTGTCTACGGCTGGTGAGCCGGCCTGGATGCCATCGACGACACCAGCGGGAATCCACCGGCCGACCTGCTTCGCCATCACGCGCGAGGGGCTGGAGATCCCGAGGGCCTTCGCGATCGGCCCGGGGATCAGATCGCGGGCCCAGCCCATCAGGGTGTCGCGCAGCCAGCCGCCCATGCCCTTGATGCCGTTCCACAGGCCCAGCACGATGTCGCGGCCCTTGTTGTAGAGCAGGCTGCCCATGTTGCCGATGGCGCGGGTGATCCGGCCCGGCATGTCGCGCACCCAGGCGACGAAGCCGGCGACCTTGCGGGCCGCCGCGTCACGGAATTTCTGGAAGCCCTTGCTCGCCGCCTCGCTCAGCTTGGAGCCGAGCCCCGAGATGGCGGACCAGACGCGGCCCGGCAGGCCGGTCAGCCACACGACCATCTCGGCCATCTTGCGG
Organism: Streptomyces sp. NPDC002835; assembly: GCF_053591995.1. Taxonomy (NCBI): domain Bacteria; kingdom Bacillati; phylum Actinomycetota; class Actinomycetes; order Kitasatosporales; family Streptomycetaceae; genus Streptomyces; species Streptomyces sp. NPDC002835. Next base: position 220,498 of record NZ_JBSFUW010000009.1, on the reverse strand, counting down.
ATGGCCCAGTCCTTCGCGTCCTGGAACCATCCACTGATCTTGTCTGGCAGGTCGGCGAACCAGCCGATGGTCGCGGCGATCGCATCGACAGCGGTCTTGATCCACGTCTTCAGGGTCGTCCAGACGGCCTGGACGATGTCCCGGAAGGTCTCCGACTTCTGGTACGCGATGACGACGATCGCGACCAGGGCGACGATCGCGGCGATCACCAGGAACACGGGGTTGGCCAGCATCGACGCGTTCAGCTGCCACTGGGTCGTGGTCCAGATCCGGTTCCGCAGGGCCACCAGGGCCTGCGCCGCAGCCCACAGCTTCATCGCCACGACGGCCGTAGCGATGGCGGCGGCGAGGCCGGCCAGGACCGGGGTAGGGATGCCGTTGACGATCTCGGCGAAGGCCAGCGCGATCTGGGCGGAGATGCCGATCAGCGGGCCCAGGGCGACGACGAGCTTCACCGCGGCCTTGGCGAGGCTGGCGATGAGCTGTCCGCCCTCCTTCGCGAGGTCGATGAACTGGGCGAAGCCTTCGGAGCCCTTCAGCGAGGTGCCCCAGTCGGCGAACGCGGCGCTCATGGACACCAGCCCGCCGGTCACGCCAGCGGACGCGGGCAGGAATGCCTGCATCAGGCCCATGAACCCCTTGCCGAGGTTCCCGATCACGGTGATGAAGTTCTTCAGCGCGGTGCCGGAGGCAGCGGCCATGTCGGCAGCCCACTCCTTGAACTTGGCGGACTTCACACCGACCGCGACCCGGTCCAGCATGTCGCCCAGCGCCGCCGCAGCGGCCTTCACGAACGGCGTGAGGGTCGGCAGCAGGCTGCGCAGAATCTCAATGCCCTTGGTGAACACGGGCATCGTCGTGCTGCTGAGACCGTCCGACCATGCCTGGTAGTCGCTCTTCAGGCCGACGAACGCCTTCGCTGTGGCCTGTGTCGCGGGAGGCAGCTTCCCCAGCGCGTCGGTGTACGCCTTCTGCGCCGCGGCGGCCTTCTCGCCCCCCTCGGCTGCTGCTTCCTCGGCTGCTGCGGCGAGTTGGGCGACGTTCTTGACTGCCTCCATCTGCGGTCCGGCAGCCAGGCTGAACGCCTTGACGGCGATGCCGGCCGCGACCGCGCCCGCTGCGAGGCCCCCGAGCGCGGCCGTGAGGGCTGCTGCGACGGGTACGCCTACGCCGATGCCGGCAGCGGCGGGGCCGATGCGCTTCAGGACGTCGACGGCGGCGGTGGCGCCGCGGGAGAGGGCGCCACCGAGGGCGCGGCCCATGGCGTTCGACTGGGACACGAACCGGCCGTGCATGTCCCTGAGCTGTCCCGTGGCGTCGCGGGTGAACCCGGCCAGGGTCCGTTCCGCGTTGCTGAGGCCGCGCCGGAATCCTGAGTCGTCCGCGCGCAGGGAAGCGACGAGTTCGCCGATGTTGAGTGCCATGGGCCGTGCCTCCGGTTACTGGTCGGCCGGGGCCGGGCTGGTGTCGACGGGACGCCGCTCCTGGGCCGTGAGCTCGCGACGCTGCTCCGGGGTGGCGGCCTCCCACTCCTCGGGGGTGAGCCGCAGTGCGTCGGCCAGGCCGGGGATGTCCTCTCCGATCCGGGCGATTACCTGGTTCGGGAGTCCGCTCATGAACTTGCGGGCGTGCTCCTGCTCGGGCTTGTCGCCGGTCAGCGCAAGGTGGAGGGCGGCGGCGGCCAGGCGTCCGGGGTACACGGCGCGCGTACTGCCTTCGCCCAGGACGATGACGGAGGCCGGCGACGTCATGGCTCGCACGCCGAACTGGTCGATGGGCCACGAGTGATCGTCGGCTGTGGCGTTCTTCAGCTCTGCGTTGATGGCCACGAGGTCCTGGGCCGCGTCGCCGATCGCGGCGTTGCGGTCGGCCGCGACCTTCACGAGGTGCCGCAGGGCGTCGGCTGCGGCGCGTACGGCGTCGATGATGGGCTGGGTGTCGTCGGCGGCCAGGAGGTCGCGGCCGGCCTGTGCAGCGGCCTGTGCGCGGCGTTCGCGGTCGGCCGTGGTCTCGGCTGCGTGCTTGCGGTGCGCGGCCTCGACACGGAGTTCTGCGAAGCCGATGAGCTCGCGCTGTGCGGCGAGCTGGTCGGGCGTGATGTCGGTGTCGCCTTCGCGTACGCGCTCCTGGAGAGCGGCGAGGACCTGCTGAGCGTCGGCGAGCTCGCGCTGGGCGGTGGCGATGAGGTCAGGCTGCATCGTTGCCCCCTGCGGTGCGGGCCGTGCGGAGGGCCTGGGCGGCGACCAGCTGCTGGCGGGCGGGGCTCAGCGCGTCCCAGGCGGGGGTGCCGTGCAGGGCGGCGTCTGCGGCGAGTTGCTGTTCGCGGGCCTGGCGCTCGGGGGCGGCCTTGTCTGCGGCGAGTTGCTGCTTGGCGGCCTGGTCGGCGCTGACGGCACCGAAAAGGTCAGGCCGGCGGTGTTGGTCCTGCGATCCCATGGGGGCCCTCCTGGCGTCCGTAGCGGAAGCTGTCGAGCGCTGCGGCGGTGGTCGCCCACGTCCGGCCGACTCGCCATGCCTCGAGCCGGCCGGACGCCAGGAGGTGGGTCGCCCAACGCCTGGAGCAGTTGAGGACCCGTGCCACATCACTCGCTCCGAGCGTGGCAGTTGGGGCGAGTGGGCTTCCTTCGGAGGAAGTGGCGGGCGGGGCGGGGTGTTCGGCGGCTGTGCGGAGGCAGGCCAGAAGCGTGCGGGCCTCTGGGGTGAGGCCGGCCGGGTTGATCCGTGTCCATTCGCCGAAGCCGAGCGTGAGGGCGCCGTGCACGCTTGCGGCGAGGCGGGCCGGGATGGCTACCGACCCGTCCTCGAGGACCCGCGGCCCGTCAGCAGCCGTCACCATCGCCCGCATCCAGACCAGTCAGAGCCAGAGCCATCTGCGCCTCATCGGACGGGTACCACAGGTACGTCTCGACACCAGTCGCGTACCGGTCCACGGGAGGCCGGCGGTCGGCTCGGGGGCGGCCGGTCCGCAGCCACACCACCAGGAGCCGCGATCCCTTGGTGAGGACCATCGACGGGTCGTGCTGCTTGAGGCTGCGGGTGAGCTGCGGTTCGAAGACGGACCATCCGGACTTGCGGGCGAGGCTGACGACTCGGGAGTGCCAGCGGAGTTGGGTGTCGTTCAGGATCATGCGAGGGCTCCAGGGGGTGTGTCTCGCGCGCGAAGGGCCGAAATCGGCAGGGAACCGGTTCCCCCGGCGGAGGCTGGGTGTGTCTCGCGCGCGTGTGCGCGACGCGTGCACTGGTCCACCGGCGTGGTGTCGAGGCGGGTGAGGGTGATCTCGTAGGCGGGCTGTCGGGCGAGGATGGCGGCGACCAGCTGGGTGTCGGTGTCGGGTTCGGCGGGGTCCGAAGCGTGGGGGTCGTCCCACCAGTTGCCGGGTTCGCGGTGCTGCGAAGGCGGGGGGTCGTGGGCTTCCCAGGCGTCGGGGTCGTCGTAGGTGGCGTAGGGCTCTTGGAGGTTGTAGGTGCGGCTGGTGGCCCAGGAGTGGCCGCAGGCCCCGCAGACGTACCGCTGGGGGTCGTCTGCCGGGGGCTGGGGCTCGGTGCTGGTGAGGCACCGGGGGCAGGTGTCTGTCATCGGAACTCCGGGCGCCGGTCAGGGCCGCTGATCGGCACGACGGTGGCGATCTGCGACAGGCGTGACGTGATCCGTTCGCCCAGGACCGTGGCGAGGTCTCGGCTGCCGCTGGGGTCGCGCACCAGGAGGTTGCTCGTCATGATCAGCGGGCGGCACTCGTTGTAGCGCTCGTTCAGGAGCCGGAACATGTTCTGCTCGGTGGTCTCGGACTCTTTGAACACGTCGATGTCGTCCAGGAACAGCAGTGGGACGCGGCAGTAGCGGCGGAGTTCGTGCTCGATGTCGTGCTGGGGGTCGCTGGGGTGTACCCGGAGGTTGCCGTGCATGTCGGCGGCCGTGGTGGCGATCAGCGAGTAGCGCGTGAGTCCGGCTTCGGCGATGCGGCGGAGAGCGCCGTACGCCTGGTGGGTCTTGCCGGTGCCGACGTCGCCGAAGAGGAGGAGGGCGCCGGCGGTGTCGTGGTCTTCGATGACGCGGTCTGCCCAGGCGATGACGTCGGGGTGGCTGACGGTGGCCTGCCGGTACCGCTTTGGTGTGGCGGTCTCCAGGCGGGCGAGGGCCACGGCGACGCGTTGGCGGCGGTGGTACTCGGGGTGGCCGGGTTCGTCGGGGGTGGGGTTGTCGTTGATCGGGCCTGCGGTGATGTGGTTCAGGCCGCGTGCGGCGAGGGCCTGTTGCATGCGGGCCATGGCCTTCGTGCCGTCGAGGGTGATGGGCTCGGGCATCAGAATCGTTGCCCTTCGTCGTGGTATGCGGAATCGGGGATGCGCTGGGGGCGGGGTTGGTGCCCGCCGGTAGCGGCCTGGGAGCGCGGCGCGTAGTCGAGTGCGCGGCTCATCCAGGTGCGCCAGGCGGCTCCCCAGTCCTTGAAGGTGGAGCCCTTGGCGCGGTGGTGGTCGAGGAAGCGTTCGTGTTCGCGGTCGACGCGGGGGCGGTCGAGGCCCTTGGCGGCGGCCCAGGCGTACATGCGGTCTTCGATCGGCATGGCGTCGGGCGCGGAGGTTGCTCGGGTGGCGGGCTTGCCCGCTGCCTTGGCTACTTCCTGGGACTTGGGGGACTTCCGGGACTGCCGGGGACTCTTGGGGGCAGCTCCTGCCCTAGGGCTAGGGGATCTCCTGCCCTTGGCTGGGGCATCTGCTGCCCTAGGCTGGGGCAGCTCTTGCCCTAGGTCTGGGGTATCTCCTGCCCTAGCCTCTGGCGGGATGATCAGCACGTAGCGGGTACGCGCGTGCTCGGTACGTGCTTTGACCTCGTCTGGCCGGTGCCGCTCCAGCCACTTCCCGTCTTCAAGCCGATCAAGGTGTGTGCGCACGGTGGCGCGAGCGAGGCCGGTCGCGTCCACCAGCGTGCCCAGCGACGGCTGGAAGCGGTCAGGGATGGCACCGGTGTTCATGTCCGCCCACGTCGCGATGGTGAGTGCGAGGTGGCGCGACGGCGGCGGCAGGTCACTGCGCCGAATCGCGCGCTCGTACTCCAGGCGGCCAGGCATCGGCGTCCGTCCTTCAGGAGAGGGCAGCCCGGAGGCCCCGGCGTGCTGCCGGGGCGCTTCGGGTTCGGTGCGGTCGGTCACGCGCGCGGGTACTCCCGCATCACGGTGTTGAGCGCGTCCTCGATGGCCTCGCCGATGGCGCCGAAGAGGCCTGCGTCGTCCAGGAGCTCCTGGCGGACGTCGCGTCCGGCGGCCTGGTGCTCGAGGGCCAGGGCGCGCAGGGCGATGACGGCCTGGCCGGTGAAGGTGTCGAGTGCGGCGGTGGCATGCTCGCGCGGGGTGACTGCGGTGGCGTCCTGCGCGGCTCCGGAGAGGAGCAGGAGGGCCGCGGGGTCGACGGGCAGCTGGTCGGCGGGAGAGGCCTGAGCGACGACGTACGGCAGGTGGCCGGTTCGTGCGGTGGCGATCTCCGGGGCGATCGTGGCACTCTGCATCTGGAGTTCCTTTCGACGGCGGCGCAACGGGTGTAGGGCCCGCGCCGCCGTTCGGCTGTTCAGCGATGGATGGGGCTTCAGGCCCTCAGCACGGCGTTGGCGCGCCAGCTGGGGGCCGTTCTCATGCGGCGATGGTCTGGGCGTCGAGCCACTTCTCGATGTCGTCCCAGCGCGCCCGCAGGTGCCGGCCGACCTTGATGAGCTTCGGGCCGTTCCCTCGGCTGGACCACGCGTAGACGGTGGCGATGGGAACGCCGCAGTACTCGGCGATCTCGTGCGGAGTGGCCAGGGGGCGACGCGCTACAGCGGGCGCGGGCTTCGGAAGGGATACGCGCGTCATGCGGATCTCCGTCAATCAGACACAGGATTCGGTCGGTGTGACCGAACTGTGCATAGCTTGCCGCTACTGCTGGACTTCTGTCAATGCGCCGCGTACTTTTGTCGCTGTGACCGAATCGGTGGTGAATGTAGGGGCCGTGGTGGCCGAGCAGGTGCGCCGTTATCGACAGGCGCGGGGGTGGAGCGTCCGGCGCCTGGCCGAAGAGTGCGCACGGGTCGGCGCGACCAGACTTACCCAGTCGTCCCTGGCCAACATCGAACGTGGCCAGAAGCCCGCTGCGGAAAGACGACCTCGCGAGGTCACAGTGGACGAACTGATGGCGCTCTCCACTGCGCTCGGGGTGCCCGTGGCCGGCCTGCTTCTTCCGCTCTCGGAAGAGCACACGGGCGGTCGGCTCTCCGCCGAAGGCGATCAGGTCGCGGTGACACCTACGTACGTCGTTGACTGGTACACGTACGCCTCCTGGCTCACGGGGCGAACGCTGTTGTCCCAAGAGCAGAAGGACCGCGGCACCAGCAGCCACTGGCACGACTCGGTGAGCCTCATGGACAACGTGCGGCGGTACCAGGACGCGCTCCAGAGCGAGCAGGAGTGGTACGACCGCAAGCTCGAAATGGAGCTGCGTGAACCTGGCTCCGACAAGGCACGCACGGCGCGCCGGCTGTACGAAGACGCAGTCGAGCAGGTGCTTGACGCCCTCCGGGCGTTGGTGGTTGCCGGGGTTTGCCCGCCTCCTGTGGGGTCGCGCATCACCGAGCTGGTGAAGGAGCGCAACTACGCGCTGAGGCCAGAGGTGCGCAGGTTCCTTGGGCTTGGGGAGGCTGCGGATGGCTAGCGTCTACGATCGCTGGCACCTGTCCCGGCCGTCGAAGGATGCCGAGCTCTGCACCGAGCACAGCACCAAGACACGCCCGCTCGTGCCCAGCGCGGACCACGGCAAGGGCAAGCGCTGGCAGGTCCGTTGGCGCGATGCTGCGGGCGAGCAGCAGAAGGAGAACTTCGCCAAGCGCAGCCAGGCCGACACCCGCGCGGCCACGATCGAGGCCGACCTTGCCCGCGGGCTGTACGTCGACCCGGCGGCCGGCAAGGAGAGCCTCCGCTCGATCGGCGAACGCTGGCGCACGAACGCCGTGCACCGCGACGGCACCGCCTCCCGTGTTGAGCGCGCACTGCGGATCCACATCTACCCGACCTTCGGCGACCGGCCGATGGTCAGCATCCGCCCGAGCGAGATCCAGGCGTGGATCAAGGACCGGGCGCAGCACCTCGCCCCATCCACCCTGCGCGTGACCTACGCCTACCTGGTCACCATCTGCGGCACGGCCGTACGCGACCGGATCATCGCAATCAACCCGTGCACCGGTCTCAAGGTTCCGGACGTGCGGAAGGTGGAGATCGTCCCTCTGCACGCCTCCGCCGTACGGGCCCTGATCGACGCCTCCCCCGAGCGATACCGGGCGCTGAACCTGCTGGCGGCGGCGTCTGGGCTGCGGCAGGGCGAGCTGTTCGGGCTGGAGGTCGACTGCATCGACTTCCTGCGGCGCGAGGTCACGGTGCGGCAGCAGCTCATCGGCCCTGAGGCAGGGGAGCCGTACCTCGGCGAGCCGAAAACGCACGAGAGCTACCGAACCGTGCCGCTGGTCGGTTCAGCGGTCGACGCCCTGGCCGCGCACCTTCAGCGCTTCCCGGCCGTGCCGGTGGACATCGAGGACCGGACGGACCCGCGCAAGCCGCGCCGGCGCAAAGCCCAGCTGCTGTTCACCAGCGATCGGCGCGAGTCGCTACGGCGCGGCAACTGGGCTCACGTCTGGGAGCGCACCGAGGCGAACGCGAACAAGCTCCTCGATGCGGCGTATGCCGAGGCGTACGAGCAGTGGGTACGCCTCGGCCGACCGGACGGAAGGGAGCCCGCGCGCGTGCGCGTGCCAGAGGGCGCGAGCATGCACGACCTGAGGCACTTCTACGCCTCAGCGTTGATCAAGCACCGGGAGAGCGTGAAGACGGTTCAGCGTCGCCTGGGCCACGCGAAGCCTTCGATCACGCTCGATACGTACACGCACCTGTGGCCCGATGAGGAAGACACGACGCGAGCCGCAGTAGAGGCGGTCCTCGGCGATGTGCCCGCGTTGTGCCCTCCGAAGAAGATCGTTTCCCGCTAGCGCAGGTCAGCGGCTCTGCTCAGCGGTAGTTCACGAACTGCAGCGCGAAGTCGAAGTCCTGCCCCTTGAGCAGCGCCTGCACGGCCTGCAGATCGTCGCGGCTCTTCGAGCTGACGCGCAGCTCGTCGCCCTGGACCTGCGCCTTGACGCCCTTCGGGCCCTCGTCACGGATGATCTTCGCCACCTTCTTGGCGTTCTCCTGCGAGATGCCCTCCTCGATCGAGGCGAAGATCTTGTACTCCTTGCCGGAGAGCTGCGGCTCGCCGGTGTCCAGCGCCTTCAGCGAGATGCCGCGCTTCACCAGCTTGCTCTGGAAGACGTCCAGGATCGCGTTGACGCGGTCCTCGGAGTTCGCCTGCATCAGGATCTTCTCGCCGGACCAGGAGATCGAGGCACCGACGTTCTTGAAGTCGTAGCGCTGGGAGATCTCCTTCGCGGCCTGGTTGAGGGCGTTGTCGACCTCCTGCCGCTCGACCTTCGAGACGATGTCGAAACTGGAGTCGGCCATGTCCTGTGGCTCCTTGTATCGGGTGCGTGGAGGCGCGGCCGGGACACCCCGTACCGCTCGGCCAAGCCTAGCCACCCCCGCCCGCCCCAGGCGCTGATCAATCCGGTGGCGAAGCACCCCTGCACATCAGGTATCGTTTACGTCGTTGCCACGGAGCACGGCCCCCAGCGGCCCCTCCACCGGCGACATCCCATGGCGGTGTGCCCGAGTGGCCAATGGGAGCGGACTGTAAATCCGTCGGCTTAGCCTACCCAGGTTCGAATCCTGGCGCCGCCACGCGAAGTGATGGCCCCTGATCTGCGGAAACGCAGACCGGGGGCCATCGTCGTATGCCCTGACGTGGAAAGCTCGCCGGCCCTTCGGCGTCGCGTCGCCGTCAGTCGGCCAGGCGGAAGGCGAGCTCGACCCGCCATTTCGACATGTCCGGCTCCACCCGCGGGTCGGTCAGATACGACTCGGTCCGGCACGCCCAGTGCTCCACGCCGTCGACGACGGTCATGTCCCACTCCCGCCCCTCCCGCGCCGCCCACTCGCGCAGCGCGGTGACCGCGTCGACGAGCCGGGCGGGGTGGCCGGAGTGGATGACGGTCGCGTAGCGGCCCGGGGGCAGGACGGCCACGCCGATGTCGCCCTCCGGCTCCGGCGCCACCATCACGGGCACGCCGGCCTCGACCACCGACTCCCCGTCCAGGTCGACGGTGTTGTAGCGGAAGAACGGTGCCCCCGCGAGCTCCGCGCCCCTGCCCGCCAGCCAGTTGACGAGTTCGGGCAGCCGGTCGGCGATCAGGGCGAAGGCGTCCATCCGTACCGAGCCGCGGATGTACGCGTAGAGCCGCTCCTCGCGCTCCACGACCACCGGCAGGACCTGCTGTGCGTGATTGCTCATGACCTCATCACCTCATGCCCGGATGCCCTCAAGAACCCTGCGGGCGCAGGGGATCGCCAGCGGCATCGACGCGCCGCGTCGAGCCCGCCCCGCCGCGCCCCCGCGGCTTCAGTTGCCCGCGACGTCCTTCACCGCCACGCTGACCGGTGTCGAGCCGCTGATCAGCTCCAGCGTCAGCCCCGCCGTGGCCGGTGTCTCGATCATCTCCGCGAGCACCGCCGCCACATCGTCCCGCGGCACCGGTCCGCGTCCCGTCGACGCCGCCAGGCGCACCAGGCCCTTGCCCGCGTCGTTCGTGAGCTGACCCGGCCGCAGAACGGTCCAGTCGAGGCTGCTCTTGCCGCGTACGTAGTCGTCGGCGGCGCCCTTGGCCCGCAGGTACACGTCGAAGACGTCGTCGCCCTCGTGTGCGGCGTCCGCGCCCATCGACGAGATGACGATGTAGCGCCGTACGCGCGCCCGTTCGGCCGCGTCGGCGAAGAGCACCGCCGCGCCGCGGTCGACGGTGTCCTTGCGTTCGGTGCCGCTGCCCGGGCCGGCTCCGGCGGCGAACACCGCGGCGCCCGCGCCCTGCAGCACGGCCGCGACCTCTTCCACGGACGCCGTTTCCAGATCGAGTGGCACCGGTTCGGCTCCGGCCGCGCGCAGGTCGTCGCCCTGGTCGCGGTTGCGGATGATCCCGGCGACCTCGTGGCCGGCCGCGGAGAGCAGCCGTTCGAGACGCAGAGCGATCTGACCATGTCCACCAGCGATGACAATGCGCATGTCTACGACCGTACGTCCGAAGCCCGCTTCCCGCTCAGACAGTCGTGCGCCAGTCGCCGAATAGTCGTCCGGCTGCCTCGCACGGGAGGCGACGCGGTGTCACGGGCTCGCGTCCGGCCGTCCCTGGCGCGGAAGTTCGAGCGCAACCGCCGCAGCCGAGTCGCAGTACTCGCGCACCGCGCTCGTCCGGGCCACCACCCGCCCCCGGTGGATGACGATGCGGCTGTACGCGAGCGACAGCACGCCCGAGATCCCTGTCCCCCGCACCGCGAGCAGCTCCGCCGGGAAGCCGGCCTCGACCCGCACCGCCGGCAGCCCCATCACCGCGCGGGCGGTGCCGGCCACGCAGCCGTACGCGTCCGAGGGCCGTATTCCGGCCTGGGACGACAGCAGGTACGCGGCCTCCAGCGGATCCCCGCGCCCCACCGGGTTGCTCACGTCCCGCAGCGCCCCGCTGCCCGCCGCGACCCGTACGCCCGCCGCCCGCAGCAGCCGCACCGGCGCGTTGCCGCGCTGCTCCACGCCCGCGCAGCCGCCCTGGGGCAGTGAGACGACGGCGACGCCCGCCGCCGCGAGCCGGTCCGCGGTCCGGGATGCGATGTCCCTGGGCAGCCGGGCGAGACCGGCGCACGGCCCGACGGTCACGCCGGGCCGCAGCCCGCCCGCCATGGCGGCGAGCCGGGCCAGCCGTGCCGGGTCGTCCCCATGGGTGTGGAGGTCGACTGGGCACCCGTACTCGGCGGCGATCTCGAGGAGCGTCTCTACGTAGCCGGTGGGGTCGGGGTCGGCGTCGGGGCAGCCGCCCACCACGCCGGCGCCCATCTTCAGCGCGTCCCTGAGGACGGCCAGACCGTCCGCGCCGGCGACGCCCGTCAGCAGCCGGGGCACGGCGACAGCGGTCAGGTCGGCCAGTCCGAGCAGCGAGCGGCGGGCCTGCAGCACCGCCTCCAGTGGCCCGAGGCCTTGTACGTCGCCGATCCGCACGTGCGAGCGCAGCGCCGTCGCCCCGTGGCCCAGTTGCAGCAGAGCGGCCTCGGTGGCGCGCCGTTGGACGTCCCGCGGGTCGTAGGAGACGGGGCCCGGGGTCTCGGCGCTGAGGGCCGTGTCGCCGTGGAGGTGCGGCTCGGCGGGGGCGGGCAGCAGCAGGAAGCCCGCCAGATCCACCCGGGAGGAGTGCGGCGGGAGGGAGCCCGCGGTGCCGACCGCCTCGATGCGGCCGCCGCTGAGCCGTACGTCGACCGTCCGGCCGTCCGTGAGCCTCGCGCCGCAGAGCAGCAGCGCGGTGGAGTCCGCGGTGGCCCCGTCGGGGGGTTGCGGCTGGCTGTCGGGCATCGCGCTCCTGCGTGGGGCGGTCGGACTCGGGCGGCGTCCGCGTACTGCTCAGGTGGCGTTTCACACACCGCCCGGGTGGCGCGGAGTCGTGGCGTGGGAGCCGGAGGGGGTCACACAGCGTGAGACGAGCGTAGGGGCGCTCGGGGTGCGCTTCGAGGAGGAGCGCAATAGTCGTACCGGCGCGGTCGCAGGTCGGCCTAGGGGCCGCCGGTACGGGGCCGGTGAGGGGCGTGTGACGTGCGAGGTCGGCCGGGTGGACGGCGGACGGCACGCCGGGGAGCGCCTTTGTGAGCACGGGCCGGAAGGGGCCCGCCGGGCGCACCGAAACGGATTTGGGCGAACGGCGGCAGACCGTGTAATGTCTTCATCGCTCGCCCCAATAGCTCAGTCGGCAGAGCGTCTCCATGGTAAGGAGAAGGTCTACGGTTCGATTCCGTATTGGGGCTCTGATGTAGGTGATCCTCGCCTTCGGGCGGGGTGAACCGACATCGCAGCGGTGTAGCTCAGTCGGTAGAGCAAGCGGCTCATAATCGCTGTGTCACCGGTTCAAGTCCGGTCACCGCTACACACAGTAGCCGATTGTGGGGTCGGTCCTCCGGTCGGCTACTCTTTTATGCGCCCCCATGGCCTTTGCGGCATGGAGGTGCACCATCCGTCCATCGTCCGTCCAAGGAGCACTCACGTGGCTGCCACCGACGTCCGCCCGAAGATCACGCTGGCCTGCGTGGAGTGCAAGGAGCGGAACTACATCACCAAGAAGAACCGGCGTAACAACCCGGACCGTCTTGAGATGAAGAAGCACTGCCCGCGCTGCAACTCGCACACCGCGCACCGCGAAACTCGCTGAAACAGGCTCGTACACGAGGCCGTCCCCTTTGGGGGCGGCCTCGTGTCGTTTGTCGTGGGCCGTCGATCGCGACGCCTGTCGGCACATCAGACATGGTGATCAACATTCAGGAGGGAGCCAGTCCATGGCGCTCGACCAGTCGTTCGTGGGGCGGACGTATCCGCCCACCGCGCCGTACGAGGTGGGCCGGGAAAAGATCCGTGAGTTCGCCGAGGCGGTGGGTGACGCGAATCCCGTCTACACCGACCCCGAGGCGGCCCGGACGCTCGGTCACCCCGATGTGATCGCCCCGCTGACCTTCGCCTTCACGATCACCTTCAGCGCCGCCGCGCAGGTCGTCCAGGACCCGCAGCTGGGACTGGACTACAGCCGTGTGGTGCACGGCGACCAGAAGTTCGCCTACCGGCGGCCGGTACGGGCGGGGGACCGGCTGACGGTCACCTCGACCATCGAGTCGGTCAAGTCCCTCGCGGGCAACGACATCCTGGACATCCGCGGTGACGTGCACGACGAGACCGGCGAACTCGTCGTGACCGCGTGGACGAAGCTGGTGGCCCGTGCCGCCGAGGAGGCGTGATGGCAGCGAAGATCGCTTACGCGGACGTCGAGGTCGGCACCGAACTGCCGGCGCAGAGCTTCCCCGTGACCCGGGCCACGCTGGTGCAGTACGCGGGCGCCTCCGGTGACTTCAACCCGATCCACTGGAACGAGAAGTTCGCCACGGAGGTCGGCCTGCCGGACGTCATCGCCCACGGCATGTTCACCATGGCGGAGGCGGCCCGCGTCGTCACCGACTGGGTCGGCGACCCGGGCGCGGTCGTCGAGTACGGGGTGCGCTTCACCAGGCCCGTCGTCGTCCCGAACGACGACGAGGGCGCCCTGATCGAGGTGAGCGCCAAGGTGGCGGCGAAGCTGGACGACAACCGGGTCCGGGTGGACCTCGTGGTGACCAGCGACGGCCAGAAGGTGCTCGGCATGTCCCGCGCGGTGGTCCAGCTCGTCTGACGGCCGCGTCGTCCGACGGCGTGCGGTGAAACGGCAGGAGTAAGGGGCGCCCGCCCATGGAGGGCGCCCCTTACCGCGGACGGGCGCGTCTGCTCCAACGGGAGCAGGGCATCGCCTCCGCGGCGAGCAACGCTCAAGGGGCGCACCGCCCAGGGCCGCCCCGCCCGAGCAGCTGGGCCGCGGACCGTACTCTTGTCCCCGTGCAGGAACTTCACGACGCCCCCCTCGCCCCCCTGACCACCTTCCGGCTCGGCGGCCCAGCGACTCGTCTCGTGGTGGCCACCACCGACGACGAGGTGATCGCCGCCGTACGCGAGGCGGACGAGGCCGGTACGCCGCTGCTGATCATCGGCGGCGGCAGCAACCTGGTCATCGGCGACAAGGGCTTCGACGGCACCGCGCTGCGCATCGCGACCCGCGGTGTCGAGCTGCGCGGGACCGCCCTGGAGCTGGCGGCGGGGGAGACCTGGACCGACGCCGTCGCCCATACCGTCGAAGCGGGTCTCGGCGGGGTCGAGTGCCTCGCCGGCATCCCCGGCTCGGCGGGCGCGACCCCGATCCAGAACGTCGGCGCCTACGGCCAGGAGGTCGCCACGACGATCACCGAGGTCGTCGCGTACGACCGCCGCAGCGGCGAGACGGTCGTTCTGGCGAACGCCGACTGCGGCTTCGCCTACCGGCACAGCCGCTTCAAGCAGGACCCGGACCGCTATGTCGTGCTCCGCGTCCGCTTCGAGCTGGAGGACGCGGGCGGCCTGTCCGCGCCCGTGAAGTACGCGGAGACCGCCCGTGTCCTCGGGATCGAAGTGGGCGAGCGCGTCCCGGTCGCGACCGCCCGCGAGACCGTGCTCCGGCTGCGCGCGGGCAAGGGCATGGTCCTGGATGCCGACGACCACGACACCTGGTCGGCCGGGTCCTTCTTCACCAACCCGATCCTCACCGCGGCCGAGTACGAGACCTTCCTCGCCCGCGTACGCGACCGGCTCGGCGACGCGGTCGCCCCGCCCGCCTACCCCGCGGGCGACGGCCGCACCAAGACCTCGGCCGCCTGGCTGATCGACAAGGCCGGTTTCCACAAGGGCTACGGCTCCGGGCCGGCCCGGATCTCGACCAAGCACACGCTCGCGCTCACCAACCGGGGCCGGGCCACCACGGAGGACCTGCTGGCCCTGGCCCGCGAGGTCGTGGCCGGGGTACGTGACGCGTTCGGCGTGACGCTGGTCAACGAGCCGGTGACGGTCGGCGTCAGCCTGTAACCCCGCTCTGTCACCGCTGCCGTCCGAACCCCTGCTCCCGCACCGCCGTCGCCCGCCTCAGTAGGCGACGCCGACGCCCCTCTTGAGGGTCGCCGGGTCATCGGCCATGGACAGCATCGCGTGCGCCACGTCGGCCCGGCCGATCGACCGCGCGCTGCGCGGATTCCCGCCGACGGCCGTGCGGTACTCACCGGTCAGCGGCCTGTCCACCAGCTTCGGCGGCCGTACGGACGTCCAGTCGGTCGCGCTGCGCGCCAGTTCGGCCTCCATGGCCCGCAGATCGTCGTAGACGGGTTTCAGGACCGCCCCCACGACCGACATCATCGCGCGGTCCAGCAGCGGCTCCCGTTCCGGCGGCGCGCCGAGCGGGGCCGCGCTGACGACCAGCAGCCGCCGCGTCCCCTCGGCCTCCATCGCGGCCACCACCGCCCGCGTGAGCCGGGCCGTGATCCCGGCGTCGGACCTGCTGCGGGCGCCGAGACCGGAGAGCACCGCGTCCTGCCCGGCCACGGCCGGACGCAGTTCCTCCGGGTCCCGCAGGTCGGAGCGCACCACCTCGAGCGCTTCGCCCGTCACCCCGAACCGCGCCGGATCGCGGACCACGGCCGTGACCCGGTGGCCCGCCGCCAGGGCCTGTCTGACGATCTCCTGGCCGATGCCGCCGGTCGCGCCGAACACTGTGAGCTTCATCGCGCATCCTCCTAGGGTAAGTAAGTATTCACTCACCTCTAGGGTGAGTATGCACTCACTCACTCGTCAAGCCCGGTCAGGAGCGACATGGACCAGAAGCCGACCCGCGTACGCATCGTCGACGCCGCCCGGGAACTGATGCTCTCCCTCGGCCTCGCGCGGACGACCACCAAGGAGATCGCCAAGGCGGCGGGCTGCTCGGAGGCGGCGCTCTACAAGCACTTCTCCAGCAAGGAGGAGCTCTTCGTGACGGTGCTGGCCGAACGCCTGCCGCAGCTCGGCGCACTCCTGCACCGGTTGATCGCCGACCCCGGCGACGCGAGCGTCGAGCAGAACCTCACCGACATCGCCCGCCGTGCCGCCCTCTTCTACGAGCAGACGTTCCCCATGGCCGCGTCTCTGTACGCCGAACCGCAGCTCAAGCAGCGCCACGAGGAGGCCATGCGCGAGATGGGGACCGGGCCCCACCGGCCGATCGAGGGCCTCGACGCCTATCTGCGCACCGAGCAGCAGGCCGGGCGCATCAGCCCCGACGCCGACACCCACGCCGCCGCGTCCCTGCTGCTGGGAGCCTGCGCCCAGCGCGCCTTCGCCTACGAGATGAGCCCGGACCGCAAGCCGCCGCAGTCCCTCGACGCGTTCGCGGCCGGTCTCGCGCGCACCCTGCTGCGGGGGATCGCCGTCGCCGACGGCCCGCGCTGAGCGGCGCCGTCAGGCCACCGGGCCGGCCAGCCAGTCGTCCACCCCGGCGAGCAGCTTCTCCTTGGTCTCCTGCGGCGCCGCCGAACCCCGCACCGACTGGCGTGCCAGGTCCGCGAGCTCCGCGTCCGTGAAGCCGTGGTGGTGGCGGGCCAGCTCGTACTGCGCCGCCAGCCGGGAACCGAACAGCAGCGGGTCGTCGGCGCCCAGGGCCATCGGGACACCGGCCTCGTACAGCGTCCGCAGCGGCACGTCCTCCGGCTTCTCGTACACGCCGAGCGCCACGTTCGACGAGGGACACACCTCGCAGGTGATGCCCCGCTCGGCGAGCTTGCGCAGCAGCCGCGGGTCCTCCGCCGCCCGGACGCCGTGCCCGATGCGGGAGGCGCGCAGATCGTCCAGGCAGTCCCGTACGGACGCGGGGCCGGTCAGCTCGCCGCCGTGCGGTGCCGCCAGCAGCCCGCCCTCGCGCGCGATGGCGAACGCGCGGTCGAAGTCCCGGGCCATGCCCCGCCGCTCGTCGTTGGACAGCCCGAAGCCGACGATGCCCCGGTCCGCGTACCGCACCGCGAGGCGGGCGAGGGTCCGGGCGTCCAGCGGGTGCTTCATCCGGTTCGCCGCGACCAGCACGCGCATTCCGAGCCCGGTCTCCCGCGAGGCGGTGTCCACGGCGTCGAGGATGACCTCCAGTGCCGGGATCAGCCCCCCGAGCCGCGGCGCGTACGAGGTCGGGTCGACCTGGATCTCCAGCCAGCCCGAGCCGTCCCTGATGTCCTCCTCGGCCGCCTCGCGCACCAGCCGCTGGATGTCCTCCGGATCGCGCAGGCAGGAGCGGGCCATGTCGTACAGCCGCTGGAAGCGGAACCAGCCGCGTTCGTCGGTGGCACGCAGCTTCGGGGGCTCGCCCCCGGTCAGCGCCTCCGGGAGATGGACGCCGTGCTTGTCGGCGAGCTCCAGCAGGGTGCCGGGCCGCATCGACCCGGTGAAGTGCAGGTGCAGATGGGCTTTCGGCAGCAGGCTGACGTCTCGAACGTACGGGGGGTTGTGGGGGTGTCCACCTGAAGAGTGCAGCATTCATGGATCCTGCCGCACCGACCCCGCCCCGGGCAGCCCTTTTCCCCGATCGGGTTCTTGCCCGAACGCAGAAACGGAAGGCGGGGGGACGGCAGGGACCGCCCGCAACGCCGGAGCGGCGCCTCCCCGTGAAGGGGAGACGCCGCTCGGTTCCGGACGCGGGCCGCTCTAGGCCTTCGCCTCGGCCAGCAGCTTCTGGATCCGGGACACGCCCTCCGCCAGGTCCTCGTCGCCCAGCGCGTAGGAGAGGCGCAGATAGCCCGGCGTACCGAAGGCCTCGCCCGGGACGACCGCGACCTCGACCTCGTCGAGGATCAGGGCCGCGAGCTCCACGGAGGACTGCGGACGCTTGCCGCGGATCTCCTTGCCCAGCAGCCCCTTCACCGACGGGTACGCGTAGAACGCGCCCTCCGGCTCCGGGCACACGACGCCGTCGATCTCGTTGAGCATCCGCACGATGGTCCGGCGGCGGCGGTCGAAGGCGGTGCGCATCTCGGCGACCGCGTCCAGGCTGCCGGAGACCGCGGCCAGCGCCGCGATCTGCGCCACGTTGGAGACGTTGGACGTGGCGTGCGACTGGAGGTTGGTCGCGGCCTTGACGACGTCCTTCGGGCCGATGATCCACCCGACGCGCCAGCCGGTCATCGCGTACGTCTTGGCGACGCCGTTGACCACGACGCACTTCTCGCGCAGGGCCGGGACGAGCGCCGGCAGCGAGGTGAACTTCGCGTCGCCGTAGACCAGGTGCTCGTAGATCTCGTCCGTCATCACCCACAGGCCGTGCTCGGCGGCCCACTCGCCGATCGCGACCGCGTCGGCCTCGCTGTAGACGGCGCCGGTCGGGTTGGACGGCGAGACGAAGAGGACGACCTTGGTCTTCTCCGTGCGCGCCGCCTCCAGCTGCTCCACGGAGACCCGGTATCCGGTGGTCTCGTCGGCGACGACCTCGACCGGTACACCGCCCGCGAGCCGGATCGACTCGGGGTAGGTGGTCCAGTACGGCGCCGGGACGATGACCTCGTCACCCGGGTCGAGGATCGCGGCGAACGCCTCGTAGATCGCCTGCTTGCCGCCGTTGGTCACCAGGATCTGGGCCGGGTCCACCTCGTAGCCGGAGTCGCGGAGTGTCTTCTCCGCGATGGCCTTCTTCAGCTCGGGCAGACCGCCGGCCGGTGTGTAGCGGTGGTACTTCGGGTTGCGGCAGGCCTCGACGGCAGCCTCGACGATGTAGTCGGGGGTCGGGAAGTCGGGCTCGCCGGCGCCGAAGCCGATCACCGGACGCCCGGCGGCCTTGAGGGCCTTGGCCTTGGCGTCGACGGCGAGGGTCGCGGACTCGGAGATCGCGCCGATGCGCGCGGAGACCCGGCGCTCGGTGGGAGGGGTTGCAGGGCTCATGCGGCCCATGGTCCCAGACGGCATTCGGGGGCGGCACACAGGTTTCGAAGAGCGGACAGAAGCGGTCAACCATGGTCCGCGGGACGGGTCGGAAACGGACCGCGGGGCTTTGTGTTCGACGCCGGGCCTGGGAACACGTACACTCACTGGCTGTTGGCCCTCACCAGCCACGTCCGAGCCGGGCACTTAGTGCATCCGGGCGGATGCGGTAGGTTGGGAACCACAAAGGGTCGTAGCTCAATTGGTAGAGCACTGGTCTCCAAAACCAGCGGTTGGGGGTTCAAGTCCCTCCGGCCCTGCTACACACTGCGCCACGCTGTGTGCGCATGAAGTATTTCGATGCACAGCCGTGCGGCTCATCCGGACGCGGCACGGCCACGACCCGGGAATCAGGTGAGAGATCGTGACGGACGCCGTAGGCTCCATCGACATGCCTGATGCCGAGGACGAGAGCGCCGACTCGAAGAAGAAGGCCCGCAAGGGCGGCAAGCGTGGCAAGAAGGGCCCGCTCGGCCGCCTGGCCCTCTTCTACCGTCAGATCGTCGCCGAGCTGCGCAAGGTCGTCTGGCCGACGCGTAACCAGCTGACGACGTACACCACAGTGGTGATCATCTTCGTCGTGATCATGATCGGTATCGTGCTCGCGCTCGACTTCGGCTACCAGGAAGCCGTCAAGTACGTCTTCGGCTGATCCGCGGAGGGCGCCGGACTCGGCGCCCCTTTCGCATGTTCCACCCATCTGTATCCAGGAAGAAGCAGCCACCGTGTCTGACCCGAACCTGAACGACGCCGACCGTTCCGGCGAGAGCTTCGAGTCCGCCGAGGACGAGCTCGACATCGTCGAGACGGCGGACGCCGTGGAGCCGGACCAGGCCGAGGCTGCCGACCCCGTGGCCGGCGAGCCGGCCGAGGACGAGGCTCCGCACGTCGAGAGCGTCGAAGAGACCGGTGACGAGACCGCCGAGCTCGCGGACGCCGAAGCCGACGCAGAGGCGGACGCCGACACGCAGGAGCCCGAAGAGGCCGAGGAGGAGCCGGCGGCCCCGGTCGACCCGGTCACCGCCCTCCGCGACGAGCTCCGCGGCCTGCCGGGCGAGTGGTACGTGATCCACACCTACGCGGGCTACGAGAAGCGCGTGAAGGCCAACCTGGAGCAGCGCGCCGTCTCGCTGAACGTCGAGGACTTCATCTACCAGGCCGAGGTCCCCGAGGAAGAGATCGTCCAGATCAAGAACGGCGAGCGCAAGAACGTCCGGCAGAACAAGCTGCCCGGTTACGTGCTCGTCCGCATGGACCTGACGAACGAGTCCTGGGGCGTCGTCCGCAACACCCCCGGCGTCACCGGCTTCGTGGGCAACGCCTACGACCCGTACCCGCTGACCCTGGACGAGATCGTCAAGATGCTCGCCCCGGAGGCCGAGGAGAAGGCCGCCCGCGAGGCCGCCGAGGCCGAGGGCAAGCCGGCTCCGGCCCGCAAGGTCGAGGTCCAGGTGCTGGACTTCGAGGTCGGCGACTCGGTCACCGTCACCGACGGTCCGTTCGCGACGCTGCAGGCCACGATCAACGAGATCAACGCCGACTCGAAGAAGGTCAAGGGCCTCGTCGAGATCTTCGGTCGCGAGACCCCGGTCGAGCTGAGCTTCGACCAGATCCAGAAGAACTAGCTCCTCAAGAGCTGGCTCCCTCTGGACACACGGCTTCCGAACAGGTCAGACCGCCTCTCGCAGGTTGTCTGACCTGCTCGGTTTTTGGCCGCGCATAGATACCCGTTATCGTTGTGCGGTATGCCTGCATCCGGATGATCGGATGGCGGGCGGAACACTCTCACTAGGACCCGGAGAGAGCAATGCCTCCCAAGAAGAAGAAGGTCACGGGGCTTATCAAGCTCCAGATCCAGGCCGGTGCGGCCAACCCGGCTCCGCCGGTCGGCCCCGCACTGGGTCAGCACGGCGTCAACATCATGGAGTTCTGCAAGGCCTACAACGCCGCGACCGAGTCGCAGCGTGGCATGGTCGTGCCGGTGGAGATCACGGTCTACGAGGACCGTTCCTTCACCTTCATCACCAAGACTCCGCCGGCCGCCAAGCTGATCCTCAAGGCCGCGGGTGTGGACAAGGGCTCCGGCGAGCCGCACAAGACCAAGGTCGCCAAGCTGACGGCTGCCCAGGTCCGCGAGATCGCCACGACCAAGCTCCCCGACCTGAACGCCAATGACCTCGACGCCGCGTCGAAGATCATTGCCGGCACCGCCCGTTCCATGGGCATCACGGTCGAGGGCTGACAGCCCCCTCGTAGGCCTCAGTGGTAGGACCAAGCGCTGGTCCGCACCACGACTCCACGCTCAACACATCAGGAGCAGAAGTGAAGCGCAGCAAGACTCTCCGCGCTGCGGACGCCAAGATCGACCGGGAGCGCAACTACGCCCCGCTCGAGGCGATCCGTATCGCCAAGGACACCGCAGCCACCAAGTTCGACGGCACCGTCGAGGTCGCCTTCCGTCTGGGCGTTGACCCGCGTAAGGCCGACCAGATGGTCCGTGGCACCGTCAACCTTCCGCACGGCACCGGCAAGACCGCCCGGGTCCTGGTCTTCGCGACCGGTGACCGTGCTGCGGCCGCGGAAGCCGCGGGCGCCGACATCGTCGGCTCCGACGAACTGATCGACGAGATCTCCAAGGGCAACCGCCTGAACGAGTTCGACGCGGTCGTCGCCACCCCGGACCTCATGGGCAAGGTCGGCCGCCTCGGCCGCGTGCTCGGTCCGCGTGGTCTGATGCCGAACCCGAAGACCGGCACCGTCACGATGGACGTCGCCAAGGCCGTCACCGAGATCAAGGGCGGCAAGATCGAGTTCCGCGTCGACAAGCACTCGAACCTGCACTTCATCATCGGCAAGGTCTCCTTCGACGAGACGAAGCTGGTCGAGAACTACGCGGCCGCGCTGGACGAGATCCTTCGTCTGAAGCCGTCCGCCGCGAAGGGCCGCTACATCAAGAAGGCGACCCTGACCACGACGATGGGCCCCGGCATCCCGCTGGACTCCAACCGCACCCGCAACCTCCTCGTCGAGGAGGACCCGGCCGCGGTCTGAGACCAATGGCCAGGGCGGCCCTGACGGGCTCGCGTGCTGTGACCGGCCCCCGCCGCTCCTCGGAGCGGCGGGGGCCGGTCTATTTCATTCCTGGGTGTCGGCGGGGTGGGCTACGGTTCAAAGGATCGTACGAACCAAGGGGTGGGAAGATGATCATGTCCGTATGGGGGCGGCGCGCAGGCGTCTCGCTGACGGCCGTCGCGCTGGTCGCCGGTGTGGCGGGGTGCCAGAGCGCCGAGAAGAGGGCCGCGGAGGCCCCGTCGGCGAAGCCGCCGACCCAGTCCCGCACGGCGGTGACGCAGACGCTCACGGCGGCCTACGAGAAGACCGCTGCCGCCAAGTCCGCCAAGGTGCGGATGACCCTCTCGATGCCGGCGGCCGCGGGCGGCGGCGGCAGCATGGAGATCACGGGGACCGTGGGCTGGGACCCCGCGGCGATGGACGTGACCATCAAGGGCGACGCGTTCCCGGCGGCCGCGCCGGACGCGCCCGAGCAGATCCGCATGGTGATGCTGGACGAGGTCATGTACATGGACATGGGTGCGAAGGCGCCCATCGACATGGACGGCAAGCGCTGGATGAAGATGGACCTCGGCGCCATGGCCGCGCTGTCCGGCGACGAGGGCCTCCAGGAGCCGCTGACCGGCGGACTGGACGAGCTGAACCAGGATCCGGCCCAGCAGCTCGCGCTGCTCCTCCAGTCGCCGAATCTCAAGCACATCGGCCCTCAGCAGATCGACGGCGTGGACACCCAGCACTACAAGGGCTCGCTCACCGTCGCCGAGATGCTCGAGGCGAACAAGTCGTTCGACGTCCTCACTCCCGGGGAGCGCAAGGAGTTGCTGGCCGGCATCGAGGAGTCCGGCATCGAGGGCTACGACACCGAGGTCTGGGTCAACGAGGACGGCTATCCGGTGCGGATGGACGTCGGCATCGACAGCCCCGTGGGCACCGTCGAGATGGTGGCGAACTACTCGGACTACGGAGTGAAGTCCGAGGTCAAGGCGCCGCCGGCGAGCGAGACGTTCGACTTCACGAAGATGCTGGAGGGCCTCGGCGAGGAGTTCGGCGCCGGCGGCACGGACGACGGGACGGGGAGCGCGGACGGCGTCGGCGCCGCCTGACGAATGCTGCGGATGACCCGATTTGCCTGAGCGGGACCTGCTCCCGTACCCTTCCGAGGAAGCCAAAGACCGCTGGTCGTTGCCGTGCTCTCCTTCGAGGGTCCGGTGGCCGAAGGATCCGCTCAGTAGCGGACGACCCGCGCAGGTGCCTTGAGGACAAGCTCCCGGAAGTCATTCCGGTCGAGCTGAGCCCCGTGCGCCTGCGCCGGGGCGTTTCGTTTTGTTCGGCACCTTCTGAGCGGTCCTCATCACCCGGAAGGAGGCCGACGCTCATGGCAAGGCCCGACAAGGCTGCCGCGGTGGCCGAGCTGACGGAGTCGTTCCGCAGCTCGAACGCCGCCGTGCTGACCGAGTACCGGGGTCTCACCGTGGCTCAGCTCAAGGAGCTGCGCCGTTCGCTCGGTGAGAACGCCCAGTACGCCGTGGTGAAGAACACGCTGACCAAGATCGCGGCCAATGAGGCCGGGATCAACTCGCTCGACGACCACTTCACTGGTCCGACGGCGGTTGCCTTCATCACCGGTGACCCGGTGGAGTCGGCGAAGGGTCTTCGTGACTTCGCCAAGGACAACCCGAACCTGATCATCAAGGGCGGTGTCCTTGATGGCAAGGCGCTGTCCGCCGATGAGATCAAGAAGCTCGCGGACCTCGAGTCCCGCGAGGTTCTGCTCGCCAAGCTGGCGGGTGCCATGAAGGGCAAGCAGTCCCAGGCTGCCGCGCTTTTCCAGGCGCTTCCCTCGAAGTTCGTCCGCACCGCGGAGGCGCTTCGTGCCAAGAAGGCCGAGCAGGGCGGTGCCGAGTAATTCGGCTCGCGCATTGACCGCCGCCTGAGGCAGCGGTCACAGCGGGCCGAACGTACGCCCGCCTCACATGTACACACGGCACCTGCCGAATGAGTGGAAGGACGCCATCATGGCGAAGCTGTCCCAGGACGACCTGCTTGCGCAGTTCGAGGAGATGACCCTCATCGAGCTCTCCGAGTTCGTGAAGGCCTTCGAGGAGAAGTTCGACGTCACCGCCGCCGCCCCGGTCGCCGTCGCCGCCGGTGGTGCCGCTGCCGCCCCGGCCGAGGCCGAGGCCGAGCAGGACGAGTTCGACGTCATCCTCACCGGCGCCGGTGAGAAGAAGATCCAGGTCATCAAGGTCGTGCGTGAGCTGACCTCGCTGGGCCTGAAGGAGGCCAAGGACCTCGTCGACGGCACCCCGAAGCCGGTCCTCGAGAAGGTCGCCAAGGACGCCGCGGAGAAGGCTGCCGAGTCCCTCAAGGCCGCCGGCGCCTCCGTCGAGGTCAAGTGACCCCAGGGAGTCTGCTGACTCCTCGCGTGTAACGCACGCACACCGAAGGGCGATCATCCAACTGGGTGGTCGCCCTTCGGCATACCCGCCGAGGCTGCCTTGCTCTTCGTCCTCCGGGGAGTATGGTGATCATCGCCGTGCGCCCCTCGCGGCGGCAGGCAGGACCCGGAGCAGCAGCTCAGGGGCGGGGGCCTTGACGAACCGCACGCAGCGCGCAATTCTCAGGACGCGTCGTCACACGGATCCTTGTTCCGAGGCATGGATCGGCGACCGAACGGGCAGTATCGAGGTGCGCCTCACGGCGCACAGGTTCGCAGCGGAGATGAGAACAACGAGGGATTCGAGGGTCTCCAAGACCCGCACTGGACATCAGTGTGCCAAGTGGCTACACTGACCCTTTGCGCTGCCTGTTAGCTGCCCTCTGCCCGTCACCAGGGGCATGCCCGTGATTGAGCATCGGATGAAGAACAGCCCCTAGCAGGGGTTTCTCCCTCCATGCACACCATGGGACCGGTACGCGCGTAGTGAGTCCGAGCCCTCGGAAGGACCCCCTCTTGGCCGCCTCGCGCAACGCCTCGACCGCGAATACGAACAACGGCGCCAGCACTGCACCGCTGCGCATCTCCTTTGCAAAGATCAAGGAGCCCCTCGAGGTTCCGAACCTCCTTGCGCTGCAGACCGAGAGCTTTGACTGGCTGCTCGGTAATGCCGCATGGAAGGCTCGTGTCGAGGCGGCTCTCGAAAGCGGACAGGACGTCCCCACCAAGTCCGGCCTGGAGGAGATCTTCGAGGAGATCTCCCCGATCGAGGACTTCTCCGGGTCGATGTCGCTGACCTTCCGCGACCACCGCTTCGAGCCCCCCAAGAACTCGATCGACGAGTGCAAGGAGCGCGACTTCACGTACGCGGCCCCGCTCTTCGTCACAGCCGAGTTCACCAACAACGAGACCGGCGAGATCAAGTCCCAGACGGTCTTCATGGGCGACTTCCCGCTCATGACCAACAAGGGCACCTTCGTCATCAACGGCACCGAGCGTGTCGTCGTGTCGCAGCTGGTCCGCTCGCCGGGTGTCTACTTCGACTCCAACATCGACAAGACGTCCGACAAGGACATCTTCACGGCCAAGATCATCCCGTCCCGGGGTGCCTGGCTCGAGATGGAGATCGACAAGCGCGACATGGTCGGTGTCCGCATCGACCGCAAGCGCAAGCAGTCCGTCACCGTCCTCCTGAAGGCTCTCGGCTGGACCACCGAGCAGATCCTCGAGGAGTTCGGCGAGTACGAGTCGATGCGCGCCACCCTGGAGAAGGACCACACCCAGGGCCAGGACGACGCGCTGCTCGACATCTACCGCAAGCTGCGTCCGGGCGAGCCCCCGACGCGCGAGGCCGCTCAGACGCTGCTCGAGAACCTCTACTTCAACCCGAAGCGCTACGACCTCGCCAAGGTCGGCCGCTACAAGGTGAACAAGAAGCTCGGCGCCGACGAGCCGCTGGACGCCGGCGTGCTCACGTCGGACGACGTCATCGCCACCATCAAGTACCTGGTCAAGCTGCACGCCGGCGAGACCGAGACGGTGGGCGAGTCCGGTACCCAGATCGTCGTCGAGACCGACGACATCGACCACTTCGGCAACCGTCGTCTGCGCAACGTCGGCGAGCTCATCCAGAACCAGGTCCGCACGGGTCTGGCTCGTATGGAGCGCGTCGTGCGTGAGCGGATGACGACCCAGGACGTCGAGGCGATCACGCCGCAGACCCTGATCAACATCCGGCCGGTCGTCGCCTCCATCAAGGAGTTCTTCGGCACCAGCCAGCTGTCGCAGTTCATGGACCAGAACAACCCGCTGTCGGGTCTGACCCACAAGCGCCGTCTGTCGGCGCTCGGCCCGGGTGGTCTCTCCCGTGAGCGGGCCGGCTTCGAGGTCCGTGACGTGCACCCGTCGCACTACGGCCGCATGTGCCCGATCGAGACCCCCGAAGGCCCGAACATCGGTCTGATCGGCTCGCTCGCGTCCTACGGCCGGGTCAACGCGTTCGGTTTCGTCGAGACCCCGTACCGCAAGGTCACCGACGGCCAGGTCACCGACGAGGTCGACTACCTGACCGCCGACGAGGAGGACCGGTTCGTCATCGCCCAGGCGAACGCGACCCTGAGCGACGAGCTCCGGTTCACCGAGGCCCGCGTTCTGGTCCGCCGCCGTGGCGGCGAGGTCGACTACGTCCCGCCGACCGAGGTCGACTACATGGACGTCTCGCCGCGCCAGATGGTGTCGGTGGCGACCGCCATGATCCCGTTCCTCGAGCACGACGACGCCAACCGTGCCCTCATGGGCGCCAACATGATGCGCCAGGCCGTTCCGCTCATCAAGGCGGAGGCGCCGCTCGTCGGCACCGGCATGGAGTACCGCTGCGCCACCGACGCCGGTGACGTCATCAAGGCGGAGAAGGACGGTGTCATCCAGGAGGTCTCGGCCGACTACGTCACCGTCACCAACGACGACGGCACGTACACCACGTACCGCATCGCGAAGTTCTCCCGCTCCAACCAGGGCACCTCGGTGAACCAGAAGGTCATCGTCTCCGAGGGCGACCGCGTCATCGAGGGCCAGGTCCTCGCCGACGGCCCCGCCACCGAGAACGGTGAGATGGCGCTCGGCAAGAACCTGCTCGTGGCGTTCATGCCGTGGGAGGGTCACAACTACGAGGACGCGATCATCCTGTCGCAGCGCCTCGTGCAGGACGACGTCCTCTCCTCGATCCACATCGAGGAGCACGAGGTCGACGCCCGTGACACCAAGCTCGGCCCCGAGGAGATCACCCGGGACATCCCGAACGTCTCCGAGGAGGTCCTCGCGGACCTCGACGAGCGCGGCATCATCCGTATCGGTGCCGAGGTCGTCGCCGGCGACATCCTGGTCGGCAAGGTCACGCCCAAGGGCGAGACCGAGCTGACTCCGGAGGAGCGCCTGCTCCGCGCGATCTTCGGTGAGAAGGCGCGCGAGGTCCGTGACACCTCGCTGAAGGTGCCGCACGGCGAGACCGGCAAGGTCATCGGTGTGCGCGTCTTCGACCGCGAGGAGGGCGACGAGCTTCCCCCGGGCGTCAACCAGCTGGTCCGCGTCTACGTGGCCCAGAAGCGCAAGATCACCGACGGTGACAAGCTCGCCGGCCGTCACGGCAACAAGGGCGTCATCTCGAAGATCCTGCCGATCGAGGACATGCCGTTCCTGGAGGACGGCACCCCGGTCGACATCATCCTCAACCCGCTGGGTGTCCCGTCCCGAATGAACCCGGGACAGGTCCTCGAGATCCACCTCGGCTGGCTCGCCAGCCAGGGCTGGAAGGTCGAGGGCAGCGAGGAGTGGATGCAGCGACTGCAGGTCATCGGCGCCGACGAGGTCGAGCCCGGCACCAACGTCGCCACCCCGGTCTTCGACGGCGCCCGCGAGGACGAGATCGCCGGCCTCTTCGAGGCCACGATCCCGAACCGCGACGGCAACCGGATGGTCCAGCCGTCCGGCAAGGCCAACCTGTTCGACGGCCGCTCCGGCGAGCCGTTCCCGGACCCGATCTCGGTCGGGTACATGTACATCCTCAAGCTCCACCACCTGGTCGACGACAAGCTGCACGCCCGTTCGACCGGTCCGTACTCGATGATCACCCAGCAGCCGCTGGGTGGTAAGGCCCAGTTCGGTGGCCAGCGGTTCGGAGAGATGGAGGTGTGGGCACTCGAGGCATACGGAGCGGCCTACGCCCTCCAGGAGCTGCTGACCATCAAGTCCGACGACGTGACCGGCCGCGTGAAGGTCTACGAGGCCATCGTCAAGGGCGAGAACATCCCCGAGCCCGGCATTCCCGAGTCCTTCAAGGTGCTCATCAAGGAAATGCAGTCGCTCTGCCTCAACGTGGAGGTGCTCTCCTCGGACGGCATGTCCATCGAGATGCGCGACACGGACGAGGACGTCTTCCGCGCCGCGGAGGAGCTCGGTATCGACCTGTCCCGGCGTGAGCCGAGCAGCGTCGAAGAGGTCTGACGGGCCTGGCGGGGGCTCCCCCACAGGAGCCCCCGCCATCCCCGGGACCGTTCAGACCATGATTGAGACACGACCCCGAAAGAGGGATTGACGCACAGTGCTCGACGTCAACTTCTTCGACGAGCTGCGGATCGGCCTGGCCACCGCGGACGACATCAGGACCTGGTCCCACGGCGAGGTCAAGAAGCCAGAGACCATCAACTACCGCACCCTCAAGCCCGAGAAGGACGGACTCTTCTGCGAGAAGATCTTCGGTCCGACCCGGGACTGGGAGTGCTACTGCGGCAAGTACAAGCGTGTCCGCTTCAAGGGCATCATCTGTGAGCGGTGTGGCGTCGAAGTCACCCGTGCCAAGGTGCGCCGTGAGCGGATGGGCCACATCGAGCTCGCCGCTCCCGTCACCCACATCTGGTACTTCAAGGGCGTCCCGTCGCGCCTCGGCTACCTGCTGGACCTGGCGCCCAAGGACCTCGAGAAGGTCATCTACTTCGCCGCGTACATGATCACGTTCGTGGACGAGGAGCGCCGCACGCGCGATCTGCCGTCGCTGGAGGCCCACGTCTCCGTCGAGCGCCAGCAGGTCGAGAACCGCCGCGACGCCGACCTCGAGGCCCGCGCCAAGAAGCTCGAGACGGACCTCGCCGAGCTCGAGGCCGAGGGTGCCAAGGCCGACGTGCGCCGCAAGGTGCGCGAGGGCGCCGAGCGCGAGATGAAGCAGCTGCGCGACCGCGCCCAGCGCGAGATCGACCGTCTCGACGAGGTGTGGAACCGCTTCAAGAACCTCAAGGTCCAGGACCTCGAGGGCGACGAGCTGCTCTACCGCGAGCTGCGTGACCGCTTCGGCACGTACTTCGACGGCTCGATGGGTGCCGCGGCGCTGCAGAAGCGCCTGGAGTCCTTCGACCTCGACGAGGAGGCCGAGCGCCTCCGCGAGATCATCCGCACCGGCAAGGGCCAGAAGAAGACCCGTGCGCTCAAGCGCCTCAAGGTCGTCTCCGCGTTCCTGCAGACGTCCAACAGCCCCAAGGGCATGGTGCTCGACTGCGTGCCGGTCATCCCGCCGGACCTGCGTCCGATGGTGCAGCTGGACGGTGGCCGCTTCGCGACCTCCGACCTGAACGACCTGTACCGCCGGGTGATCAACCGCAACAACCGTCTGAAGCGGCTTCTCGACCTCGGCGCGCCCGAGATCATCGTGAACAACGAGAAGCGGATGCTCCAGGAGGCGGTCGACGCCCTCTTCGACAACGGCCGTCGTGGCCGCCCGGTCACGGGCCCCGGCAACCGTCCGCTGAAGTCGCTGTCCGACATGCTCAAGGGCAAGCAGGGCCGCTTCCGTCAGAACCTGCTCGGCAAGCGAGTCGACTACTCGGCGCGTTCCGTCATCGTCGTCGGCCCGCAGCTGAAGCTGCACCAGTGCGGTCTGCCCAAGGCCATGGCGCTGGAGCTCTTCAAGCCGTTCGTGATGAAGCGCCTGGTCGACCTGAACCACGCGCAGAACATCAAGTCGGCCAAGCGCATGGTCGAGCGTGGCCGCACCGTGGTGTACGACGTCCTCGAAGAGGTCATCGCAGAGCACCCGGTGCTGCTGAACCGTGCGCCCACGCTGCACCGCCTCGGCATCCAGGCCTTCGAGCCGCAGCTGGTCGAGGGCAAGGCCATCCAGATCCACCCGCTCGTCTGCACCGCGTTCAACGCGGACTTCGACGGTGACCAGATGGCCGTGCACCTGCCGCTCTCCGCGGAGGCGCAGGCCGAGGCCCGCATCCTGATGCTGTCCTCGAACAACATCCTCAAGCCGGCCGACGGCCGTCCGGTCACCATGCCGACCCAGGACATGGTGCTGGGCCTCTTCTTCCTGACCACGGACGAGGAGGAGCGCAAGGTCATCGGTGAGGGCCGCTCCTTCGGTTCCACCGCTGAGGCGATCATGGCGTTCGACGCCCGGGAGCTCTCGCTCCAGGCGAAGATCGACATCCGCTTCCCGGTCGGCACCATCCCGCCGCGCGGCTGGACGCCGCCGGCGCAGGAGGAGGGCGACGATTCCTTCGGCGAGGGCGTGTGGCAGCAGGGGGACTCGTTCCGTCTGCGCACCACCCTGGGCCGCGCGCTCTTCAACGAGCTGCTGCCCGAGGACTACCCGTTCGTCGACTACACGGTCGGCAAGAAGCAGCTCTCCGAGATCGTCAACGACCTCGCAGAGCGCTACCCCAAGGTCATCGTGGCGGCGACGCTGGACAACCTGAAGGCGGCCGGCTTCTACTGGGCGACCCGTTCCGGTGTCACCGTGGCCATCTCGGACATCGTGGTCCCCGACGCCAAGAAGGCGATCGTCAAGGGCTACGAGGACCTGGACGAGAAGGTCCAGAAGCAGTACGAGCGCGGTCTGATCACCAAGGAAGAGCGCACGCAGGAGCTCATCGCGATCTGGACCAAGGCGACCAACGAGGTCGCCGAGGCGATGAACGCGAACTTCCCGAAGACCAACCCGGTCTCCATGATGGTCAACTCGGGTGCTCGCGGAAACATGATGCAGATGCGTCAGATCGCCGGTATGCGCGGTCTGGTGTCGAACGCCAAGAACGAGACCATCCCGCGTCCGATCAAGGCGTCCTTCCGTGAGGGCCTGTCCGTGCTGGAGTACTTCATCTCCACGCACGGCGCCCGTAAGGGTCTGGCGGACACCGCCCTGCGTACCGCCGACTCGGGTTACCTGACCCGTCGTCTGGTGGACGTCTCGCAGGACGTCATCATCCGCGAGGAGGACTGCGGCACCGACCGCGGCCTCAAGCTCAAGATCGCGGAGCGTGGCGCCGACGGCAGCCTGCGCAAGACCGAGGACGTCGAGACCTCCGTCTACGCCCGGATGCTCGCCGAGGACGTCGTCGTCGAGGGCAAGGTCATCGCGCCGGCCAACGTCGACCTCGGTGACGTGCTCATCGACGCGCTGGTCGCGGCCGGCGTGGAGGAGGTCAAGACCCGCTCGGTCCTGACCTGTGAGTCCGCGGTCGGCACCTGTGCGTACTGCTACGGCCGTTCGCTCGCGACCGGCAAGCTGGTCGACATCGGTGAGGCGGTCGGCATCATCGCCGCCCAGTCCATCGGTGAGCCCGGCACGCAGCTGACGATGCGTACCTTCCACACCGGTGGTGTGGCCGGTGACGACATCACCCAGGGTCTGCCCCGTGTCGTCGAGCTCTTCGAGGCTCGTACGCCCAAGGGTGTCGCCCCGATCTCGGAGGCGGCCGGCCGCGTCCGTATCGAGGAGACCGAGAAGACCAAGAAGCTCGTCGTCACCCCGGACGACGGCAGCGACGAGACGCCGTTCCCGATCTCGAAGCGTGCCCGTCTCCTGGTCAACGAGGGCGACCACGTCGAGGTGGGCCAGAAGCTCACCGTGGGTGCCACCAACCCGCACGACGTGCTGCGGATCCTCGGTCAGCGCGCGGTCCAGGTCCACCTGGTCGGCGAAGTCCAGAAGGTCTACAACTCGCAGGGTGTGTCGATCCACGACAAGCACATCGAGATCATCATCCGGCAGATGCTCCGCCGAGTGACGATCATCGAGTCCGGCGACGCCGAGCTGCTGCCCGGCGAGCTGGTCGAGCGGTCGAAGTTCGAGACCGAGAACCGTCGTGTGGTCACCGAGGGCGGTCACCCCGCCTCCGGCCGTCCGCAGCTGATGGGTATCACCAAGGCCTCGCTGGCGACCGAGTCGTGGCTGTCGGCGGCGTCCTTCCAGGAGACGACCAGGGTTCTGACGGACGCGGCGATCAACGCCAAGTCCGACTCCCTGATCGGCCTCAAGGAGAACGTCATCATCGGTAAGCTCATCCCGGCCGGTACGGGTCTGTCCCGCTACCGCAACATCCGGGTCGAGCCGACCGAGGAGGCCAAGGCCGCGATGTACTCGGCCGTCGGCTACGACGACATCGACTACTCGCCGTTCGGCACGGGCTCCGGCCAGGCCGTTCCGCTGGAGGACTACGACTACGGTCCGTACAACCAGTAAGAGCGTGTGAAGAAGGGCGGTCACCCCACGGGATGGCCGCCCTTCGGCGTTCTCGGGCTGTCGTGCCCGGCGCCGTCAGGTCCCGGGTACGGTGGTCAGGGCCCAGGCGTCGGCGCCGTCTTCGTCGACAGCGACGATGCCCTGCAGGCCGAGCCGCAGCCGCGACCGCCCCTGGCCCTCGGCGATCAGCCGGCCGGCGCGGGGGTCCATTGCATGGGGCTCGCGGATCGCGAAGTCCCCGTCGCCCCGGTGCTCGAACGTGGCCATGCGGTGCCCGGCGCGGTTCAGCAGCACCTCAGAGGCGTCGCCGTGCACCGTGCCGTCGAGGGCGCGCGCCTGGCGGGCGGGGAGCAGGGCGGCCCGCCACGGTCCTTCCGTGATGATCTCGATGGTGACGGCGTCGTCGACGGCGGCCGGCGCGGGTACGCGGACCAGGGCCGGGCCGTGCTCCCGGGAGGCCAGCTTCACGGCCCGCCGGCCCCGGCGGCCGCCGACTTTCGCGCACACCAGGAAACCGCCGGGGGACGTCCCCTCGAAGGCCAGGAGGCACTTGCCCGTCCAGCCCTCCGGCCGGGGCATCCGCAGGGTGGCCGAGCCGCTGCCGTGGCTCCAGACCGCCGGGTCGTTCTCCGTCCGCCGGTCGTCGCCGCCGGCGGACAGCCGCTCCAGGGCCTGGTGCCCGCGGGCGAGGACCCGCGGCACGAGGCCCGGTTCCGCGTCTTTGGCCTCCTCGTAGACGTCGAGGGCGATCTGCCAGTCGGCCGCGTGGGCGCCGTCGGCCAGAGGGCGGCGCGCGAGCAGCTCCCCGTACCGGGTGACGGCCTGCTCGGCGGCCTGCTGCCCGGACAGGGGCCGCGCGGGCGGCAGCAGGGGTTGCGGTCCTGCTGCCGGGGCTCCCGCCCGCTCGCGCAGCCGGCGCAGATGGAGGGAGAGCGCGGTGCCGGAGCCGAGCAGCAGGGCGAACAGGAGCACCGGGGCGGCGGGCGCCAGGAGCCGGTGGTGGCGAGGGCGGCGGGAGGCGACGGGCGGGGGGTCATGGCGTCTCCCGGGGCTGGGGCTGTCCGAGGAGCGCGAGGTGGACCCTGCGCAGTGCCCGTGCTCCCACCGCGAGCACGGGTGGCACGTCCGCGGGCGGGAGAGC
This sequence comes from Streptomyces sp. NPDC002835, assembly GCF_053591995.1. NCBI lineage: Bacteria > Bacillati > Actinomycetota > Actinomycetes > Kitasatosporales > Streptomycetaceae > Streptomyces > Streptomyces sp. NPDC002835. The sequence goes on along the minus strand of NZ_JBSFUW010000009.1, from coordinate 187,342 downwards.
GTGGGCGAGGGCGAGCACGTCCACGACGACGGCGTAGTCGTCGACGACGGCCCGCGGTACGCCCGGCGCGCTCACGGCGGCCGCGTAGCCGCCTGCCACATCTGCGTATTCCATGATGGTCAGGCGCACGTCGACGGTGGTGTCGTCGAGGTCGTGGGCGGTTCGGGCTCGCTGGTCGGTCACGGCGGACCTCCTCGTACCGGACGGTTCGGCTCACCGCATTGTCCGGGCGCGCCGGTGCCCGGTTCAGGGGATGCCGGGGGCTGTCTTGGGCGCTTCGAGGTTGCCGACTTCCGGCAATCCGGCGCCGTTCCTCCGAGGCCGCGTCCGCCGCGGGACGGGGGTCCGAGGGCGGGTGACGGGTGCCCAGGTCGCGAGGGTCGTCCCGCGCGTGGGCATTTGTTTTGACCGGAGTCCATGCGGTAGGTACGCTCAGACCTTGTGCCTGGGGTGTGCCTGGGCTCGTGTGCGTGTCTTCAACCGCAACGCGAGTCAGATATCGGCCGCCGCAATCTGTGTTCCTTCCGCCTTGTCGGTGGAGGTCTGCAGTATTCGACACACCCGACCGCGTGGGTCGGAGATGTTCCAGGTTAGCTTCACTGACGGCACACAGAAACCGGAGAAGTAGTGCCTACGATCCAGCAGCTGGTCCGTAAGGGCCGGCAGGACAAGGTCGAGAAGAACAAGACGCCCGCGCTCGAGGGTTCCCCTCAGCGTCGTGGCGTCTGCACGCGTGTGTTCACGACCACCCCGAAGAAGCCGAACTCGGCCCTCCGTAAGGTCGCGCGTGTGCGTCTGACCTCCGGCATCGAGGTCACGGCCTACATCCCGGGTGAGGGACACAACCTGCAGGAGCACTCCATCGTGCTCGTGCGTGGTGGCCGTGTGAAGGACCTGCCGGGTGTTCGTTACAAGATCATCCGCGGTTCGCTCGACACCCAGGGTGTCAAGAACCGCAAGCAGGCCCGCAGCCGCTACGGCGCCAAGAAGGAGAAGTAAGAATGCCTCGTAAGGGCCCCGCCCCGAAGCGCCCGGTCATCATCGACCCGGTTTACGGTTCTCCTCTGGTGACCTCGCTCATCAACAAGATCCTGCTCAACGGCAAGCGTTCCACCGCCGAGCGGATCGTCTACGGCGCGATGGAGGGTCTTCGTGAGAAGACCGGCGCCGACCCGGTCATCACCCTCAAGCGTGCTCTCGAGAACGTGAAGCCGTCTCTCGAGGTCAAGTCCCGCCGTGTCGGTGGCGCCACCTACCAGGTGCCGATCGAGGTCAAGCCCGGTCGCGCCGCCACCCTCGCGCTGCGCTGGGTCGTGGGTTACTCCCGCGCCCGCCGTGAGAAGACCATGACCGAGCGCCTCATGAACGAACTGCTCGACGCCTCCAACGGCCTCGGCGCTTCGGTCAAGAAGCGTGAGGACACGCACAAGATGGCCGAGTCCAACAAGGCCTTCGCGCACTACCGCTGGTAGTCGCTACCCACATCGAGACCGAGAGAAGATTGAGCCTTATGGCCACCACTTCGCTTGACCTGGCCAAGGTCCGCAACATTGGGATCATGGCCCACATCGACGCGGGCAAGACGACGACCACCGAGCGCATCCTGTTCTACACCGGTGTGAGCTACAAGATCGGTGAGGTCCACGACGGCGCTGCCACGATGGACTGGATGGAGCAGGAGCAGGAGCGCGGCATCACGATCACGTCGGCCGCGACGACCTGTCACTGGCCGCTCGAGGACGTCGATCACACGATCAACATCATCGACACGCCGGGTCACGTGGACTTCACGGTCGAGGTGGAGCGTTCGCTCCGCGTCCTCGACGGTGCCGTAACCGTGTTCGACGGTGTCGCCGGTGTCGAGCCGCAGTCCGAGACCGTCTGGCGCCAGGCGGACCGCTACGGCGTCCCGCGCATCTGCTTCGTCAACAAGCTCGACCGCACCGGCGCCGAGTTCCACCGCTGCGTCGACATGATCGTGAACCGCCTCGGCGCGACCCCGATCGTGATGCAGCTGCCGATCGGTGCCGAGGCCGACTTCAAGGGCGTCGTCGACCTCGTTCGTATGAAGGCTCTTGTCTGGTCCGCCGAGGCCACCAAGGGCGAGATGTACGACACCGTCGACATCCCGGCCACGCACGCCGAGGCCGCCGAGGAGTGGCGCGGCAAGCTGGTCGAGACGGTCGCGGAGAACGACGAAGAGATCATGGAGCTGTACCTCGAGGGCCAGGAGCCCACCGAGGAGCAGCTGTACGCCGCGATCCGTCGTATCACCATCGCTTCCGGCAAGGGCGGCGACACCACGATCACCCCGGTGTTCTGTGGTACCGCCTTCAAGAACAAGGGCGTCCAGCCCCTGCTCGACGCCGTTGTGCGCTACCTCCCCTCCCCCCTGGACGTCGAGGCCATCGAGGGCCACGACGTGAAGGACCCGGAGACGGTCGTCTCGCGCAAGCCGTCGGAGAGCGAGCCGCTGTCGGCCCTCGCGTTCAAGATCGCGAGCGACCCGCACCTCGGCAAGCTCACCTTCATCCGGGTCTACTCGGGTCGCCTGGAGGCCGGCACCTCGGTGCTGAACTCCGTCAAGGGCAAGAGGGAGCGCATCGGCAAGATCTACCGCATGCACGCGAACAAGCGTGAGGAGATCGACGCGGTGGGCGCCGGCGACATCGTCGCCGTCATGGGCCTGAAGCAGACCACCACCGGTGAGACGCTGTGCGACGAGAAGAGCCCGGTGATCCTGGAGTCCATGGACTTCCCGGCGCCGGTCATTCAGGTCGCGATCGAGCCCAAGTCCAAGGGTGACCAGGAGAAGCTGGGTGTCGCCATCCAGCGGCTCGCGGAGGAGGACCCCTCCTTCCAGGTTCACTCGGACGAGGAGACCGGCCAGACCATCATCGGTGGTATGGGCGAGCTTCACCTCGACGTCCTCGTCGACCGTATGCGCCGCGAGTTCAAGGTCGAGGCGAACGTCGGCAAGCCGCAGGTCGCGTACCGTGAGACGATCCGCAAGACCGTCGAGCGCCACGACTACACGCACAAGAAGCAGACCGGTGGTACCGGTCAGTTCGCCAAGGTGCAGATCGCGATCGAGCCGATCGAGGGCGGCGACGCCTCGTACGAGTTCGTGAACAAGGTCACCGGTGGCCGTATCCCCAAGGAGTACATCCCTTCGGTGGACGCGGGCGCGCAGGAGGCCATGCAGTTCGGCATCCTGGCCGGCTACGAGATGACCGGCGTCCGCGTCATTCTTCTCGACGGTGGTTACCACGAGGTCGACTCCTCCGAGCTGGCCTTCAAGATCGCCGGTTCGCAGGCCTTCAAGGAGGCCGCGCGCAAGGCTTCGCCCGTACTGCTCGAGCCGATGATGTCCGTCGAGGTCACCACGCCCGAGGACTACATGGGTGAGGTCATCGGCGACATCAACTCCCGCCGTGGTCAGATTCAGGCCATGGAGGAGCGCCACGGCGCTCGCGTCGTGAAGGGCCTCGTGCCCCTCTCGGAGATGTTCGGCTACGTCGGAGACCTCCGCAGCAAGACCTCGGGTCGCGCAAGCTACTCGATGCAGTTCGACTCCTACGCCGAGGTTCCCAGGAACGTCGCCGAGGAGATCATCGCGAAGGCCAAGGGCGAGTAACTCACCCGAGTTGACGCTTTAGGCTTGTCACCGGAGCCTGCTGGGGCATTCCCTCCGACATCACGGAGGGAATGCCCCGGGCCCCGGCATCCCAGCAAAGATCACCTGGCGCCGATGAGTAAGGCGTACAGAACCACTCCACAGGAGGACCCCAGTGGCGAAGGCGAAGTTCGAGCGGACTAAGCCGCACGTCAACATCGGCACCATCGGTCACATCGACCACGGTAAGACGACCCTCACGGCCGCCATTACCAAGGTGCTGCACGACGCGTACCCGGACCTGAATGAGGCCTCGGCCTTCGACCAGATCGACAAGGCTCCTGAGGAGCGCCAGCGCGGTATCACCATCTCCATCGCGCACGTCGAGTACCAGACTGAATCGCGTCACTACGCCCACGTCGACTGCCCCGGTCACGCGGACTACATCAAGAACATGATCACGGGTGCTGCCCAGATGGACGGCGCCATCCTCGTGGTCGCCGCCACTGACGGCCCGATGCCGCAGACCAAGGAGCACGTGCTCCTGGCCCGCCAGGTCGGCGTTCCGTACATCGTCGTCGCCCTGAACAAGGCCGACATGGTGGACGACGAGGAGATCCTGGAGCTCGTCGAGCTCGAGGTTCGTGAGCTGCTCTCCGAGTACGAGTTCCCGGGCGACGACCTGCCGGTCGTCAAGGTCTCGGCGCTCAAGGCGCTCGAGGGCGACGCCGAGTGGGGCAAGTCCGTCCTCGACCTGATGAAGGCCGTCGACGAGTCCATCCCGCAGCCCGAGCGTGACGTCGACAAGCCGTTCCTGATGCCGATCGAGGACGTCTTCACGATCACCGGTCGTGGCACCGTCGTCACCGGTCGTATCGAGCGTGGTGTCCTCAAGGTCAACGAGACCGTCGACATCGTCGGCATCAAGACCGAGAAGACCACCACCACGGTCACCGGCATCGAGATGTTCCGCAAGCTGCTCGACGAGGGCCAGGCCGGTGAGAACGTCGGTCTGCTCCTCCGTGGCATCAAGCGCGAGGACGTCGAGCGCGGCCAGGTCATCATCAAGCCCGGTTCGGTCACGCCGCACACCGAGTTCGAGGCCCAGGCCTACATCCTGTCGAAGGACGAGGGTGGCCGTCACACCCCCTTCTTCAACAACTACCGCCCGCAGTTCTACTTCCGTACCACGGACGTGACCGGCGTCGTGACCCTCCCCGAGGGCACCGAGATGGTCATGCCGGGCGACAACACCACCATGTCCGTCCAGCTGATCCAGCCGGTCGCCATGGAGGAGGGCCTGAAGTTCGCCATCCGTGAGGGTGGCCGGACCGTGGGCGCCGGCCAGGTCACCAAGATCAACAAGTAATTGTTGCTCTGACCGACCTGTGCCGCTCCGGACGGAGCGTCATATGAGGGCCCCCGGCCCGCCGTTCTCGGCGGGCCGGGGGCCCTCGCCGTTGCGCCGTCGGGACGAAATATGGCGCCCAGGTGGCGATTCACCGACACCCCGGTAACGGAAGTGTCAGTTGATACCCGTACTATCACGCGGGTCAGCTGTGACATGTCCACTAAGGGGTGGGGACAACTTTGAGATTGGGACGAGTGCGCGGCACAGCCGTCGCCGCTGCCCTCGGTGTCGTTGCGGTCCTGGGCGTCCAGGGGATCGCAGGCGGTTCCGAAGCCGAAACGCAGGCACAGAAGAAGTCCGACGAGACCCCGTCGGCATACAGCGCCCGGGCCAAGGAGAACGGCCCGGTCAAAAGCAAGGTCCACAAGCTCGCCCTGAAGTCCCAGGGCAAGGGCGAGGCGGCGCTCTCGCGGCGCGGCACCGAGCCGTTCGGCATGCTGGGCGTCTCGTGGCCCGACCCGGACGCCGAGGTCGATGGCACGATCGAGGCCCGCACGCGCGACGCGGAGACCGGCGAGTGGTCCGACTGGATCGAGCTCGAGCCGTATTTGCCCGGCCTCGACGGCGAGCGCCCTGCGGAACGCGGCTCTACGGAGCCGGTCTGGGTGGGACGCTCCAACGGCGCCGAGGTACGGGTGAGCGACGGAGCGGCTGCCGGGAAGCTGCCGGCCGGCCTCCGTCTCGACATGGTCGACCCGATCGCCGAGGACGGCGCGCAGCAGTCCGGCGACGACCTGAACGCCGAGCCGGCCGCCTTCGCGGCCTCCGCGGTCGAGCCGGGCCCGCCGTCCACGGTTCCGCAGCCGCCGGTGGTCACCCGCGCCGAATGGGGCGCGGACGAGACCATGAACGACGAGGGCCCGCTCTATCTGGCGGACGGCCGGATCAAGGCCGTCTTCGTGCACCACACGGCGAGCGGTGCGTACGACTGCACCGAGTCGGCGGCCGTCGTCCGGTCGCTGCACGTCTACCACGTGCAGACCAACGGCTGGCGCGACCTCGGCTACAACTTCCTCGTCGACAAGTGCGGCACCATCTTCGAGGGCCGCCAGGGCGGCATCGACCAGCCCGTCCAGGGCGCGCACACCTACGGCTTCAACGCGGAGTCGACGAGCGTCTCGGTCATCGGCGACTACACGGACGTCGGCGCGAGCAGCGCCGCGCAGACCGCGGTGGCGCGGATGTCCGCGTACAAGCTGGGCCAGTACGGGGGCGACCCCGCGGGCCGGACCACGCTGGTGGCCGGCGCCACGCAGACGAACTACCACGGCACCCGGTTCACGGCCGGGCAGTCGTACACGTTCGACCAGATCTCCGGTCACCGGGACGGATTCAACACCGAGTGCCCGGGCATGAAGCTCTACCCGCAGCTGCCCGACATCCGGACGCTGGCCGCCGGCCCCGTGCAGAACCTGAAGGTCACCGACGTCGGTGGCGGAGCGGTTCTGGGCGGCAACGGCTACGAGAGCCCCGGGCCGGTCACCGTGAAGTGGTCCACCACCACGCCCAGCTCGCTCATCTCCCGCTTCGAGCTGCTCGCCGACGGCACCCCCGTGGCGACCGTCGAGGGCAACCTGCGTTCGGCCGGGGCGACGCTGCCGCCCGGCACGCACCAGCTTCTCGTCAAGGGCGTGCACCAGTCCGGCAAGGCGGTCTCCGTCACCGCCGCGACGGTGACCGTGCCCGAGGCCAAGAGCTACTTCCCGGTGACGCCGAAGCGGCTGATGGACACTCGTATCGGTCTGGGTGTGCCGAAGGCTCCGGTCGGTGACGGCGGTGTCGTCACCCTCCAGGTGACGGGCGTCGAGGGCATCCCGGCCACCGGGGTCGGCGCCGTCGTGCTGAACGTGACGGCGACCAAGCCCACCGCGCCGCACAGTTACGTGTCGGTCTACCCGGACGGTACGACGCGCACCAGCGCGTCCAGCCTCAACTTCGTCCAGGGCCAGACCAAGCCGAACCTGGTCATCGTGCCGGTCGTCAACGGCAAGGTGAACTTCTACAACTGGGACGGCACGGTCGAGCTGATCGCCGACGTCACCGGCTACTACATGAGCGGCGACGCCGCCGCCCAGGGGTCGACGCACTTCCCGGTGACGCCGAAGCGGCTGATGGACACCCGTACCGGTCTGGGTGTGCCGAAGGCTCCGGTCGGTGACGGCGGTGTCGTCACCCTCCAGGTCGCGGGCGTCCAGGACGTGCCGGCCGGTGTCAGCGCGGTCGTGCTGAACGTGACGGCGACCAGGCCCACGGCGCCGCACAGCTATGTGTCGGTCTACCCGGACGGTACGACGCGCACCAGCGCGTCCAGCCTCAACTTCGTCCGGGGCCAGACGACGCCGAACCTGGTCATCGTGCCGGTGGTCAACGGCAAGGTGAACTTCTACAACTGGGACGGCACGGTCGAGCTGATCGCCGACGTCACCGGGTACTTCATGGCGGGCGGTGAGGGCGCGTCGCACTACAACGTCACGCCGAAGCGCCTGATGGACACCCGTACCGGTCTCGGTGTGCCGAAGGCTCCGGTCGGTGACGGCGGTGTCGTCACCCTCCAGGTCTCCGGCGTCCAGGGCGTCCCGGCGACCGGCGTGACCGCGGTCGTGCTGAACGTGACGGCGACCAAGCCGACGGCGCCGCACAGTTACGCGGCGGTCTACCCGGACGGTACGACGCGCACCAGCGCGTCCAGCCTGAACTACGTGCAGGGCGAGACCGTCGCCAACCTGGTCATCGTGCCGGTCGTCAACGGCAAGGTGAACTTCTACAACTGGGACGGCACGGTCGAGCTGATCGCGGACATCACGGGCTACTTCAGCGAGTGATGTGACGCGGGGCTGCGAACGACGCAGCCGGACGAACACAGCGGGATGAACACGGCGGGATGTTCCGGGGTCCGCCCCGGAGCATCCCGCTCGTCGTTTCCACCCTGTCGTCGGCCGGGCGGGGCCGGTGCCGGGGGCGTACTAGCCCGTCGTGGCCGCCGCCCCCGCGCGGGGCGACCAGGTCCACGGGTGGGCGTCCGGTCCCATGCCCACCAGCGTCGGCCCGGCGGGTGTGACGGCCGGCGTCGGCGTGTCCAGCGGCACGGGGCCGGTGGTACGGGTCAGCAGCAGGCCCTCGTGGTGCACCTGGACCCGGCCCCGCAGATCCCGCCCCACGAGCACATGGCCGTACGACCCGCCGCCCCCGTCCGGCGTACCGGCGTCCCGCCGCGTGCCGGGCGGGACCGGCGCGGCGGTGAGCGGTCCGTACCCGTCGAGGCGGAAGCCGGCGGACAGCCGTCGGCCTTCCGCCGTGAACAGGGCCGCCCGCGGGGACGCGCTGCCGCGCGAGTCCGTCGGCGACTCACGCCGCCACGGGGCCTCCGTCCGGTAGAGCAGCCGTACGGAGCCGTCCGGCCCGGGCTCCGTCAGCACGGCCGGCCGGTCCACGGCGGCCGGGAGCCGGCCGGCGGGCCGGTGGCGCATCGGCTCGCCCGGTGCGTCCTGGGTCCAGTGGTGGACCGTGTCGCGGCCCGTGCCGAAGAGGTGGACCCGCCCGGCGCCGTCCACCACGGCGGTCAGACCGTCCTGGACCTCGGCGTGACCGTCCAGCGCCCGCCAGTCGCTCCAGCCGCCGTCGGCGTCACGGACCCGGGTGCTCACGCCCTTGTCGGCGTCGCGTACGAACAGATGGACCCGCCCGTCGGGCGCGGTGACCGCCACCGGCACACCGATACGCCGCCCCCGGCTGTCGGAGCGCTCCGGGTTCCCCAGCCCCCGCCAGGCGTGGAACTCCCCGCCCGGGGCGCGCTGTTCCAGCAGCACGATCTCCCGGGAGTTGCCCCCTCGGTGCCCGCTGATCTCCGCGAACCGCAGCCCGAAGACCAGCCGGCGGCCGTCCGCGAGGGCCGCCGTCCCCAGTACGGGGGCGAGCGGGCCGCCGCCGAGGTCGTCCGGCTCGTCCCAGTTCCCGCTGCCCGGCCGGCTCTCCCGCCAGCGCACGGCCCGCAGCCCGAGCACCCCGTAGGCGACGAGCCGGCCGTCCGGGTCGGTGGCGACGGCGGCGCGTGCGCCGGGGTAGCGGCGATGGGTCGAGCGCACCCAGCCCTTCCTGTTGGTCAGGGGCCGCCGGCCGCCGACGCTGTAGTCGCCGCAGCCCCCGCTGTTGCCGCACTCCCAGTCGGGGTCACCGCCGTACGGGACCAGGTGCGACGCCTTCCGCTCCAGGACCGGCAGCGGCAGGTTCTTCGGCCAGTGGCGGTTGTAGTAGCCGCGGAACGAGGTGGTGACGAAGGCCGGTATCCCGCCGCCGTCCCTGGTGCTCTCGGCGACCCAGCGCACCATGGCCGCCCAGCTGAAGGACGCGACGGCGGTGTGGTCGGCGTGGTCCGAGTAGCCGGGCTGCTCGCTGTCCCGCTTACGGGTCGCCTCGTCGCTGAACTGGATGTCCGGATCCGGGTCGAGGGTGTGGATCACGGTCGGCCGGTACCGCTCCATCAGGCCCACGAGGACGTCGATGAGCTCGTCGTAGTCGTAGCTGTCGGCCCGGCGGACGGGAGAGTCGTCGGCGACCGCCGTCCGCACGCTCAGCGCGCGGTCGTGCCAGAGGCTGGGCAGGGCCGTCCAGCGGCGCGGGCTGTGCATGGAGAGATTGAGGAAGATCAGCTCCACGCGGCGGTTGCCGTCGGCGAGCGTGTTGATCTCCGCCCGCCGGTCGCCGCGGAGCGTGGCGACGCCCTTGTGCCAGTCCGTAAACCTGTCCAGGCCAAGCAGGGTCGCGTACGCCTGGCGCAGGCCCTGGTGCCGGGCGGACGAGTAGGCGCCCTTGTCGGCGGGAGCGGCGGCCCGCCCGGGTATCCGGTTGATGCCGTTGTGCTCGCCGGCCGTGACGTAGACGCAGACCAGCGGAACCCCGGAGTCCAGCATGAGCCGGGCGTCCGGGTTCATGAAGTACAGGTCGTCGTCCGGGTGCGCGAGCAGCTGCATCAGCTGCGCCCGCCGTGAGGTGGCGATCGGCATACCGGGCGCGGGATCGGCGACGGGTCCGGTACGCCGCGGCGCCGGCACGGAACACGAGACGAGCGCGGTGGAGGCGGAGGCCGCGAGGGCGGCCGCGGCCGCGACGACACTGCGCCGCCGGGGCCGGTTCGGGGCAGGGGCCGGCCCTGACACAGCTCTGTCACCCACGTGTCCCGCTCCGTCCGCTTCCCCCGCAGCGGCCGGGCGTCGCCCCCGTCTGCGTACCGTGATCTCCCCAGGCCGGCGGGCCGACTGGTCGAGGCCGGCGCACCGCGATCAACTAGACGGGAGACGGACGCCAGGGGTTGCCTGCCAGTTCGGTTCCTGTTCGACCGCAGCGGGCTCCCGCCGGGCGGGGAGTACTCAGGGCAGCGGCAGTGTGATCCCGAAGGCATCGCCGTTGGTCCCGGCGGCCCACCCCATCGCCTCGGGCGGCTGGTGCAGACCCGTGCGCCGCCTGTGACGGTCGAGACCAGCAGAGCGGCGCGGCCACGGCCCGCCCGACCACCCGCGTCGGTTTCTGTGCCGCTCTGGCTGCCGGCCGAGGTGGGACGACCGGCGAACCGGGGACACGGGTGGCCTCCGGGGGCCACAGCCCCTCCCCGCGGTTGTCGTTCACGGAGCCGGAGCCGGAGGCTCCGCACAATGGTCCGGACGTGCGGTGAATGGAGCAGGAAGGGGCCTGCACTCCGGGGTCGGGACCTCGCCGCCGGGTGCGTACGTCACCGTCGTGTGCGCCAGTCCCCGCAGCCACGGGGCCGCGCGTTCCGCGAGCCGGGCCGCGTCCGGCGGGGTCGGGCCGAGGCCGATGGCGTAGCGGGTGGGGGAGTGCGCGAAGGGGCGGGGCCAGGCGTGGACGCCCGGTTCGGGGAGCGCCGACAGGAGGGCGCGCATCCGGCCGCGGACCCGGCCCTCCTCCGAAGGGTCGGCCACGGTCACGACCGCCCAGGCGGCGTGGCGGCGGTGCAACGGCGGCGGCGCGAGCAGTGGTTCGGCGGGGGAGGGGGACTCCAGGAGCTCCCAGGCGCGGAACAGCTCCTGGCCGATCAGGTCCCGCATACCCGCCGTGACCTGTTCGGAGCAGGGGCGTACCGGCTCGGTCGGGGTCCAGATCGTGACCGGCAGATCGGGGCGGGGCGCGGCGCCGCCGACCGGCTCGCGCCAGTCCCAGGCGGCCCACGTCGCGAAGAACTGGCGGAGCGGGGTGGGAGAGCGCAGGTCATGGGTCTCCCGGACCGTACGGGCCGCGAGTACGGACCACGCGAGGCCCGGCAGCCCGCCGAACGGTGCCGAGTCCAGGCCGCGGGCCCTCGCCCAAGCCTTGACGTCGCGCGCCAGCCGCGAGAACGCCGCGTGGCGGTCGCCGACCGCGGCGAGCAGCGCGTCGGCGTCGCTCACCGCGCTCAGCGCGACCGCCGCGTCCTCGCCCAACTCGGCCCGCCGGGCGACCGCTTCGGCCGGATCGACCGCGCCGGTGGAGACGACGGCCAGGTCCACGCCGAGGCCGCCGGCGTTCAGCCGCACCCCGGGGACGCGGGCCCCGACCACCTCCCGTACGTCCGTCGCCCCGGGCAGCGCGGCCGTCAACCGGGCGCGGACGTCCGCGAGTCCGGGCGCGTTCGGCAGTGCCGCGACCAGGTCCAGGTCCGCGCCCGGCAGCGCGCAGCCCATCCGCCGCGAGCCGACGACATGGACGGTCCCCTCGGCCAGCGCCTCCGCCACGCGCTCCGCCGTACCGGACGCGTCCCCGTCCTCACGCGCCGGCGGTGCCTCGTCCGGCACCCAGCGCACCTCGCCCGTGCCCAGCGCCACCGTCGCCCGTACCCGCATCGGCTCGTCGCCGCGGCGCGAGAGAAGGACCAGCTCGCCCACGTCGGCGGCGAGCGGAGGCAGCCGGGTCGCGCACGCGGCCGTCAGCGGCTGCGGGTCCTTCGTCCGGCCCAGGCTCAGATGCGGGGTGAAGCCCTCACGGCGGCCCCGGCACCGCGGGAACCGCTGCTCCAGGGCGTGCCGAAGCTCCTGCCACGGCCGGTCGCCGTCCGCCGCCGGGTCGAGCCACACCGTCGCGTCGTCGCGGTGGCCGAAGCTGTGGACGCCCTCCAGCCGGGCGGTGAAGGGCGCGGTCCGGGAGAGCGCCTCCGTCAGCAGCGGCGCCGCCGCCTCGAAGTCGGACTCCGGTACGAAACCGAAGAGCACGCTGACGTGCGGCGGCCAGCGGTGGATCTGCGGGTCGTGCTCCCGGCGGATCTCCTGGACCGGCGGCCACAGCTCGGCGGGCGGCACCCATGCCACGGCGGTACGGGCCGTCGGCCGTACGTCGAGGACCCGGCTCCCCTCGTGCACCGCGCCGAGCCCGACCACCACGCCGTAGTGGTCGGAGACGTAGAGCCCCCGCGCGGTCGGGACGTCGCCGAGCAGGGCCGCCGAGTCCACGACCAGCCCGTCGGCCCGCAGCAGCACCCGGTCCAGCCGCCCCGCACGCCCGGTGAGGGAGGAGACGGCGGCCAGCGGGTTGGCGGCCGGGTCGAAGGTGGGGGTCGTGTCGGCCGGGCCGTGCACCTCGCTCCACGCGTCGCGCATCCCGAGCGTGGTCTGCGGGGCGCCGGTGCCGTCGTTGAAGTCCCCGACGAGGACCACGTCCCCCTCCAGGCCCGCCAACCCTTCGGCGATCCGCGCCAGTTCGGCCTGCCGCCGGGCCGCGCCGTCGTCCGAGTGGTCGCTGCTGAGGTGCGTGGCGGCGACCGTGACCGGCCCCGTGGCGGTGTCGACCAGGACCGCGGTGACGGCCTTGTGCGGGCCGAGGACATGATGGCCCACCTCCCGGACCGGCAGCCGACTGAGCAGCAGCAGCCCGCACTCGTCGACGTCCCGGCCGGCCGGATCGGTCGCCAGCGTGTACGACTCCCGCACCCAGGGCGTCCGGAGCAGCATGACGAGCAGCGCGGGCTCGACCTCCTGGAGCGCGACGACGTCCGCGTCGGCCTCGCGCAGGGCGTCGATCAGCAGCGGGCGGCGCACGGCGGTGTCGAGGCGGTCGGAGTCGTACCGGTCCCACAGCGTGTTCCAGGTCAGTACGCGCAGCCCGCCCGCGGTGCCCCGCGGTGCGTGCGCCGGCACCCAGGCGTCGTGCTCCCACATGTACGGCGTCCGCGCGCCGAAGAACGGCGCCCGCAGCCGCCGCGCCTCCCGGACCCGCCCGGCCTCGGTGTCGTCGATGCGGTCGACGCCCGTCGTGCGGTCCCACACGACCTCGCCGTCGGCCTCGAAGAACAGCACCCGGTGCCAGGGGATGTCCCCGCCCGGCTCGAACGCCGACAGCGGCATCCGCTTGGGCGGGGCCTCCCGCCGTCGCACGCCGACCACGAAGCGCGCCGGGTCGAAACGCGCGTCCCAGCGGACCCGGTGGTAGATCTCCTCGCTGGTACGCACGGCTACGCCTCCTCCTCTACGGTCCCGCTCGCCCCGATGTACCAGGTGCGGTGCGCCTGGCCCGGGTACGGCGGCACGAACCGGTGCAGTTGGGCGGTCAGCACCTGCGGGGGTACGGGGTGCTCCCTCTTCTCGTTGCGGCGGACCAGCTCGTCCTCGGCGACCAGCACCACGGCGTGGGTGGTCAGCGCGTCGCGGCGGCGGGCGACCGCGTGGACCAGGGACCGCTGCCGCGGACTCAGCGACGTGGCGTCCCACACCACGGTGCCGCCGGCGGCCAGGGCGGTGTCAAGCCGGCCGAGCGCCGTGCGCAGGATCTCGTCGTTGGCCTTCTGGTCGGCGCGGGAGCCGCGGGCGGCGCGGAGATCGTCGAGGGAGACGTACGCGTCGGTCCCCTCGAGACTCCGCGCGAAGGTGCTCTTGCCGCTGCCGGACGGGCCGACCAGATGGATCAGGCTCGGGAAGTCGCCTTCCCGCCACCGCCAGGTCGCGGCGACGGCCTCTTCGGCGCTGCCGATCCGCCCGTCCGCGTACGCCTGGCGTGCTTCGGCCCGGCAGCGGACGGCGGCGGGCTCCGGCAGGTCGGCGAACGCGTCCGCCAGGCCGGCCGGCGGCTCGACCTCGTCGGCGTGGAGACATGACCAGGCCACCTGCTCGTGGGCCTCGGCCGTCCGCGCTGTCGCCGCCGCGACGGCGTGCAGGACACCGAGGTCGGCGGCGTACGACATCTGCAGGAGTCCCGCCCGGCGCTCCTCGTCCGGGTACGGCCGGTGCAGCGCCGTGTGCAGACCGACGAGGTCGGCGACGCGCCGGGCGAGCGGCATCCCCAGCGACGGGGCCAGCCTGGGTGCGAGCGCCGCCCGGTGCTCGCCGTGCAGCAGCGCGGCCAGCACGCCGGCGAGCCGGTCGTCCCCCGTCCGCCCGCCGAGATCCAGCCGCGCGACGGCCTCGGCGTCCCCGTCCCCCAGCGCCGTCACGTCGACGGGCCCGCCGGACCGTACGTCCCACAGCGCGGCCCCGGGGCCGAGGCCGTTCGGGACGACGGCGGCGTGCATCCAGTGCGTATCGGTCCGCACATGCCCGGCCCGTACCCACTTGGCGACCCGCTGCCCGAACTCCTCGGCCGCGAAGCCGTCGGTGGTGCGGACGACGTATCCCTCCTGGCGCGCGGGGTCCGACTTCAGCGCCCGCAGCGCCTTTTCGTCGAGCGTGCCGCGCCACAGCACACTCGGTACGGGAATCCCGAGCCGCCGCAGAAACAGGACGGTGCGGTCCCAGTCCAGACACCGGCCGCGCTCGTCCCACACAGAGAAGCCGTAGAAGTAGCTGTCCAGGTCGTCGTACGCAATCGAGTGCCGGGCAAACATGTTCTCCCCGCACACGCGCCAGCCCTCGGGGATGTGGTGCCCGGTCCGCCCCTGCAGCGCCTTCACCCACGCACGGGACGGATGATGCGCCGAGTCGAGCGACCGCGCGTGCAGCCCGTCCCGGTAGAGGGTGGTGTTCTCCCCGTCCAGCTTCTCCGTGACGACGACTTCCCGGCCGCGCAGCCCGGACAGATCGGTGACCCGGACATCGTCCGCCGTCGCCCCGGGCGACCACGGCAGATGCCTGGTCCGCGGATAGTGCGTGCGCATGATGACCGAGCCCCCGTGTCGATGATGTGCCCGGTCACTGTAGGAGCGCCAAAGAAAAGGAGCGACCCGATATCGCGGCCCCTGAGGCCGCGACATCGGGTCGGTCGTTGTCCGCCACGCCCGGTGGCTCCTGCTGCGAACCGGGCTTACTCGACCGCGAAGACTTCCTCGAGCGTCGGGGCGGTCACGGCTCGGACGAGCCAGCGACGCTGGATCTCCGGGTCGTGGCAGCCGCCGATGCGGTCGCGGGTCTCCTTCGGGATGTGGATGCCGCGCCGTCTCAGGACGAGCAGGATGCTCTCCTCGCGGCTCTGAGCCCGGCCTTCGGCCCGGATCTCCTCCGAGAGCGCCGACCTGTAGAACGAAAGATCACGGACCACCAGGTCCCTCCACTGTTCCAACGGGGTCAGGACTGTGCCCGAGTCCGGACAGGAGTCTTGGGCCGGGACGACGGCTTCGTCGGCCATCAGATGCCGTCGCCGGTGAAGATCTCCTCGACGGAGGAAACGGTGAGGGCCCGGTCGAGCCAGTGGAGCAGCACCTCGCTGTCGTCGCAGCCGGTGATGCGCTCGCGGACGTCGTCCGGGACATCGACACCGCGCCGCCCCAGGATGAACAGGATGTCCTGGGCGCGGCCCTCCGCGCGGCCCTCCGCGCGGCCTTCGTCTCGGAGTTCTTCGGAGATGGGCGACTTGTAGAAAGAGAGGTCCACGGCCACCAGTTTCCTCCATAGCTCTGCGGCCGGCAGTGTGCCCAGCCCTTGTGAGACAAATTCCATCAACGGGTACCGGATGTCGTCCCGGGTCTCCCGCAGCGCGCCGGTCAACGCCTTCAGTATGGTTCCGGCTGCCGAACCCGCGCCGTGTGTGATCGCGGCCAGGGTGGCGAGTGGCAGGTCCTTACGGGCCTCGGCCGTGGTCGTGATGAGGGGCATGTTGTGCGGGCCGATCACGAGAGGACGCACGGTGAGGGACGGCCACCCCGCTGCCGTGAAGTCGACCGGCCGCCCTGCCCACTCCGCTGTGGCGCGGTCCTGGCAGACGACGAGGAGCAGGGGCGGCATTCGATACTTGTTCAGCAGGTACGCCACGTAGTAGGCCCAGCCGGCCGGTTTGACGGGGTCCTTCTTGCCCTGGGCCTCGACTGCCAGGATCAGGTCTCCGTCCTCGGTTTCCAGACGTAACAGCGTGTCGACGCGGCGCTCGACCGGCCTGTTCTCGGTGAGGTCCGTCGGCAGGACGGTGACGGACGTGGGTGGGGGAAGGCGACGCCGAGCACCTCGGAGAGCCCGTAGAAGAGCTCCGGGTACTCCTGGAAGATGCGGTGCATCGCCTCATGGGGCGAACTGACCATGCGGGTCCTTACCTGAGGCGCATTTCTGGCACATGCCATTGGCAAGTGCTCCATGTCGAGCGTAGGTAGCCAAAGCGGCCTGCAAAGCGTCAAGTTGGGGACCTTCACCCGGAGGAGTGATCTGCCTCCCGTACGAGCTCCAGCTCCGCCCACACCGTCTTGCGCGGGACCGGTCCCGGCATCACGCCCCAGCGGTCGGACAGCGCCTCGACCAGCAGCAGGCCGCGGCCGGACTCCTCGTCGGCTGCCGGTGGGCGGGGCACGAGGTTCGGCAGACGGTCGCCACGGGTGTCGGTCACCTCGATGCGCAGCGCCCGGTCGCCCGCGGTGGTGAACAGCGCGAGGAGAAAGTCCCTACCGCGCAGCCGGCCGTGGGTGGAGGCGTTCGCGGCAAGCTCGGCGACGACGTGCTGGGCGGCCTCCGTCACGCCGGACGGCATGTCCCAGCTGCGTAGTTGCGCGACGGTGAGCAGCCGGGCGAGACGCACCCCGCGAGGCGTCGGGGACAGGATCACCGTGAAGTGATGGGTGGGAGAGGTGAGTTGGGTGGTCTTCTCGTTCACGTCACTCAGCGTGGTGGACCGCGCCTACGCTGAACAGTGACGAACCGCGTACGTACGGTGACTGTCCGAGGCTTGTCCGGCGCTGTCGGGCCTGTCCGGGGCAGCGGTACGGGTAAGGGGGCGTCCAGGTACGGCAGCACGTCGGAGGTGGGTGCGGGTGTCGGTGGAAACGGGCGGGGTCAATGCGGAGGCGGACGAGCCGGGTTGGGAGGTCGATCCGGACGACGAGTCGGGCGCGGCGGTCGTCGCCGCGGTGGGCCGCCAGTTGCGGCTGCGCCGCGAGGCGGCGGGTATGCGGGCGGGCGGTCTGATCGCCGCGATGAAGAAGGACGTCGCGGAGGTCCGCTACCCGAAGAAGGTCCGTGATCTGGCGCGCATGGAGGCCAAGACCGTTGAGTTGTTGGCTTACGGAAGCCACGATCTGCACGGCCTGCTGCAAACCGAGGAGTACGCCCGCGCGCTCTTCCGGATGCGCCAGCCCCCGTACCAAGAGGACGAGATCGAGCGGGCGGTGGCCGGGCGCATGGCCCGCCGGTCGATCTTCGACCGCTCCCCAGCCCCGGTGCTCAGCTTCGTTCTGGAGGAGGCGAGACTGCGGCGCCCGCTCGGCGGAAGGGCTGTCCTACGGCGGCAGCTCGAACGTCTCCTGGAAGTAGGCCAGTTGCGCAGTGTCACCCTGCAGGTGATGCTGAACGAGTGCGAGGAGCACGCCGGAGTGGACGGCGGGATCGAGGTCCTGAAGTTCGGCGACGGCACGGCGGTGGGCCGCTCAGAAGGAGCCTTCAACGGACGCCCGGTTTCCGACCCGAAACAGCTTCATTCGAACTGAGGTATGGCATCATCCGGTCCCAGGCTCTCGCCCCACGGGAGTCGCTGGCCTTCATCGAGCAAGTGCTGGGAGAGACATGATCCGCAACAAGTCTGCGGACGGTGGCTTCGCGCAGGAGTGGCGAAAGAGCAGCTACAGCGGCAACGGCAGCGAGGCCGACTGCCTCGAGGTCGCCCCCGCCCCCGACGCGGTCCGCGTCCGTGACTCCAAGCGCGTGGCCGGGCCGCGTCTCGCTGTCACGTCCGCCGCGTGGGCGGCGTTCGTGGCGTACGCGTCGGAGCTACCGGCGTCACTTCAGTAGGTGCTTGCAGGGCTTGCCCGAGTCGTCGGCGCTCTGGGCGACGACCTTGCCGTCGACCATGATCTTGCACTTCGCCGCGACGAGCTTGCCGCCGGTCCCCATGATCGTGCCGGGTGTGACGATCACCAGGCGGCCCACCTTCTGCTCCGCGCCGCGGGCGGCAATGGTGGCCGTCTTCTTCCAGGGGAGGTCCATCTTCTCGAAGCCCGATTCGTCAAGGGTCCACATGACGTTGGCTTCACCCTCGCCCAGCACCTCGATGGTCACCTCGTGCGGCGTGCCCTCGCCCGTGATGCGCTCCCCGGAGTCCTCGGGCTTCTCAGTCTGCTGGGCGGCGGGGGACTCCTTGCCCGCGGCCTTGTCGTCCGCGCCGCCGTCGCCGCTCCCGCAACCGGTCAGCAGCGCCGCGGCCAGGACGAAGGTGGTCGTGGTGAGTGTCTTGCGCATGGGTCCCCCGTGAATCGATGAATCGAAGATCGACCTGCGAGCTTAGGCCGCGCCTCGTGGAATGTGCACGCTGGCACCACCACGCGTCTGCAGCCGGAATTCATGGCGGACCGGATCGGGGAGCCGGAGCGGACGGGGCCGTCGGATGACCGGTACGACCGCAGCGAGGGCCTGCGAGGCGGTCCCGAGCAGTGCGGCACGGTGACCCGGACCTGATGATCGTCCGGAGCGTGGGCGTGCGTGCCGCAGTTTGACGATCAACCCCTGCGGGGTACTCTTCTGGGCTCGATTGGCCAGGGCGAGGGACCGTGTGGCAGACTGTCCGGGTTGCTCGGTTGCGTGCCGATGCTGCGCGCCTCCCGCCGGGAGGACCGGAAGCGAGTCCCACAGTACTCGTCGCTCCACGCCTCTCCAGATGGAGAGACCGGGGCGGACGTACGGGAATCTTCCGGGAAGTGTCAGCGGGGTACCGGCCAGGCACTCGGCGGGAGCTCTTCCCCCGATACGCGGCCGATGGCCGCACCCCCTTGGTTGGGAAATCCTTCGGGAGATCTGCGTAGAGGGAGTGCGACACGCCCGACCGCGTGGGTCGGATGAAGAGAGCAAGACCCTCCGGGTTCCAGAGCGTTTCACTAGACAAAGGACTACTGAGTAGCCATGGCGGGACAGAAGATCCGCATCCGGCTCAAGGCCTACGACCACGAGGTCATCGATTCGTCGGCGAAGAAGATCGTCGAGACGGTGACCCGCACTGGTGCGTCGGTCGCAGGCCCGGTGCCGCTGCCCACTGAGAAGAACGTGTACTGCGTCATCAAGTCGCCGCACAAGTACAAGGACTCGCGCGAGCACTTCGAGATGCGCACGCACAAGCGCCTGATCGACATCCTCGACCCGACGCCCAAGACCGTTGACTCGTTGATGCGCCTGGACCTTCCGGCCGGCGTCGACATCGAGATCAAGCTCTGAGAGGCGCGGAAGAGATGGCTAAGCAGATCAAGGGCGTCCTGGGCGAGAAGCTCGGCATGACCCAGGTCTGGGACGACAACAACCGTGTCGTCCCGGTGACCGTAGTCAAGGCCGGGCCCTGCGTCGTCACCCAGGTCCGTACGAACGACATCGACGGCTACGAGTCGGTCCAGATCGCCTTCGGCGAGATCGACCCTCGCAAGGTGAACAAGCCCCTCAAGGGCCACTTCGCCAAGGCCGACGTGACCCCCCGCCGCCACCTGGTGGAGCTCCGCACCCCTGACGCCAGCGAGTACACGCTGGGCCAGGAGATCACTGCCGAGGTGTTCGAGTCCGGCGTCAAGGTTGACGTCACGGGCAAGAGCAAGGGCAAGGGCTTCGCCGGTGTCATGAAGCGTCACAACTTCAAGGGCCTCGGCGCCGGTCACGGCACCCAGCGCAAGCACCGCTCTCCCGGCTCCATCGGTGGCTGTGCCACCCCGGGCCGTGTGTTCAAGGGCCTCCGCATGGCGGGCCGTATGGGCAACGAGCGGGTCACCACCCAGAACCTGACCGTTCACGCCGTTGACGCGGAGAAGGGCCTGCTCCTCATCAAGGGCGCAGTTCCCGGTCCGAACGGCGGCCTGGTCCTGGTCCGCACTGCGGCCAAGGGGGCCTGAGGACTATGAGCACCATTGACATTCTGTCGCCCGCAGGCGACAAGTCCGGGACCGTTGAGCTCCCGGCCGAGATCTTCGACGCCAAGGTCAGCATCCCGCTGATCCACCAGGTCGTCGTCGCGCAGCTGGCCGCTGCCCGTCAGGGCACGCACAAGGTCAAGCGCCGTGGCGAGGTCCGTGGTGGTGGCAAGAAGCCGTACCGCCAGAAGGGCACCGGCCGCGCCCGCCAGGGTTCGACCCGTGCGCCGCAGTTCGCCGGCGGTGGCGTCGTCCACGGCCCCGTGCCGCGTGACTACTCGCAGCGGACCCCGAAGAAGATGAAGGCCGCCGCCCTGCGCGGTGCCCTCACCGACCGGGCCCGCAACTCCCGCATCCACGTCGTCACCGGCGTGGTCGAGGGCGAGGTCTCCACCAAGGCCGCGAAGACCCTGCTCGGCAAGATCAGCGAGCGCAAGCACGTGCTGCTGATCGTCGAGCGGGCTGACGAGGCCGCGTGGCTGTCCGCCCGCAACCTGCCCCAGGTGCACCTCCTGGAGCCGGGCCAGCTGAACACGTACGACGTGCTCGTCTCCGACGACGTGGTCTTCACCCAGGCCGCCTTCGAGACCTTCGTGTCCGGCCCCAAGGCCGCCAACGACACCGAAGGGAGCGAGGCCTGATGTCCGAGGCCACGATCACCAGCAAGACCTTCACGGACCCGCGCGACATTCTCGTCAAGCCCGTGGTCTCCGAGAAGAGCTACGCCCTGCTCGACGAGAACAAGTACACGTTCATCGTCGCGCCCGGCTCCAACAAGACCCAGATCAAGCAGGCCGTCGAGGCGGTCTTCTCGGTCAAGGTCACCGGGGTCAACACGATCAACCGTCAGGGCAAGCGCAAGCGCACCCGCACCGGTTTCGGCAAGCGCGCTGACACCAAGCGCGCCATCGTGACCCTTGCCGAGGGCGACCGTATCGACATCTTCGGCGGTCCGACCGCCTGACGGCGGTCGAGATCGTCCAGATTTCGGAATAGTTTCCGAGGACTGAGAGACAATGGGTATCCGCAAGTACAAGCCGACGACTCCGGGCCGTCGTGGTTCCAGCGTCGCCGACTTCGTCGAGATCACGCGGTCCACGCCGGAGAAGTCGCTGGTCCGCCCTCTGCACAGCAAGGGCGGCCGTAACAACACCGGTCGTGTGACCGTCCGTCACCAGGGCGGCGGCCACAAGCGCGCCTACCGAGTGATCGACTTCCGTCGTCACGACAAGGACGGCGTCCCGGCGAAGGTCGCGCACATCGAGTACGACCCCAACCGCACCGCGCGCATCGCGCTCCTGCACTACGCGGACGGCGAGAAGCGCTACATCATCGCCCCGCGTGGCCTGAGCCAGGGCGACCGGATTGAGAACGGCCCCGGCGCCGACATCAAGCCCGGCAACAACCTGGCGCTGCGCAACATCCCGGTCGGTACGACCATCCACGCCATCGAGCTGCGGCCCGGCGGCGGCGCGAAGTTCGCCCGCTCCGCGGGTGCCTCCGTGCAGCTGCTGGCGAAGGAGGGCCAGATGGCCCACCTGCGTATGCCGTCCGGCGAGATTCGCCTGGTCGACATCCGCTGCCGCGCCACGGTCGGCGAGGTCGGCAACGCCGAGCAGTCGAACATCAACTGGGGCAAGGCCGGCCGTCTGCGCTGGAAGGGCGTCCGCCCGACCGTCCGCGGTGTCGCGATGAACCCGGTCGACCACCCGCACGGTGGTGGTGAGGGCAAGACCTCCGGTGGTCGCCACCCGGTCTCCCCGTGGGGTCAGAAGGAAGGGCGTACTCGCTCTCCCAAGAAGGCGAGCAGCAAGTACATCGTCCGCCGCCGCAAGACGAACAAGAAGCGCTAGGAGCGGGTTTAGATGCCGCGCAGTCTCAAGAAGGGGCCCTTCGTCGACGACCACCTGATCAAGAAGGTGGACACGCAGAACGAAGCAGGCACCAAGAACGTCATCAAGACCTGGTCCCGTCGCTCGATGATCGTCCCGGCCATGCTGGGCCACACGATCGCGGTGCACAACGGCAAGACGCATGTCCCGGTGTTCGTCACCGAGTCCATGGTCGGCCACAAGCTCGGCGAGTTCTCGCCGACTCGCACCTTCCGCGGCCACGTCAAGGACGACCGGAAGTCGAAGCGCCGCTAGCGCGGGGTGGAACGACTCATGACTTACACCGAAGGGACAACCATGGAAGCCAGGGCCCAGGCGCGGTACATCCGCGTCACGCCCATGAAGGCCCGCCGAGTGGTGGACCTCATCCGTGGCATGGATGCCACGGAGGCTCAGGCGGTCCTGCGTTTCGCCCCGCAGGCCGCGAGCGTGCCGGTCGGCAAGGTGCTTGACAGCGCCATTGCCAACGCCGCGCACAACTACGACCACACCGACGCCTCTTCGCTGGTCATCAGCGAGGCGTACGTGGACGAGGGTCCGACCCTGAAGCGGTTCCGTCCGCGTGCTCAGGGCCGGGCCTACCGGATCCGTAAGCGGACCAGCCACATCACCGTGGTCGTCAGCAGCAAGGAAGGAACCCGGTAATGGGCCAGAAGGTAAACCCGCACGGGTTCCGGCTCGGTATCACCACGGACTTCAAGTCCCGCTGGTACGCCGACAAGCTGTACAAGGACTACGTCAAGGAAGACGTCGCCATCCGTCGGATGATGACGTCCGGCATGGAGCGCGCCGGCATCTCGAAGGTTGAGATCGAGCGCACCCGTGACCGCGTGCGGGTGGACATCCACACCGCGCGTCCCGGCATCGTCATCGGCCGCCGTGGCGCCGAGGCAGACCGCATCCGCGGCGACCTCGAGAAGCTCACGGGCAAGCAGGTGCAGCTGAACATCCTCGAGGTCAAGAACCCCGAGGTCGACGCTCAGCTCGTGGCCCAGGCCGTTGCCGAGCAGCTGTCCTCCCGCGTCTCCTTCCGTCGCGCCATGCGTAAGAGCATGCAGTCGACGATGAAGGCCGGCGCCAAGGGCATCAAGATCCAGTGTGGCGGCCGTCTCGGCGGCGCCGAGATGTCGCGCTCGGAGTTCTACCGCGAGGGTCGTGTGCCGCTGCACACGCTGCGCGCGAACGTCGAGTACGGCTTCTTCGAGGCCAAGACGACCTTCGGCCGCATCGGCGTGAAGGTCTGGATCTACAAGGGCGACGTCAAGAACATCGCCGAGGTCCGCGCCGAGAACGCCGCTGCCCGTGCCGGCAACCGCCCGGCCCGTGGTGGCGCTGACCGCCCGGCCGGCCGTGGTGGCCGCGGTGGCGGCGAGCGTGGCGGTCGCGGTCGCAAGCCGCAGCAGTCCGCGCCGGCAGCCGAGGCCCCCAAGGCCGACGCTCCCGCCGCTGCTCCGGCTGCTGAGAGCACCGGAACGGAGGCCTGACCGAAATGCTGATCCCCCGTAGGGTCAAGCACCGCAAGCAGCACCACCCGAAGCGCCGCGGTATGGCCAAGGGCGGTACGACGGTTGCGTTCGGCGAGTACGGCATCCAGGCCATGACTCCGGCGTACGTGACCAACCGCCAGATCGAGGCGGCTCGTATCGCGATGACCCGCCACATCAAGCGTGGCGGCAAGGTCTGGATCAACATCTACCCGGACCGCCCGCTGACCAAGAAGCCCGCCGAGACCCGCATGGGTTCCGGTAAGGGTTCCCCCGAGTGGTGGGTCGCGAACGTGCACCCGGGCCGGGTCATGTTCGAGCTGTCCTACCCGAACGAAAAGATTGCACGTGAGGCTCTGACTCGCGCGGCCCACAAGCTGCCGATGAAGTGCCGGATCGTCAAGCGCGAGGCAGGTGAAGCGTGATGTCGACCGGTACCAAGGCATCCGAGCTGCGTGAGCTGGGCAACGAGGAGCTTGTTGCCAAGCTCCGCGAGGCCAAGGAAGAGCTGTTCAACCTCCGCTTCCAGGCGGCGACCGGTCAGCTCGAGAACCACGGCCGGCTGAAGGCCGTCCGCAAGGACATCGCCCGGATCTACACCCTGATGCGTGAGCGCGAGCTGGGCATCGAGACGGTGGAGAGCGCCTGATGAGCGAGAGCAACGTGACAGAAGACAAGACCGCCCGCGGTTTCCGCAAGACCCGTGAGGGTCTGGTCGTCAGCGACAAGATGGACAAGACCGTCGTCGTCGCCGTCGAGGACCGCGTGAAGCACGCGCTGTACGGCAAGGTCATCCGCCGTACCAACAAGCTCAAGGCGCACGACGAGCAGAACGCTGCCGGCGTCGGCGACCGCGTCCTCATCATGGAGACGCGTCCGCTGTCGGCGACCAAGCGCTGGCGCATCGTCGAGATCCTCGAGAAGGCCAAGTAATTGCTTGAAGGGGTAACCCTTCGAGTTCGTTCCGCCAGGCTCGGTGGGGGCCCGTCCTCATAAAGAGGACGGCCCCCGCCGGGAACCGGCAGACAATCAGGAGATAGACGTGATCCAGCAGGAGTCGCGACTGCGCGTCGCCGACAACACTGGTGCCAAGGAGATCCTTTGCATCCGTGTTCTCGGTGGCTCCGGTCGCCGCTACGCGGGCATCGGTGACGTCATCGTCGCCACCGTCAAGGACGCGATCCCCGGTGGCAACGTGAAGAAGGGTGACGTCGTCAAGGCGGTCATCGTTCGCACCGTCAAGGAGCGTCGTCGTCAGGACGGCTCGTACATCCGCTTCGACGAGAACGCCGCCGTCATTCTGAAGAACGACGGCGACCCTCGCGGCACCCGTATCTTCGGCCCCGTGGGTCGTGAGCTGCGCGAGAAGAAGTTCATGAAGATCATCTCGCTCGCGCCGGAGGTGCTGTAAGCATGAAGATCAAGAAGGGCGACCTGGTACAGGTCATCACCGGTAAGGACAAGGGCAAGCAGGGCAAGGTCATTCAGGCCTTCCCCCGCGAGGACCGCGTCCTGGTCGAGGGTGTCAACCGGGTCAAGAAGCACACCAAGGCCGGCCAGACCGCTCGTGGTTCGCAGACCGGTGGCATTGTCACGACCGAGGCCCCCATCCACGTGAGCAACGTTCAGCTCGTCGTGGAGAAGGACGGCAAGAAGGTCGTGACCCGCGTCGGGTTCCGCTTCGACGACGAGGGCAACAAGATCCGCGTTGCCAAGCGGACGGGTGAGGACATCTGATGGCTACCACCACCACTCCGCGTCTGAAGACGAAGTACCGCGAGGAGATCGCGGGCAAGCTGCGTGAGGAGTTCTCCTACGAGAACGTCATGCAGGTCCCCGGCCTCGTCAAGATCGTGGTCAACATGGGTGTGGGCGACGCCGCCCGCGACTCCAAGCTGATCGACGGCGCGATTCGCGACCTCACCACGATCACCGGTCAGAAGCCGGCCGTCACCAAGGCCCGCAAGTCCATCGCGCAGTTCAAGCTGCGCGAGGGGCAGCCGATCGGCTGCCACGTCACCCTCCGCGGTGACCGCATGTGGGAGTTCCTGGACCGCACCCTGTCGCTCGCGCTGCCGCGCATCCGCGACTTCCGCGGTCTGTCGCCGAAGCAGTTCGACGGCCGTGGCAACTACACCTTCGGTCTCACGGAGCAGGTCATGTTCCACGAGATCGACCAGGACAAGATCGACCGCGTCCGGGGTATGGACATCACCGTGGTCACCACGGCGACCAACGACGCTGAGGGCCGCGCGCTCCTTCGTCACCTCGGCTTCCCGTTCAAGGAGGCGTAAGCGAGATGGCGAAGAAGGCTCTCATTGCCAAGGCTGCTCGTAAGCCCAAGTTCGGTGTGCGTGCGTACACCCGCTGCCAGCGCTGCGGCCGTCCGCACTCCGTCTACCGCAAGTTCGGCCTGTGCCGCGTGTGCCTTCGTGAGATGGCTCACCGTGGCGAGCTGCCGGGCGTGACCAAGAGCTCCTGGTAGTCCCTCCGTCCTCTGGACGTCAGGGATGACCGGAGTCTCTCGGTAAGCAGAGGGTTGGCAGGGGCCCTTCTCTCCATGGCTTAGGCTAGGAGGGTTGGGCGTCTGCCGCCCGTACGACTTACTACGCCGTAGGTCCCCGTGCCGCACCCGTCCCGCCTCTGAGCGGGGAGAGGGATGGCGCATACAGGAAACCCCGGCGAGAGAGGCCGAAGGCCAATTCATGACCATGACTGATCCCATCGCAGACATGCTGACGCGTCTGCGTAACGCGAACTCGGCGTACCACGACTCCGTGGTGATGCCGCACAGCAAGATCAAGTCGCACATCGCAGAGATCCTCCAGCAGGAGGGTTTCATCACCGGCTGGAAGGTCGAGGACGCCGAAGTCGGCAAGAACCTCGTCCTGGAGCTGAAGTTCGGCCCGAACCGTGAGCGTTCGATCGCCGGCATCAAGCGCATCTCCAAGCCGGGTCTGCGTGTTTACGCGAAGTCCACCAATCTGCCGAAGGTTCTC
Source organism: Streptomyces sp. NPDC002835 (assembly GCF_053591995.1). NCBI lineage: Bacteria > Bacillati > Actinomycetota > Actinomycetes > Kitasatosporales > Streptomycetaceae > Streptomyces > Streptomyces sp. NPDC002835. The sequence continues at coordinate 160,738 of NZ_JBSFUW010000009.1, read as the reverse complement.
GGCGGCCTGGGCGTGGCGATCATCTCCACGTCCCACGGTCTCCTGACCGGCCAGCAGGCACAGAAGAAGGGCGTGGGTGGGGAAGTCCTCGCCTACGTCTGGTAGTCGGGAACGGAGGAAAAGCTAATGTCGCGAATCGGCAAGCTCCCCATCCAGGTTCCCGCCGGTGTGGACGTCACCATCGATGGCCGCACGGTCGCGGTGAAGGGTCCGAAGGGCTCCCTCACGCACACCGTCGCAGCGCCCATCGAGATTGTTAAGGGCGAGGAGGGCGTGCTCAACGTCACCCGTCCCAACGACGAGCGTCAGAACAAGGCCCTGCACGGCCTGTCCCGCACGCTGGTGGCGAACATGATCACCGGTGTGACCCAGGGATACACCAAGGCGCTCGAGATCAGCGGTGTCGGTTACCGCGTGGCCGCGAAGGGCTCCAACCTGGAGTTCCAGCTCGGTTACAGCCACCCGATCCTGGTGGAGGCGCCCGAGGGCATCTCCTTCAAGGTCGAGTCGCCGACCAAGTTCTCGGTCGAGGGCATCGACAAGCAGAAGGTCGGCGAGGTCGCCGCGAACATCCGCAAGCTGCGCAAGCCCGACCCGTACAAGGCCAAGGGCGTGAAGTATGCGGGCGAGGTCATCCGCCGCAAGGTCGGAAAGGCGGGTAAGTAAGCCATGGCATACGGTGTGAAGATTGCCAAGGGCGACGCGTACAAGCGCGCCGCCATCAAGCGCCGCCACATCCGCGTCCGCAAGCACGTCTCCGGTACGCCGGAGCGTCCGCGCCTGGTCGTGACGCGTTCCAACCGCCACATCGTGGCTCAGGTCATCGACGACATCGCGGGCCACACGCTCGCGTCGGCGTCGACCCTGGACACCTCGATCCGTGGTGGCGAGGGCGACAAGAGCGCCCAGGCCAAGCAGGTCGGTTCCCTGGTCGCCGAGCGCGCCAAGGCCGCCGGCGTCGAGGCCGTCGTGTTCGACCGTGGTGGCAACAGGTACGCCGGGCGCATTGCCGCTCTGGCTGACGCCGCCCGCGAGGCCGGGCTGAAGTTCTGAGCCCCGGTTCCGGGACTAACGGACGTAACAGAGAGAGGTAATTCCAATGGCTGGACCCCAGCGCCGCGGAAGCGGTGCCGGTGGCGGCGAGCGGCGGGACCGGAAGGGTCGCGACGGTGGCGCAGGCGCCGCCGAGAAGACCGCGTACGTTGAGCGCGTTGTCGCGATCAACCGCGTCGCCAAGGTTGTCAAGGGTGGTCGTCGCTTCAGCTTCACCGCGCTCGTCGTGGTCGGTGACGGTGACGGCACGGTAGGCGTCGGTTACGGCAAGGCGAAGGAGGTGCCGGCCGCCATCGCCAAGGGTGTTGAGGAGGCGAAGAAGAACTTCTTCAAGGTCCCCCGCATCCAGGGCACCATCCCTCACCCGATCCAGGGTGAGAAGGCTGCCGGCGTCGTCCTGCTCAAGCCGGCTTCCCCCGGTACCGGTGTTATCGCCGGTGGCCCGGTGCGCGCCGTGCTCGAGTGCGCGGGCGTGCACGACATCCTGTCGAAGTCGCTCGGCTCGGACAACGCGATCAACATCGTGCACGCGACCGTGGCGGCCCTCAAGGGCCTGCAGCGTCCCGAGGAGATCGCGGCTCGCCGTGGTCTGCCCCTCGAGGACGTCGCCCCCGCGGCTCTGCTGCGTGCGCGTGCGGGAGCGGGTGCGTAATGGCTCGCCTCAAGATCACGCAGACGAAGTCGTACATCGGCAGCAAGCAGAACCACCGCGACACCCTGCGTTCGCTCGGGCTCAAGCGCCTGAACGACGTGGTCGTCAAGGAGGACCGCCCCGAGTTCCGCGGAATGGTGCACACCGTCCGCCACCTCGTGACGGTCGAGGAGGTCGACTGACATGGCGGAGAACAACCCGCTGAAGGTCCACAACCTCCGTCCCGCCCCGGGCGCCAAGACCGCCAAGACCCGTGTCGGTCGTGGTGAGGCGTCGAAGGGTAAGACGGCCGGTCGTGGTACCAAGGGCACGAAGGCCCGCTACCAGGTTCCGGAGCGCTTCGAGGGTGGGCAGATGCCCCTCCACATGCGTCTCCCGAAGCTCAAGGGCTTCAAGAACCCGTTCCGCACCGAGTACCAGGTCGTGAACCTGGACAAGCTCGCGGCCCTCTACCCCGAGGGTGGCGAGGTGACCGTTGCCGACCTGGTCGACAAGGGCGCCGTGCGCAAGAACAGCCTCGTCAAGGTCCTCGGCCAGGGCGAGATCTCCGTGGCGCTGCAGGTGACGGTTGACGCCGTCTCCGGCTCCGCCAAGGAGAAGATCGCCGCCGCGGGCGGCACCGTCACCGAGCTCGTCTGAGCCCCGGTCCGACGGACAAACCTGGCCGGCTCCCCTCACGGGGTGCCGGCCAGGTTGTTTGTGCGTCCGGGCCGCTGAGCCCCTCCGACCTTTCCTGCGGGACATAGGTGAACTCCGCGAGGACGGCGGAAAGGGCGCGGTCGCAGCCCTCCGGGCCCGCTTCTGAAGGAAACCGCCCCACCACGATGGCGACCGGGGCGGTGCAGGTCGCGGCTGCGTAGAGCCGTGATGCGGTGCTTGTCCCGACCGGCGCCGAGGCCCACGACAGCGGTGCGGGAGCTGAGTGGCATTTCAGGTTCCGCTCCCTGTTCCGGGTGCCGATAAAAGGCCGTCCCTTTTCCGCTCCCGGCGGGTGCGGTGATAAGGACCGGCTTTTCCTTCCTCGATTCCGGGGCGGATTCGGGGCGGCCCCGGGGTCACGGGACCGGCCGATCCGCCCGGTCCCGTGACCCCGGCCATCCCTTTCCCGTGGCTGATTCCCACCGGTTCACGCCCCGGCCGACCTGGCGACGGGGCAGGAGCGGGACTCCCCGTTCCGTACGGTGGTCGAGCGCCTTTCCCCGAGGTCCTCGGCCCCGCTTCCCGCCCCTGCGCCGGTGTCCGCACGGCTGCCGGTCAAACGCCGGCGGTGACGACCGAGGCCGTCAGCGCCGCCGTTGACCCCGGCACCGGCGGCCGTCGGTGGCACCGCGTCGGGACGGTCAGGGGCCTTCTCCACGGGTCGTCCCGGAACCGCTCGACGAGTCTCCCGGGAGGCGCCCGTGGGGTCATCGCGTTCCTCGGCCGGCGGCGTACGCGGCGAAAGTCGGCCAGTGCGAGCGCCCGCCGCCCGCGGCGACCGTGACCCCCGCGTCACGGATACGTTTCACGCTCGCGGTGGGGCCGGGTATGGTAGCCGCTGTTAGAGTCCCGGCAGTCTGCGCTCGTGGCGCGGGCTGCCGTGTTCGGTATCTACTCACTTACCAAACCGTTACCTCTCGCGCGCAACGCGGGGGTCGCAGGAGGCACCGTGCTCACCGCGTTCGCCCGGGCGTTCAAGACGCCCGACCTGCGCAAGAAACTGCTCTTCACCCTCGCCATGATCGCGGTGTACCGGCTCGGCGCTGCCGTGCCGATTCCAGGTGTCGACTACCAGAACGTACAGATCTGTGTCGATCAGACCGCGAAGGGCAACAACCTTCTCGGCCTGGCCAATCTGTTCAGTGGTGGCGCCCTGCTGCAGATCACGGTGTTCGCGCTCGGCATCATGCCGTACATCACCGCGAGCATCATCCTGCAGCTGCTGACGGTGGTCATCCCCCGGCTGGAAGCCCTGAAGAAGGAAGGGCAGTCGGGTACGGCGAAGATCACGCAGTACACGCGCTATCTCACGGTCGCCCTCGCGGTGCTCCAGGGCACCGGTCTTGTCGCCACGGCCCGGAGCGGTGCGCTGTTCACAGGCTGTCCGGTCGCCGGTGAGATCGTCCCGGACAAATCGATCTTCGTGATCGCCACCATGGTGATCACGATGACGGCGGGCACGGCGGCCGTCATGTGGCTCGGTGAGCTCATCACGGACCGCGGCATCGGCAACGGCATGTCCATCCTGATGTTCGTCTCGATCGCGGCCGGATTCCCGGGCGCCATCTGGGCCATCAAGCAGCAGGGCAAGCTTGCCGGCGGCTGGATCGAGTTCGCCGTGGTCATGGCGGTCGGCTTCGTGATGGTCGGCCTGGTCGTATTCGTGGAGCAGGCACAGCGCAGGATTCCGGTCCAGTACGCGAAGCGGATGATCGGCCGCAGGTCCTACGGCGGCACGTCGACCTACATTCCGCTGAAGGTCAACCAGGCGGGCGTCATCCCTGTGATCTTCGCCTCGTCGCTGCTCTACATCCCGATGCTCGTGGTCCAATTCAGTGCGGGCGGAAGTACTTCCGCCTGGGGGACGTGGATCCAGCAGCACTTCATCGACGGCAAGCCCCTCTATGTCGCCACGTACTTCCTGTTGATCGTGTTCTTCGCCTTCTTCTATGTGGCGATCTCGTTCAACTCCGATGAAGTCGCTGACAATATGAAGAAGTATGGTGGCTTCATCCCGGGTATCCGGGCGGGCCGTCCTACTGCCGAGTACCTCAGTTACGTGCTCAACCGGATCACGTGGCCGGGCTCGCTGTATCTGGGCCTGATCGCTCTTGTCCCGACGATGGCGTTGGCGGGCTTCGGCGCGAACCAGAACTTCCCGTTCGGCGGGACGAGCATCCTCATCATCGTGGGTGTGGGTCTGGAGACCGTGAAGCAGATCGAGAGCCAGCTCCAGCAGCGCAATTACGAAGGGTTCCTCCGCTGATGCGAATCGTCCTCGTCGGACCGCCCGGTGCCGGCAAGGGAACGCAGGCCGCGTTCCTTGCCAGGAACCTGTCGATCCCGCACATCTCCACGGGCGACCTCTTCCGCGCCAACATTTCCCAGGGCACCGAGCTGGGGAAGCAGGCGAAGGCCTACATGGACGCCGGCAACCTGGTCCCGGACGAGGTCACCATCGGGATGGCCAAGGACCGCATGTCCCAGCCGGACGCGGTCGGCGGCTTCCTGCTGGACGGTTTCCCGCGGAACGTGGGGCAGGCGCAGGCGCTGGACGGAATGCTCTCCGACGAGGGCGTCAAGCTGGACGCGGTCCTCGACCTCGAGGTCCCCGAGGACGAGGTCGTCAAGCGGATCGCAGGCCGGCGTGTGTGCCGCAACAACAGCGCGCACGTCTTCCACGTGACCTACACCCCGCCCAAGACCGAGGGCGTCTGCGACGAGTGCGGCGGCGAGCTGTACCAGCGCGACGACGACTCTGAGGAGACCGTGCGCAAGCGGCTCGAGGTCTACCACACGCAGACCGAGCCGATCATCGACTACTACCGGGCCCAGAACCTGGTGGTCACGATCTCCGCGCTCGGCAAGGTCAACGATGTGACCGACCGCGCCATGGAGGCGCTGAAGCGGGCCTGAGCCCCGCCCGCACACAGTCTGTGAGATACGGCCGCGGTGTCCTTCGGACGCCGCGGCCGTATCGTTGACTGACCCAGAACCCGTTGTTGAGAAAGGCGCGAGCCGCACATGGTGCAGATCAAGACCCCCGAGCAGATCGCGAAGATGCGCGAGGCGGGACTGGTCGTCGCCGCCATCCACGAGGCGACCCGCAAGGCCGCGGTGCCCGGCGCCACGACCAAGGACCTCGACGAGGTCGCCCGCAAGGTGCTCGCCGACCACGGGGCCAAGTCGAACTTCCTCGGTTACGGCGGCTTCCCCGCGACCATCTGCACCTCTGTCAACGAGGTCGTCGTCCACGGCATCCCGGACGACAAGACCGTCCTCAAGGACGGCGACATCATCTCCATCGACTGCGGTGCGATCATCGACGGCTGGCACGGCGACGCCGCGTACACCGCCTTCGTGGGCACCGGTCACGCTCCCGAGCTCCTCGAGCTCTCCAGGGTGACCGAGGAGTCGATGTGGGCCGGCATCGCCGCCATGAGAAGCGGCAACCGGCTCGTCGACATCTCCCGCGCCATCGAGAGCTACATCCGCCGGCAGCCGCGTCCCGCGAGCGGCAAGTACGGGATCATCGAGGACTACGGCGGCCACGGCATCGGCACCGAGATGCACATGGACCCGCACCTGCTGAACTACGTCTCCCGCAAGCGCGGCCGCGGCCCGAAGCTGGTGCCCGGTTTCTGCCTCGCCATCGAGCCGATGGTCTCCCTCGGCACGGCGCACACCGAGGTCCTCGCCGACGACTGGACCGTCATCACCACCGACGGCACCTGGTCCTCCCACTGGGAGCACTCCATCGCGCTGACGGAGGAGGGACCGCTGGTCCTGACCGCCCGCGACGGGGGCAGGGCCAAGCTGGCCGAGCTGGGCGTCACTGCGGCGCCCGACCCCCTGGCCTGACCACCGCTTAACGATCTCCTGCGTTGGGCAGACTTGACGGATTCGTCTTTTCGATACGCCTGACGTAGACTGATGCGTCGGCTCTCGTGCATCCGTGTGTCCGCACCCGGAACGAGAGTCGATCAAGGTAGCCGATTCGAAAGGCGAAGCGTGGCCAAGAAGCAAGGTGCCATCGAAATCGAGGGCACCGTGATCGAGTCTCTCCCGAACGCCATGTTCAAGGTGGAGCTCCAGAACGGTCACAAGGTCCTCGCGCACATCTCCGGCAAGATGCGGATGCACTACATCCGTATCCTCCCGGACGACCGGGTCGTCGTGGAGCTCTCTCCGTACGACCTGACGCGTGGCCGGATCGTCTACCGGTACAAGTAGATCTTGTCGACCCCTTCGCGGGGTGTCGGCACTGACCCGGAGAACCTCACATCCCATGAAGGTCAAGCCGAGCGTCAAGAAGATCTGCGACAAGTGCAAGGTGATCCGCCGTCACGGCCGGGTCATGGTCATCTGCGACAACCTGCGCCACAAGCAGCGCCAGGGCTGACGCACGACCACCTGCACTCGCAGTTCATCGCGCGACGCAAGTAAGCACGTACATACGCAGAGCCCGCCTGACCACGGTCGGCGACACCTCCGGTGGAGGCCGGGGACCTGGTCCGTACCTCCCTCTCCTGTTCAAGGGGCGGCGGCCACGGAACGGCTCTGCGGAAGACCTCCGACTACATCAGGAGCCATGAATGGCACGCCTTGAAGGCGTTGACCTCCCGCGCGACAAGCGTATTGAGGTCGCCCTTACCTACGTTTTCGGCATCGGGCGCACCCGGTCCCAGGAGACCCTCGCCGCCACCGGTGTCGACCCGAACGTCCGCGTTCGTGACCTGGCCGAAGAGGATCTGATCAAGATCCGCGAGTACGTGGACGCCAACTTCCAGACGGAGGGTGACCTCCGCCGCGACGTCCAGGCCAACATCCGCCGCAAGGTCGAGATCGGCTGCTACCAGGGTCTGCGTCACCGCCGCGGCCTGCCGGTCCACGGTCAGCGCACCAGCACGAACGCACGTACCCGCAAGGGCCCGCGTCGCGCCATCGCCGGTAAGAAGAAGCCGGGCAAGAAGTAGTCCACAGCGGACACTGCGGCCTTCGGGGGGCGACCCCCAAAGCCCCCGCATTTCCCACGGTCTTCGCTGTAGGACCGACCACCTCCCGTAGGAGATATAGATGCCCCCCAAGGGTCGTCAGGGCGCTGCCAAGAAGGTGCGCCGCAAGGAAAAGAAGAACGTCGCTCACGGCCACGCGCACATCAAGAGCACGTTCAACAACACGATCGTGTCCATCACGGACCCGACCGGCAACGTGATCTCCTGGGCCTCCGCCGGCCACGTCGGCTTCAAGGGCTCGCGCAAGTCCACCCCCTTCGCCGCGCAGATGGCCGCCGAGTCGGCTGCCCGCCGCGCGCAGGAGCACGGCATGCGCAAGGTCGACGTCTTCGTCAAGGGTCCCGGCTCCGGCCGTGAGACCGCGATCCGCTCCCTCCAGGCCACCGGCCTCGAGGTCGGCTCGATCCAGGACGTCACCCCCACGCCGCACAACGGCTGCCGTCCCCCCAAGCGCCGCCGCGTCTGACGCACGGCTGCTTGACTGCTTGACCAGGTGTTCCGGGCGGTACGACCCGAAAGGGACGTACCGCCCGTACCCTGTATCAGAGGACGTCAAATAGCGGGCGTCCACGACTGAAGGAAAAACACCATGCTTATCGCTCAGCGCCCCTCGCTGACCGAAGAGGTTGTCGACGAATACCGCTCGCGGTTCGTCATCGAGCCGCTGGAGCCCGGCTTCGGCTACACGCTCGGCAACTCGCTTCGCCGTACGCTCCTCTCCTCGATCCCGGGTGCGGCCGTCACGTCCATCCGCATCGACGGTGTCCTGCACGAGTTCACCACCGTGCCGGGCGTCAAGGAGGACGTCACCGACCTCATCCTCAACATCAAGCAGCTGGTCGTCTCCTCGGAGCACGACGAGCCCGTCGTGATGTACCTGCGCAAGCAGGGCCCCGGCCTGGTCACCGCCGCGGACATCGCCCCGCCGGCCGGTGTCGAGGTGCACAACCCCGACCTGGTGCTCGCCACGCTGAACGGCAAGGGCAAGCTCGAGATGGAGCTGACCGTCGAGCGCGGTCGCGGCTACGTCTCCGCCGTGCAGAACAAGCAGGTGGGTCAGGAGATCGGCCGGATCCCGGTCGACTCCATCTACTCCCCGGTCCTCAAGGTCACCTACAAGGTCGAGGCGACCCGAGTCGAGCAGCGCACCGACTTCGACAAGCTGATCGTCGACGTCGAGACCAAGCAGGCCATGCGCCCGCGTGACGCCATGGCGTCCGCCGGCAAGACCCTGGTCGAGCTGTTCGGCCTGGCCCGCGAGCTCAACATCGACGCCGAGGGCATCGACATGGGCCCGTCCCCCACGGACGCCGCCCTCGCCGCCGATCTGGCGCTGCCGATCGAGGAGCTCGAGCTCACCGTCCGCTCGTACAACTGCCTCAAGCGTGAGGGCATCCACTCCGTGGGTGAGCTCGTGGCGCGCTCCGAGGCCGACCTGCTCGACATCCGCAACTTCGGTGCGAAGTCGATCGACGAGGTCAAGGCGAAGCTGGCCGGCATGGGCCTGGCGCTCAAGGACAGCCCGCCCGGATTCGACCCGACCGCCGCCGCCGACGCCTTCGGCGCCGACGACGACGCGGACGCGGGCTTCGTCGAGACCGAGCAGTACTGAGAAGGCTTGCGGGGGGTCTCGGCCCCCCGCACACCCTCCGGCGACCGCCAGGAGGGCACTGACACCGGTACCTGACACGGCCGGTGCAGATCACAAGGAGAAATCCCATGCCGCGTCCCACCAAGGGAGCCCGTTTCGGTGGCAGCGCCGCTCACGAGAAGCTTCTTCTCGCGAACCTGGCGAAGTCGCTGTTCGAGCACGGCCGCATCACCACGACCGAGGCCAAGGCCCGCCGCCTGCGTCCGGTCGCCGAGCGCCTGATCACCAAGGCGAAGAAGGGCGACATCCACAACCGTCGCCTGGTGCTGCAGACGATCACGGACAAGGGCATCGTGCACACGCTCTTCACCGAGATCGCTCCGCGTTACGCCGAGCGTCCGGGTGGCTACACCCGTATCACCAAGATCGGCAACCGTCGTGGCGACAACGCTCCGATGGCCGTGATCGAACTCGTCGAGGGCGAGATCGCGAAGAAGGCGACCGTGGACGAGGCCGAGGCCGCCACGAAGCGCGCGGTCAAGGAAGACGCCCTCAAGAAGGACGCGGCCGCCGAGGCCACGTCCGACGAGGCTGCCGAGGCTCCGGCCGAGCCCGCCGCGGAAGCGGCTGGTGACAGCGCCAAGGACGTCTGAGCCTGATCCCAGGTTCGTCGAGCGGGCCCGTTCCCTTCCGGGGGCGGGCCCGTTCCGCGTGAGTTGAGAGGATGGGTCGCGTGAGCGACGAGGTGGAGCCCGGGCACGTCCGGCTGCGGCTGGATCTTTCGTACGACGGCAAGGACTTCTCCGGCTGGGCCAAGCAGGCCGGCGGCCGGCGGACCGTGCAGGGCGAGATCGAGGACGCGCTGCGCACCGTGACGCGTTCGCGCACGACGTACGAGCTGACCGTTGCCGGTCGTACGGACGCCGGGGTGCACGCACGCGGGCAGGTGGCGCACGTCGACCTGCCGGAGGAGGTCTGGGCCGAGCACCGGGACAAGCTGCTCAAGCGGCTCGCCGGGCGGCTCTCGCGCGATGTGCGGATCTGGAAGGTGGCCGAGGCGCCCGCCGGGTTCAACGCGCGCTTCTCCGCGATCTGGCGGCGGTACGCGTACCGCGTGACCGACGCACCCGGCGGCGTCGACCCGTTGCTGCGCGGCCATGTGCTCTGGCACGACTGGCCGTTGGACGTCGAGGCCATGAACGAGGCCGCGGCCGGTCTGGTGGGGGAGCACGACTTCGCCGCGTACTGCAAGAAGCGCGACGGGGCGACGACCATTCGCACCCTGCAGCAGCTGTCGTGGGAGCGGGACGCGTCCGGCGTCATCACCGCGACCGTGAAGGCCGACGCCTTCTGCCACAACATGGTGCGCTCGCTCGTCGGCGCCCTGCTGTTCGTGGGCGACGGGCACCGGCCGGCCGCGTGGCCCGCGCAGGTCCTGGCCGCAGGCGTCCGGGACTCGGCCGTCCATGTCGTACGGCCGCACGGGCTGACGCTGGAGGAAGTCGGCTACCCGGCCGACGCGTTGCTGGCCGCCCGCAACAAGGAGGCCCGCAACCGGCGTTCGCTGCCCGTGGCGCCGCCGGTACCGCTACTGGGCGGCTGCGGAGGCTGCGGCTGAGGCCTGCGCCTCGCCCCTGCGCACGATCTGACGGAACGTGAACTCGCCGAGGTCGTCGCCCGTCTGGAAGGCCTTGGTGTCGCCCTTGGTGACGGACTTGGTCCCGGTGTAGCCGGTGGTCGTGAAGTAGGCGTAGCGGCCGTAGGCGTTGAAGGTGGAGCGGCAGACCGGCCCGCCCTTGCAGAAGGTGGACACGCCCGCGCCCGTCAGCGGCACGACGCTGCCCGACGCCTGCTGGAGCGCCTTCTTGGCCTGGGCCGCGTTCTCGAAGGTGGCCACGGCGACCGTGACGGCGATGCCGTCCTTGCTGTAGGTGGCGCGGAAGACCTGCTCGCAGCCGTTGTTCTCCAGCGCGCCGGTGAGGCCGCCCTTGACCGCGGAGGCGCAGTTGCCGGTGCGGGCCAGGGCGCCCTTGTCGTAGACCCGGTCGCCCATCGTGAGCTTCTTGCCGGGGAAGAGAGTCTCCGCGCTCAGCGGCAGCGTGTCCTTCTTCCGGTCCGATATGAACTCCTTCGGGTCCGGTGGCGGCAGCGGGGCCACGGAGGAGAACGAGGGCTCCGGCGCGGTGGTGTTCTGCGGCAGGTCGGGCGGCGCGGGGAGCCGGCTGCTGCTCTTGTCGGAGGCGTTGGTGTCACTGTCCTTGTTGGACGAGACGATGGCGGTCGCCACGGCGCCGGCGATCAGTGCCGTCGCCAGCGCGCCGCCGCCGACCATGAGCCAGCGCCTGCGGCGGGTCCGGGCGGCGGAGGCTTCGGCGAGCGCGGCCCAGTCGGGCGTGCCGGCGTCACTGTCCGACCGGCTGCCGAACGGGTCGGCGGAGTCCCGGCCGTAGGGCTGCTGTCCGTACGGCTGCTGCCCGTACGGCGCCTGGCCGTGGCCGTGCTGATCCTGTCCGTACTGGCCCTGGTTGTACGGGTTCTGGTTCTGTCCGCCGGAACCCCACTGAGGCCCCCCCTGCCCAAAGCTCATGCCGCGCATCCTAAACCTGTTGGGCGGGGGCAGGCTCTGCCCTCACAATCGGGCCCATGGGACATGTAGAGGCCGGGCATCTCGAGTACTACCTGCCGGACGGCCGTCCGCTCCTCGCGGACGTCTCGTTCCGGGTGGGCGAGGGCGCGGTCGCGGCGCTGGTGGGGGCCAACGGCGCGGGCAAGACCACACTGCTGCGGCTGATCGCGGGCGAGATCCAGCCCCACGGCGGTTCGGTGCAGGTCAGCGGCGGGCTGGGGGTGATGCGGCAGTTCGTCGGCGCGGTCCGTGACGAGCGGACCGTACGGGACCTGCTGGTCTCGGTCGCCCAGCCCAGGATCAGGGAGGCGGCGGCCGCCGTCGACGCCGCCGAGCACGCGATCATGACCGTGGACGACGAGGCCGCGCAGATGCGGTACGCGCAGGCGCTGAGCGACTGGGCGGAGGCCCGCGGGTACGAGGCGGAGACCCTCTGGGACATGTGCACCATGGCGGCGCTCGGAGTGCCGTACGAGAAGGCGCAGTGGCGGCAGGTGCGGACGCTGTCCGGCGGTGAGCAGAAGCGGCTGGTGCTGGAGGCGCTGCTGCGCGGCCCCGATGAGGTGCTGCTGCTCGACGAGCCTGACAACTATCTGGACGTGCCGGGCAAGCGGTGGCTCGAGGACCGGCTGAAGGAGACCCGCAAGACGGTCCTGTTCGTCTCCCACGACCGGGAATTGCTGGCGCGGGCCGCGGAGCGGATCGTGGCGGTGGAGCCGGGGCCGGCCGGGTCGGACGTGTGGGTGCACGGCGGGGGCTTCGCCACGTTCCACGAGGCGCGCCGGGAGCGGTTCGCCCGCTTCGAGGAGCTCAAGCGCCGCTGGGACGAGGAGCACGCCAGGCTGAAGGCGCTGGTGCTGCGGCTGCGGCAGCAGGCGGCGAACAGCCCGGACATGGCGTCGCGGTACCGGGCGATGCAGACCCGCTTCAAGAAGTTCGAGGAGGCAGGCCCGCCGCCGGAGCCGCCGCGGGAGCAGGACATCAGGATGCGGCTGCGCGGCGGCCGGACCGGTGTGCGCGCGCTCACCTGCACCGGACTGGAGCTCACGGGGCTGATGAAGCCGTTCTCCCTGGAGGTCTACTACGGGGAGCGGGTGGCGGTCCTGGGGTCCAACGGCTCGGGCAAGTCCCACTTCCTGCGGCTCCTGGCGGGGGACGACGTCTCCCACACGGGCCAGTGGAAGCTGGGCGCGCGGGTCGTCCCCGGCCACTTCGCCCAGACCCACGCCCACCCGGAGCTGCTGGGCCGCACGCTCGTCGACATCCTGTGGACGGAGCACGCCAAGGACCGGGGCGGGGCGATGTCGGTCCTGCGGCGGTACGAGCTGGAGCGCCAGGGGGACCAGCCGTTCGAGAAGCTCTCGGGCGGCCAGCAGGCCCGCTTCCAGATCCTGCTCCTGGAGCTGGCGGGTACCACGGCGCTCCTCCTGGACGAGCCGACGGACAACCTGGACCTGGAGTCGGCGGAGGCGCTGCAGGAGGGGCTGGAGGCGTACGACGGGACCGTCCTGGCCGTCACGCACGACCGCTGGTTCGCGCGGGCCTTCGACCGGTACCTGGTCTTCGGCTCGGACGGGGTGGTCCGGGAGACGCCGGAGCCGGTGTGGGACGAGCGCCGCGTGGTCCGCGCGCGGTAGCGCCACGCGGGGGAGGGCGGCGCCTGCGGTGGGCTTGTCCCATTCCCGCCCCTTCCCGAAACCGGGGGCTCTCCGCCCCCGGACCTCCGCGCCTCAAACGCCGGCGAGGCTGATTTCGCTCCGCGCGGTGGACCCGCGGTCGGCCGCCCGGCGGACCCGTTTTGACCCGCCAGGGGGACCGCGGGTATTCTGCTGGTTCGTTATGCGTATTGGCTTGCTCTATCTCACGTGAGGGGCCCTTACGCCGGTCCACCGGGCCGATGACCAGCGGCAGGTATACGGGTTGCGTCCCCGTGTGCCTCCAGGGCTGTCGTGATCGTCCGGGTGGCCTTGTCAGGACCACACTCACTGAAGAAGCGAAGGCTACGACCGTGCGTACGTACAGCCCCAAGCCCGGCGATGTGACGCGCCAGTGGCACATCATCGACGCGCAGGACATCGTCCTGGGCCGTCTGGCGACTACGGCAGCGAACCTCCTCCGGGGCAAGCACAAGCCGACCTATGCCCCGCACATGGACATGGGTGACTTCGTCATCATCATCAACGCCGAGAAGGTCCACCTCTCCGGCAACAAGAAGACTCAGAAGATGGCGTACCGCCACTCCGGCTACCCGGGTGGTCTGCGTTCCGTCCGCTACGACGAGCTTCTCGCCAAGAGCCCGGAGAAGGCCGTGGAGAAGGCCATCAAGGGCATGATCCCCAAGAACACCCTGGGCCGTCAGATGCTCTCGAAGCTGAAGATCTACGCGGGTGACCAGCACCCGCACGCTGCTCAGCAGCCGGTCCCGTTCGAGATCACCCAGGTCGCGCAGTAGTTCCGGCCACCCCCTAAGACGAAAAGAATCTGAGGAGAATCGTGGCTGAGACCACCGCCGAGACCCCGCTCGAAGAGGTTGACGTCGAGCAGTACACCACCGAGACCGAGGTTCCGGTCGAGGGTGAGTACACCTCCGAGTCCGTGGCGTCCCGCTTCGGCGACCCGCAGCCGGCCGCCGGCCTGGGCCGCCGCAAGAACGCCATCGCCCGTGTCCGGATCGTTCCGGGCACCGGCAAGTGGAAGATCAACGGTCGCACCCTCGAGGGCTACTTCCCGAACAAGGTGCACCAGCAGGAAGTCAACGAGCCCTTCAAGGTGCTCGAGCTCGACAACCGCTACGACGTCATCGCCCGCATCTCGGGTGGCGGCGTCTCCGGCCAGGCCGGCGCCCTGCGCCTCGGTGTGGCCCGCGCGCTGAACGAGGCGGACGCGGACAACAACCGCGGCGCGCTCAAGAAGGCCGGCTTCCTCTCCCGCGACGACCGTGCGGTCGAGCGCAAGAAGGCCGGTCTCAAGAAGGCCCGTAAGGCCCCGCAGTACAGCAAGCGCTAAGCGCAGGCCGGCCTGCAGACACCTGTACGGCTTCTCGTTCGCCCCGGCGGCACTCCGTGCTGCCGGGGCGTTCGTCTATCGCCCGACTCGGGCGTACTACGGTTTCGAGCAATCAGCATTCTCGGAGGACAACAGTGGGACGACTCTTCGGTACGGACGGTGTACGCGGCGTCGCCAACGCCGATCTGACGGCGGAGCTCGCGCTCGGCCTGTCGGTCGCAGCGGCGCATGTGCTCGCGGAAGCGGGCACGTTCGCGGGCCATCGCCCGACCGCGGTGGTCGGCCGCGACCCCCGCGCGTCCGGAGAGTTCCTGGAGTCGGCCGTCGTGGCGGGCCTGGCGAGCGCGGGCGTCGACGTGCTGCGGGTCGGCGTGCTGCCGACCCCGGCGGTGGCATACCTGACCGGCGCGCTCGGCGCCGACCTCGGCGTGATGCTCTCCGCCAGCCACAACGCCATGCCGGACAACGGCATCAAGTTCTTCGCCCGCGGCGGCCACAAGCTGGCCGACGATCTCGAGGACCGGATCGAGCACATCTACGAGCAGCACCGGACGGGCGAGCCGTGGGACCGGCCGACGGGCGCGGGCGTGGGCCGCGTGACGGACTACGACGAGGGCTTCGACAAGTACGTCGCCCACCTCATCGCCGTACTGCCGCACCGCCTCGACGGGCTCAAGGTCGTTCTCGACGAGGCGCACGGCGCCGCTTCCCGGGTCTCGCCGGAGGCGTTCGCACGCGCCGGGGCCGAGGTCGTGACGATCGGCGCGGACCCGGACGGCCTCAACATCAACGACGGCTGCGGCTCGACCCACCTGGAGCTGCTGAAGGCGGCCGTCGTCGAGCACGGCGCCGACCTCGGCATCGCGCACGACGGTGACGCGGACCGCTGCCTCGCGGTCGACGCGCGGGGCGACGAGGTCGACGGCGACCAGATCCTCGCCGTGCTGGCGCTCGCCATGCGCGAGGCGGGCACGCTGCGCGGCAACACCGTCGTCGCCACGGTCATGTCCAACCTGGGCTTCAAGCTGGCCATGGAGCGCGAGGGCGTCGAGCTGGTGCAGACGGCGGTCGGCGACCGCTACGTCCTGGAGGCCATGAAGGAGCACGGCTTCGGCCTCGGCGGCGAGCAGTCCGGCCATGTGATCGTGCTCGACCATGCCACGACCGGCGACGGCACGCTGACCGGCCTGATGCTGGCGTCCCGTCTCGCGTCGACCGGCCGCTCGCTGGCCGACCTGGCCGCGGTGATGCAGCGCCTGCCGCAGGTGCTCATCAATGTGCCGGACGTCGACAGGTCCCGGGTGCGGACCTCGGCGGAGCTGTCGCAGGCGGTCGGCGAGGCGGAGCGCGAGCTCGGCTCCACCGGCCGGGTGCTGCTGCGTCCCTCGGGGACGGAGCCGCTGGTGCGGGTCATGGTCGAGGCCGCGGACATCGAGCAGGCGCGCACGGTCGCCGGGCGGCTGGCCGACGTGGTGAAGTCCACGCTGGGCTGAGAACCCTCCACGGCAACGCCCGCGCCCGGCCCGCGACTTCACGTCGCGGGCCGGGCGCGGTGCTGTGAGAGACCTAGAGCTTGCGCAACGACAGCCGCTGCACCTTGTGGTCGGGGCCCTTGCGCACCACCAGCGCCGCCCGGCCGCGCGTGGGTGCCACATTCTCCAGCAGGTTGGGCTTGTTGATGGTCCGCCACATGGTGCGGGCGTAGTCGAGCGCCTCCTCCTCGGAGACCTGCGTGTACTTCCGGAAGTAGGAGGAAGGATTCTGGAACGCCGTCTCCCGCAGCTTGCGGAACCGGTTGAGGTACCAGGTCTCGATGTCTTCGGGCCGGGCGTCCACGTACACGCTGAAGTCGAAGTAGTCGGCGAGGCCGACCCTGGTCCGGCCGTCCTTGCCGGGCAGTGCCGGCTGGAGGACGTTGAGCCCCTC
Organism: Streptomyces sp. NPDC002835; assembly: GCF_053591995.1. Lineage (NCBI taxonomy): Bacteria > Bacillati > Actinomycetota > Actinomycetes > Kitasatosporales > Streptomycetaceae > Streptomyces > Streptomyces sp. NPDC002835. Next base: position 144,170 of record NZ_JBSFUW010000009.1, on the reverse strand, counting down.
GACGATCAGGATGTCCGGGCGGCGCACGGTCAGGCGCTCGTCCGGGACGATGTCGTAGATCAGGTGCGAGTAGACGGGCGCGGTGACCTCGTCCTTGCCGGCCTTGATGTCGGCGACGAAACGGGTCAGCGCCCGGCGGTCGTACGACTCGGGGAAGCCCTTGCGTGACGTCAGCCCGCGGGCCTGCAACTCCTTCATGGGCAGCAGGAACCCGTCGGTGGTCACCAGCTCGACCCGCGGGTGCTCCGGCCAGCGGGCGAGCAGCGCCTGGAGGAGCCGGGCGACGGTCGACTTGCCGACCGCGACGGAGCCGGCGACCCCTATGACGAAGGGCGTGCCGCGCTGCTCGCCGTGGCCGTTGCCCGCGTCGCCGAGGAACGTGTTGAGGGCGCCGCGGAGCCCGGCGGTGGCCTGGACGTAGAGGTTCAGCAGCCGGGAGAGCGGCAGATAGACGTCGCGGACCTCGTCGAGGTCGATGACGTCGCCGAGCCCGCGGAGCTGCTCGACCTCCTCGGCGCTGAGGGGCAGCGGTGTTTTCTCGCGCAGGGCGCTCCACTCCGCGCGGGTGAGGTCGACGTAGGGGGTCGACGCGTGCTCGGCCCGGCGGTGGGTGCTCCGTGGCGGCGAAGTGATCACACGGCCATTGTCGTGCGTACGGCACGGTTGTGGGCCGTGTGCTCGGTCACGCGGGGAGGACCGGCCGACCGGTTCCGGCCGGAATGTCAGTGGCGTGCGTCACAGTTGTGGATGAGGTGGGCGCCGACCCGCGACGTCCGAAATCCCCGAGGGGTGTCCTATGACGTACGCGATCCAGGCAGAAGGTCTGGCCAAACGTTTCAAGGAGACCGAAGCGCTGGCAGGTGTCGACCTGGCGGCCCGCACCGGCTCGGTGCTCGGCCTGCTCGGGCCGAACGGGGCGGGCAAGACGACGGCCGTTCGGATCTTCGCCACGCTGCTCACCCCCGACGCGGGCCGGGCCACCGTGGCGGGCCACGACGTCGTCCGGGAGGCCGGTGCGGTGCGCTCCCTCATCGGCCTCACCGGGCAGTACGCGGCGGTCGACGAGAATCTGACCGGCACGGAGAATCTGCTGCTCATCGGCCGGCTGCTCGGACTGCCGAGACGGGAGGCCCGGGCGCGGGCCGCCGAGCTGCTGGAGCGGTTCGGGCTCAGCGACGCGGCAGGCAGGGCCGTGAAGACGTACTCCGGCGGTATGCGGCGCCGGCTGGACCTCGCGGCGAGCCTGGTCGGCCGGCCGAGCATCCTCTTCCTGGACGAGCCGACCACGGGCCTGGACCCGCACAGCCGCGGCGAACTGTGGGACATGCTGCGCGCCCTGATCGCCGACGGCGCGACCGCGCTGCTGACCACCCAGTATCTGAACGAGGCGGACCGGCTCGCCGACGACATCGTGGTCATCGACAAGGGCAGGGTCATCGCCGAGGGCACCCCGGACGCCCTCAAGTCCGAGGTCGGGGGCCAGGTGCTCCAGGTCAGGCCGGTCGCCGCCGGCGACCTGGCGCGCACGCGGGCGCTGGTGGAGGAGACGGCGGGGCAGCAGACGCAGACCGAGGGCGAGTCGGTCACCGTGCCCGTCAAGGACGCGGAGCTGATGCCGGCGGTGGTGCGCAGGCTGGACCGCGAGGGGATAGCCGTGGGCGAGCTGACGCTGCGCCGGTCGTCGCTGGACGAGGTGTTCCTCGCGCTGACCGGCCACCGGGCCGAGCCCGAGCAGGAGTCGGACCAGCCCGACGAGTCCGCCCGCGAGGCGGACGAGGCCGGGCGTACGGACGCGGAGCAGGTGAGGGAGAAGGCGGTGAGCTCGACATGACCGCGACGACGATGCCGGCGGCACCCGGCCGGTCCGGCAGGGTGAAGCCGCTCGACGGGCTGCGGCAGACGTTCACGATGGCCTGGCGCAGTCTGGTGGCGGTCAAGCACAACCCGCTGGAGCTGGTGGACTACAGCATCACGCCGATCATGTTCGTCTTCCTGTTCACCTATGTACTGGGTGGGCAGATGGCCGGGTCCCCGGAGGCGTATCTGAAGTACGCGCTCCCCGGGATCATCGTGCAGAACACCCTCTTCATGACCATCTACACGGCCATGGCGCTGAACACCGACCTGACCAAGGGCGTCTTCGACCGGCTGCGCAGCCTGCCGATCACACGCTCCGCCCCGCTCGTCGGGCGGATAGCCGCCGACCTCACCAAGCATGTGTGGGCCATGCTGCTGATGATCGGCCTCGGCCTGCTGCTCGGCTTCCGCGTGACCGGCGGCCTGGGGGGCTTCCTGCTGGGCGGGCTGCTGCTGGTGGTCTTCGCGGCGGCCGTCTCGTGGACCGCGGTGCTCATCGGGATGCTGGCGGGCGACGCGGAGAAGGTGCAGGCGTTCGGCTTCACGCTCGTCTTCCCGATCACGTTCACCAGCAGCGCCTTCGTCCTCGTCGACACGATGCCGGGCTGGCTGCAGGCCTTCAGCGACGTGAACCCGGTGACCCATCTGTCCGACGCGGTCCGCGGCCTGCTCCTCGGCGGCCCCGTGGCCGAACCGGTGATGTGGTCGCTGGTGTGGGCGGCCGGCATCACGCTGGTCTTCTATCCGCTGGCGATGCGGGCGTACCGGGCGAAGGTGTGACGGGGCGCGGCACCTGCCCGGGCGGTGTCCGAGCACCGGGTTAGGGTACGGCTCACCAGCAGCGATACGGGGTCGGCCAGGCGTGAGCCGCCGCCTCGGGAGGGGTCGCTGCGATCACACGAGGAAGTCGTGCCATGCGAAGCACTGCTGTACGCCGTACTGCCCTGACCGCCGCGGCGGCGTCCCTGGTCCTGCTCGTCAGTGCCTGTGGCGGCGAGGGTTCCGGCGGGGGGACGAAGGACGACACCAAGGGCAAGGGCAAGGAGTCCGCTGCCGCCGAGCCGGCGGCCGAGGCACTGACCGCGGCGGAACTGGAGAAGCTCGTGCTCGCGCAGGGCGACGTCAAGGCGCACAAGGTCGAGAAGGCCGGGCCCAACGATGACCTTGCCGCGAAGGACGTCACCGTCGACAAGGCCGGGTGCGAGCCGCTGGCGCACGCGGTGGCCGGTGTCCCGCTCGGGGAGGCGGTGGGGACCGTCAAGCGCAGGGTCACCTCCGAGCCCAGGACGCCGGACCCCGCCAAGGACCTCGGCGAGATGACGGAGAAGGAGATCGAGGACGCCATCGCCGGCGCTTTCGACGTGACCACGACACTGACCTCGCTCTCCTCGTACGACGGCAAGGGCGGGGCGGACGCCGTGGCGGTCCTGCGGACCGCGGGGGCCGCCTGCGGCGGCGGGTTCACCATGTCGATGGACGGCTCCGGCTTGAAGGTCACCAAGCTCACTGAGCTGAAGGTGTCGGGCGGCGAGGAGAACACCGCTTGGGCGGTGCTGGCCGAGCAGGACGGCCAGAGCGTCTCCTACAACGTCGCGATCGTGCGCCGGGGCGGCACGCTGGCCTCCTTCTCCGCCGTCGACGTGGGAGAGCTGCTGGAGGGGAAGAAGTCCACGCTGCCGACCGCCGTCATCGACGCGCAGGTGGCCAAGCTCGGCTGACCTGCCCGCGCGGGCCCGGAACCGTAGGCTGCCGACATGTGCGGAATCGTGGGTTACGTCGGCGGACAGTCGGCGCTCGATGTGGTCATCGCCGGGCTGAAACGGCTCGAGTACCGCGGCTACGACTCGGCCGGAGTCGCGGTACTCGCCGACGGGGGGCTGGCCGCGGCGAAGAAGGCGGGCAAGCTCGTCAATCTGGAGAAGGAACTGGTCGAACGGCCGCTGCCGAGCGGATACACCGGCATCGGCCATACCCGCTGGGCCACCCACGGCGGCCCGACGGACGTCAACGCGCATCCGCACCTGGACAACGCGGGGTGCGTCGCCGTCGTGCACAACGGCATCATCGAGAACTTCGCCACCCTGCGCGCGGAACTCGCCGAGCGCGGCCACGACCTGCGGTCGGAGACCGACACCGAGGTCGTCGCCCATCTGCTCGCCGAGTCGTTCTCCTCCACCGGGGACCTCGCGGACTCGATGCGGATCGTGTGCAAACAGCTGGAGGGCGCGTTCACACTGGTCGCCGTCCACGCGGACGAGCCGGACGTGGTGGTGGGCGCCCGGCGGAACTCGCCGCTGGTGGTGGGCGTCGGCGACGGGGAATCGTTCCTCGCGTCGGACGTGGCCGCGTTCATCGCCCACACCCGTTCCGCGATCGAACTGGGCCAGGACCAGGTGGTGGAGCTCCGCCGCGACGGAGTGACGGTCACCGGCTTCGACGGGGAGCCCGCGGAGGTCCGCTCGTACCACGTCGACTGGGACGCCTCAGCCGCCGAGAAGGGCGGTTACGACTACTTCATGCTCAAGGAGATCGCCGAACAGCCCAAGGCGGTCGCCGACACGCTCCTCGGCCGCATCGACGTGTCCGGGGCGCTGACCCTCGACGAGGTCCGTATCCCGCACTCCGTGCTGCGCGAGGCGGACAAGGTCGTCATCGTCGCCTGCGGGACGGCCTTCCACGCGGGCCTCATCGCCAAGTACGCCATCGAGCACTGGGCCCGTATCCCCTGCGAGGTCGAGCTGGCGAGCGAGTTCCGCTACCGGGACCCGATCCTCGACCAGCGGACGCTGGTGGTCGCCATCTCGCAGTCCGGCGAGACCATGGACACCCTGATGGCGCTGCGCCACGCGCGTGAACAGGGCGCCAGGGTCCTCGCCATCTGCAACACCAACGGGTCGACGATCCCGCGGGAGTCCGACGCCGTGCTCTACACGCACGCCGGACCGGAGGTCGCCGTCGCGTCCACGAAGGCGTTCCTGACGCAGCTCGTCGCCTGCTATCTGGTGGCGCTCTACCTGGGCCAGGTCCGCGGCACCAAATGGGCCGACGAGATCCGGGCCGTCGTCCGCGACCTGGCGCAGATCTCCGGCCAGGTCGAACGGGTCCTGGAGACGATGGAGCCGGTGCGGGAGCTGGCCCGTTCCCTGGCGGACAAGAAGACGGTGCTGTTCCTCGGACGCCACGTGGGCTATCCCGTGGCACTGGAGGGCGCGCTGAAGCTCAAGGAGCTGGCCTACATGCACGCGGAGGGATTCGCGGCGGGCGAGCTCAAGCACGGACCGATCGCGCTGATCGACGCGGACCTGCCAGTGGTCGTCGTCGTCCCCTCGCCGCGGGGCCGTTCCGTGCTGCACGACAAGATCGTGTCCAATATCCAGGAGATCCGGGCCCGTGGCGCCCGGACCATCGTGATCGCGGAGGAGGGGGACGAGGCGGTGGTGCCGTACGCCGACCATCTGGTCCGGATCCCGGCGACGCCGACCCTGCTCCAGCCGATGGTCGCGACGGTGCCGCTGCAGGTCTTCGCCTGCGAGCTGGCGACGGCCCGCGGCAACGAGGTGGACCAGCCGCGGAACCTGGCGAAATCCGTGACGGTGGAGTGAGGTCGGATGATCATCGGGGTGGGGATCGACGTGGCGGAGATCGACCGTTTCGCCGCGGCCATGAGGCGGACGCCGGGCATGGCGGACCGGCTCTTCCTGAAACAGGAACTGCTGCTCCCGAGCGGGGAGCAGCGGGGGTACGCCTCCCTCGCGGCGCGGTTCGCCGCGAAGGAGGCCCTGGCGAAGGCGCTCGGCGCGCCGGGGGGGCTGCTGTGGACGGACGCGGAGGTCTGCGTCGAGGACTCGGGGCGCCCGCTGCTCCGCGTCCACGGCACGGTCGCGGCGCGGGCGGCGGAACTGGGCGTGCGGTCGTGGCACGTGTCGCTCAGCCATGACGCGGGGATCGCGTCGGCGGTGGTGATCGCGGAGGGGTAGCCGGGGGTGGTTGGCGCCTGCGGCGGGCTTGTTCCCCTACCCTCCCCCTGCGGCCTGGCGGCCGCGGGGGACCCCCGCCTTCCCGTAACCGGGGCAGGCCCCGGACCCCGGTACCGCGCTTCGCGCGGTGGCCTCAATGGCCCGCCGGGCGGGATTTCGCTCCGCGAAATCAGCCTCGCTGGGGGCACCTCCCACGGCCGCCAGGCCGTAGGGGGAGATTGAGGCGCGGGGTTCGGGGCGGAGCCCGGACGAGACCGGCAAGTTCCAGCCCTGCCGGCGATTGAGGCGCGGGGGCCCGGGGGCAGCCCCCGGGCCCCCGCGTGGAGCGCGGCGCCGACGGGCCGTGCGGCAGACTCGGGGCATGCGTACTGCGTACAGCGTGGAGACCGTGAGGCACGCCGAGGCACAGTTGATGGCCCGCCTGCCGGAGGGCGCACTCATGCAGCGCGCCGCCGCGGGGCTGGCCGCCGCCTGTGCCGGGCTGCTGGGCAGGGTGTACGGCGCGCGGATCGTGCTGCTCGTCGGCAGCGGCGACAACGGCGGCGACGCCCTGTACGCCGGCGCCCGGCTCGCCCGCCGCGGCGCGGGCGTCGTCGCCGTGCCGCTTGCGCGCGACCGCGTCCACCCCGGCGGGCTGACGGCGTTGCTCGCCGCCGGCGGGCATGTCGCCGAGGACCCGTTCGAGGTACTGGCCTCCGCCGACCTGGTGCTGGACGGGATCACCGGCATCGGCGGCCGGGGTGGTCTACGCGCCGAGGCCGTGCCCGTGGCCCGGGCCGCCCGTGGCTCGGACGCCGTGGTCGTCGCCGTCGACCTGCCCAGCGGGATCGAGGCGGACACCGGCCAGGTGCGGGGCGAGGCGCTGCGCGCGGACGCGACCGTCACGTTCGGGACGTACAAGCCGGGGCTGCTCGTCGATCCGGGCAAGGAGTACGCGGGCACCGTACGGCTCGTGGGCATCGGCCTGGAGGACCACCTGCCGTCCCTGCCGGAGCTGGAGGCCCTCCAACACGCCGACGTGGGCCGGATGCTGCCGGTGCCGGCCGCCGAGAGCGACAAGTACCGGCGCGGTGTCGTCGGCGTCGTCGCCGGGTCCGCGCGCTATCCGGGCGCGGCCGTGCTGTCGGTCGCGGGCGCGCTGCGCGGCGGCGCGGGGGCCGTGCGGTACGTCGGACCGGCGGCGGACGCGGTGATCGCCCGCTTCCCCGAGGCGCTGGTGCACGCGGGCCCCCCGCACAAGGCGGGCCGCGTCCAGGCGTGGGTCGTCGGCCCGGGCCTCGGCGACGACGCGGACGCGGTACGGGACGTACTCGCCTCCGACGTGCCGGTGCTCGTCGACGCGGACGGGCTGCGCCTGCTGGACGCCGCGGCCGTACAGGGCCGGCGGGCCCCCACTCTGCTGACCCCGCACGCGGGCGAGGCGGCGGCGCTGCTCGGAGTGGGGCGGGAGGCGGTGGAGGCCGCGCGGCTGGACTCCGTACGCGAACTCGCCGCGCGCTTCGGGGCCACGGTGCTGCTCAAGGGGTCGACGACCCTGGTCGCCGCGCCCGACCGGGAGCGTTCACCGGTCCGGGTCAATCCGATGGGGACGCCGTGGCTGGCCACGGCCGGCAGCGGGGACGTGCTGTCCGGGCTGGCGGGCTCGCTGCTCGCCGCCGGGCTCGACGCGCGGGACGCGGGATCGGCCGCCGCGTATCTGCACGGCCTGGCGGCCCGTCACGCGGCCACGCCGGGCGCGCCGATCACCGCGATGGAGGTGGCGGCGGCACTCCCGGCGGCGTGGCGCGACGTACGCGCCGACTGACGGCGCCTGGGCGGCCGCCCGCGGTCGCGCCGTGACGCACGCGACCGCCCACCGTACGGATCCGGCCGCACGCCTCTGAGACACTGAGCGCGATGAGTCACACAGCACCGCCCCGCCGAACCGCACCCCCGCGCGCACGGGCCGAGATCGACCTCGCGGCCCTGCGCGCCAACGTGCGCGCCCTGCGCGCCCGCGCCCCGCGGTCCGCGCTGATGGCCGTGGTGAAGTCGGACGCGTACGGCCACGGCATGGTGCCCTGCGCCCGCGCGGCGCTCGCGGCGGGCGCGACCTGGCTCGGCACGGCCACGCCCCATGAGGCGCTCACCCTGCGCGACGCCGGTGTGCCGGGCCGGATCATGTGCTGGCTGTGGACCCCCGGCGGCCCCTGGCGCGAGGGCATCGAAGCCGGCCTCGACATGTCGGTCAGCGGCATGTGGGCCCTCGAAGAGGTGACCGCGGCGGCCAAGGACGCGGGCCGGCCCGCCCGTATCCAGCTCAAGGCCGACACCGGCCTCGGGCGCAACGGCTGCCAGCCCGCCGACTGGCCCGAGCTGGTCGCCGCCGCTCGCGCCGCCGAGGAGGACGGTCTCGTCGACGTCACCGGGCTGTGGTCCCACTTCGCGTGCGCCGACGAGCCGGGCCACCCCTCGATCGCGGCCCAGCTGGGCGTCTTCCACGACATGCTCGACCACGCGGAGAAGGCCGGCATCGAGCCGGAGGTGCGCCACATGGCCAACTCCCCGGCGACGCTGACGATCCCGGAGGCCCACTTCGACCTCGTACGGACCGGCATCGCGATGTACGGCGTCTCGCCCGGCCCCGAGCTGGGCACGCCCGCCGACTTCGGGCTGCGTCCCGTGATGACGCTCGCCGCCTCCGTCGCCCTCGTCAAGCAGGTGCCCGCCGGCCACGGAGTCAGCTACGGCCACCACTACGTCACCGAGGGCGAGACCACCCTCGGCCTCATCCCCGTCGGCTACGCGGACGGCATCCCGCGCCACGCCTCGGGCCGCGGACCGGTCCTGGTTGCGGGCGAGTGGCGGCGGGTCGCCGGACGGGTCGCGATGGACCAGTTCGTCGTGGACCTCGGCGGGCAGCGGATCCCGGAGGGCTCGGAGGCCCTGCTGTTCGGCCCGGGCGACCGGGGGGAGCCGACCGCCGAGGACTGGGCGCAGGCCGCGGACACCATCGCGTACGAGATCGTCACCCGCATCGGCACCCGGGTCCCGCGCGTCTACCTGAACGAGGACTCCGAGCCTTCAGGGCATCCCGAGAAGCACCCCGACGAGTAGGAGAGCTGCACGGTGAGCGAGACCGGTACGGGGGACGCGGCCGAGGCCGCCGTCGACGCCGCTGCCGCGGCGGCAGCGGCGGCCTCGGGCAACTGGCGGCGCGCCGGGTTCGCCGGTGCGGCGATAGGCGTGGTCGCGGCGGGCGCCGCCGCCGGTGTCGCGCTCGAACGGCTCACCGTCGGCCGCGGGATGCGCAGGAAGGCCCGTCTCGCGCTCGATGCGGCAGGCCCGTACGGCGCTCTGCGCGGCACGCCGGGGACGGCGACGGCCGACGACGGCACGGCGCTGTACTACGAGGTCGAGGAGGTCGATCCGGAAGCCGCCGCTCCGCGCCGCCGCAGGCTGTTCGGGCGCAAGACGCCGGCCCCGGTGACCGTCGTGTTCAGCCACGGCTACTGCCTGAACCAGGACTCGTGGCACTTCCAGCGCGCCGCGCTGCGCGGCCTGGTCCGTACCGTCCACTGGGACCAGCGCAGCCACGGCCGCTCGGCGCGGGGCACGTCGCAGGCCGGTTCCGACGGCCGGCCGGTCACCATCGACCAGCTGGGCCGGGACCTGAAGGCCGTCATCGACGCGGCGGCGCCCGAAGGACCGCTGGTCCTGGTCGGCCACTCCATGGGCGGCATGACGATGATGGCCCTCGCTGCCCACCACCCCGACCTGGTGCGGGAACGCGTGGTCGGCGCGGCGTTCGTCGGCACCTCCTCCGGAAAGCTCGGCGAGGTCAGTTACGGCCTTCCGGTGGCCGGTGTGAACGCGGTCCGGCGTGTGCTGCCGGGCGTGCTGCGAGCCCTCGGCACGCAGGCCGAGCTCGTCGAACGGGGCCGCCGGGCCACCGCCGACCTGTTCGCCGGGCTCATCAAGCGGTACTCGTTCTCCTCGAAGGACGTCGACCCCGCTGTGGCCAGGTTCGCGGAACGGATGATCGAGTCCACGCCGATCGACGTGGTCGCCGAGTTCTACCCGGCTTTCGCCGAGCACGACAAGGCGGAAGCGCTCGACGTCTTCCAGGAGCTGCCGGTGCTCGTCCTCGCGGGTGACAAGGATCTGGTCACGCCCAGCACGCACAGCGAGGCCATCGGCGACGTGCTGCGCGGCGCCGAACTGGTCATAGTGCCGGACGCCGGGCACCTGGTGATGCTGGAGCACCCGGAGGCGGTCACCGACCGGCTCGCGGACCTCCTCGTACGGGTCGGGGCGGTGTCGGCAGCGGCTACCGTTGGTCGGTATGGAAGCACCGCACAGCCCGGCGGCTGAGACCGCCGCCGTCTCCTCCGTACGTCTCTCGGTGGACTCCCCGGAGCGGATGCAGGACCTGGGGCGCAGCCTCGCCAAGCTGCTGCGCCCCGGCGACCTGGTGATGCTCACGGGTGAGCTGGGCGCCGGCAAGACGACGCTCACCCGCGGCCTCGGCGAGGGCCTCGGGGTGCGCGGCGCCGTCACGTCCCCGACGTTCGTCATCGCCCGCGTCCACCCGTCCCTGACGGGCGGCCCGGCGCTGGTGCACGTCGACGCGTACCGGCTGGGCGGCGGCCTCGACGAGATGGAGGACCTCGACCTCGACGTGTCGCTGCCGGAGTCCGTGGTCGTCGTGGAGTGGGGCGACGGCAAGGTCGAGGACCTCTCGGAGGACCGCCTGCACGTGATCATCGACCGGGTGGTGGGCGACACGGACGACGACCGTCGCGTGGTGACTCTCGTCGGTTACGGGTCGCGCTGGTCGGACGCGGACCTCTCGGCGGCCTCGGCGTAGCCCTCGGCGGGCGGCGGTGCGGGTGCGGGGGCTTGTCCCCTCCCCGCCCCTTCCCGAAACCGGGGCAGGCCCCGGACCCCGTACCGCCCTCCGGGCGGCGGGCCGGGCTCCGCCCGGGCCCCCGTACCGCGCTTCACGCGGTGGCCTCGAACTCCCCCACGGCCTGGCGGCCGTGGGTGCGGGTACCTCCCACGGGAGTAGCCCCGCGGGCGCTCAGGCCGCCGCACCCGGCACGGAACCGGACACATCCAGCCTCGCTGGGGGCACCTCCCGCGGCCGCCAGGCCGTAGGGGGAGTTTGAGGCGTGGGGTTCGGGGCAGCGCCCCGACGGGCCAGCTTCCGGCCGGTGGGCGTTTGGGCACGGGGGCGTGCGATCCGGCAACTCAAGCCTTGCCGGCGCTTGAGGCGCGGGGCTCGGGGCAGCGCCCCGACGGGACCGGCGGAAGCCAGCCTCGCCGGCGTCTGAGGCGCGGGTTCGGGGCGGAGCCACGACGGGACCGGCAAGTCGGTCGGGTGGGGGACAAGCCCGCGCAGCGCCGCACCCGGAGATGTTTCCGACATGACGTCGGGAAAGTGTTGCGCCCACCGCGCCACCCGTGATGACATGGTAGCGAGACCGGGTTAGGTCTACCTAACCTCGCCCGCCCCCGAGCCCCAGGAGGCGTCCATGCCGGCATCGGAGCACGCAGCGGAGCAAAGCGCCGAGCGTGAAGCGCGGTCAGGCCGGGCGCGGCCGGTGCCGGTCGCGTCGGCCGTGTCGATGAGGGATCTGCTGGCGTCGTGCGCCGCGGCCACCGCCGTGTCGACCCCGCCGCGTACAAGCAGTGGCGACGCGCACCGCGACGCCGCCTGATCCGTACGCGGTCGTACGCCCCCACCCGTACGGGTGAGCCGCGGGCCTACGGGACCACGACCACCTTCGAGTCGATCGTGGCGAACACCCACAGCGCGTCCCCGTCGGCCGGCTTCATCCGCACGCCGCCCGTCTTCTTCGTCGGGTCCGGGCTGGCCATCGAGCCGTCGACCGCCGCGCTGAAGCCGATGGTCACGCCGTCCACGCTCGCGAAGCGCACCACGTGCTCGATCGGCACGCCGTCGGAGCCGGGGACGTTGCCGGAGCGCGAGGTGACCGTGTACGAGCCGGGCTTCGGGTTCACGGTGGAGGGCATGACCTCGAAGGTGCGCTTCACCTTCTCGTTCGCGTCGACCAGCCACACCCGCCGGTCGCCGAGCGCGTACACGACCCGCACGCCCTTGCCCGAGCCGGCCGGGACGGCCAGCGGGTCCTTCGCCTTCGCCGAGGCCGAGGGGGCGGGGGCCGTGGCCGACGGTCCGGCGCTCGGTGGCTTCGAGGCGTCGAGGTCGTCGGGGACGTTCGCCGACGCCTGGTAGGCGAGGAAACCGACGACCGCCAACGCTGCCGCAGTGAGCCCGGCCACGAGTCCCGAGCTGCTCCGTGCCACCCTGCTCACCTCTCGGATCCCCGAATGTGTGTACTCGGGGTGACGGTAGCACCGTGGTTACGTTCGACGGTGCCGCCATGGCTCCCTCGCCGGAGCCGTAGGCTGTTTGCGTGCTCTTGCTCGCCATGGATACCGCCACGCCCGCCGTCACCGCCGCCCTCCACGACGGCACTTCCGTCGTCGCCGCGTCGAGCCGTGTGGACGCGCGCCGGCACGGGGAACTGCTGCTGCCCGCCGTCGACAAGGTGCTCGCGGAGGCCGGGGTGAAGCTCGACGCCGTCACCGGTGTCGTGGTCGGCGTCGGCCCGGGGCCGTACACGGGTCTGCGGGTCGGCCTGGTCACGGCCGCGACCTTCGCCTCGGCGCTCGGCGTGCCCGTGCACGGGGTGTGCACGCTGGACGGCCTGGCGTACGAGGCCGGGTTCGACGAGCCCTTCGTGGTGGCGACCGACGCGCGGCGCAAGGAGGTCTACTGGGCGCGGTACGAGAACGCCCGCACTCGTACTTCCGACGCCGCCGTGGACCGCCCCGCCGAGATCGCGGAGCAGGTCGCCGGGCTGCCCGCGGTCGGCGCGGGCGCGCTGCTGTACCCGGAGACGTTCCCGGACGCCCGCGGCCCCGAGCAGGTGAGCGCCGCCGCGCTGGCCGCGCTGGCGGCCGAGAAGCTGGCGGCCGGGGAGGAGTTCCTGTCGCCGCAGCCGCTGTATCTGCGCCGCCCCGACGCGCAGGTGCCGAAGAACTACAAGGTGGTCACCCCGAAGTGAGCGCCGCCCTTCCCGAACTGCGCGAGATGCGCTGGTGGGACCTGGAGCCGGTGCTGGAGCTCGAACACGAACTGTTCCCCGAGGACGCCTGGTCGCCCGGCATGTTCTGGTCCGAACTCGCGCACTCCCGCGGCCCGCGGGCCACCCGCCGCTATGTGGTGGCCGAGGACGCGGACGGCAGGGTCGTCGGCTATGCGGGCCTCGCGGCGGCCGGCGGTCTCGGGGACGTGCAGACCATCGCCGTCGCCAGGAGCCAGTGGGGCACCGGGCTCGGCTCCCGGCTGCTGACCGACCTGCTGCAGCACGCCACCGCCTTCGAGTGCGACGAGGTGCTGCTCGAAGTGCGGGTGGACAACACCAGGGCGCAGAAGCTGTACGAGCGTTTCGGCTTCGAGCCCATCGGATTCCGCCGCGGCTACTACCAGCCCGGCAACATCGACGCCCTCGTCATGCGACTGACCGTACAAGGAACAGAGACCAACTGATGGCTGACGAACCGCTCGTACTCGGCATCGAGACCTCCTGCGACGAGACCGGCGTCGGCATCGTCCGCGGCACGACCCTGCTCGCCGACGAGGTCGCCTCGAGTGTCGACACCCACGCCCGTTTCGGCGGCGTCGTGCCGGAGATCGCCTCGCGCGCGCATCTGGAGGCGATGGTTCCGACCATCGAGCGCGCCCTGAGGACGGCCGGCGTCGGCGCGCGCGACCTCGACGGCATCGCGGTCACGGCGGGCCCCGGCCTCGCCGGCGCCCTGCTGGTCGGCGTCTCGGCGGCGAAGGCGTACGCGTACGCCCTGGGCAAGCCGCTGTACGGGGTGAACCACCTGGCCTCGCACATCTGCGTCGACCAGCTGGAGCACGGCCCGCTGCCCGAGCCGACGATGGCGCTGCTGGTCTCCGGCGGGCACTCCTCGCTGCTGCTCGCGCCCGACATCACCAGCGACGTACGCCCCATGGGCGCGACGATCGACGACGCGGCCGGCGAGGCCTTCGACAAGATCGCGCGCGTGCTGGACCTGGGCTTCCCCGGCGGTCCGGTGATCGACCGGCTGGCCAAGGAGGGCGACCCGCAGGCGATCGCGTTCCCGCGCGGACTGAGCGGCTCCAGGGACCCGGCCTACGACTTCTCCTTCTCCGGTCTGAAGACGGCCGTGGCGCGCTGGATCGAGGCCAGGCGGGCGGCGGGCGAGGAGGTGCCGGTGCGGGACGTGGCGGCCTCCTTCCAGGAGGCGGTCGTCGACGTGCTGACCCGCAAGGCGGTGCGGGCCTGCCGGGACCAGGGCGTCGACCACCTGATGATCGGCGGCGGCGTGGCGGCCAACTCCCGGCTGCGGGCCCTCGCGGAGGAGCGCTGCGAGCGGGCCGGGATCAGGCTCCGGGTGCCGCGGCCGAAGCTGTGCACGGACAACGGGGCGATGGTGGCGGCGCTGGGCGCGGAGATGGTTGCCCGGAACCGGCCGGCCTCCGACTGGGAGCTGTCGGCGGACTCCTCGCTGCCGGTGACGGAGCCCCATGTGCCCGGCGCGCACGGCCACGACCATGTGCACGAGGTCAGCAAGGACAACCTGTACTCATGACTGTCGTCGCCCTGATGTGGGAGGCCCGCGCAGTGCCGGAGCGGGGTGCGGAGCTGCTGGAGTGGGTCCGCGCCCAGGAGCTCGCGCGGGAGCCCCTGCGCCGTGAGACGCTGCGGGCCGGGCAGGACCGGGTCCTGGTCATCACCTGGTGGGAGGCCGCGGACATGGCCGCCGACCTGCCGGAACTTCCCGAACCGGCCGACGATCTGATCACCCGTCCGGTGCACCGCTGGCGCTTCGAATCGCTCTCCTGAAGATTTCCCGGAAAACTTCGGCGACGGTGTCGATCGGGCCGTGTCCCGTTCGACGCATGGGTGAGAGACGGGGAACGGCCCCGCCTCACGGACCGAGGAGTCACCGTGCCGCGCTTCCTTTCGATGATCCGCATCGACGAGAACCAGATCCCCGAGGACGGCTTCCCCGAGGGCTTCGACGAGCGCATGGGCGCTCTGCTGGAGGAGATCACCAAGGCCGGGGTCATGCTGGACACCGCCGGTCTCACCCCGACGGCCCAGGGCACCCGTGTCACCTGGTCCGACGGCAAGGTGTCCTACACCGACGGCCCCTTCACCGAGACCAAGGAAGTCGTCGGCGGCTACGCGATGATGCAGTGCAAGGACAAGGCAGAGGCCCTCGAATGGGCGAAGCGTTTCCTGGAGATCCACCCCAAGGAGTGGACGATCACCTGTGAGGTCCGCCAGATCGACGAGGGCTGAGCTTGCCGCTGCTCCGTGCCGGCTGCTCTGATGGGTGGCCGTGACGGCAGCAGGCGCAGTGGAAGCGGTATTCAGGATCGAGTCGGCGCGGATCATCGCCGGTGTCGCCCGCACAGTGCGGGACGTGGGCATCGCCGAGGAGATCGCGCAGGACGCTCTGGTCGCCGCGCTGGAGCAGTGGCCGGAGTCGGGCGTCCCGGAGCGGCCGGGAGCCTGGCTCATGGCCACCGCCAAGCACCGCGCCGTCGATCTCGTACGCCGCAAGGAGACGTACGCCCGCAAGCTCGCGGAGGTCGGCCGCACGCTGGAGGACGTCGGGCCGCCCGTCGAGCCGTCGGACCCCGAGGACATCGACGACGACCTGCTGCGGCTGATCTTCACCGCGTGCCATCCGGTGCTGTCGACCGACGCGCGGATCGCTCTCACGCTGAAACTCCTCGGCGGCCTCACCACCGAGGAGATCGCCCGCGCCTTCCTGGCCTCGGAGCCGGCCGTCGCCCAGCGCATCGTCCGGGCGAAGCGGTCGCTGGCGAAGGCGGGCGTGCCCTTCGAGGTGCCGTACGGCGCGGACCGTGCCGCCCGGCTCGGCTCGGTGCTCGACGTCATCTACCTGATCTTCAACGAGGGTTACTCGGCGACCGCCGGTGACGACCTCGTCCGCCCCGCGCTGTGCGAGGACGCGCTGCGGCTGGCCCGCGTACTGGCCGGGCTGATGCCGGACGAGCCGGAAGTCCACGGCCTGGCGGCCCTGCTGGAGATCCAGGCGTCCCGGATCCCGGCCCGTACCGGCCCCTCGGGAGAACCGGTGCTGCTCGCCGACCAGAACCGCGCCA
Source organism: Streptomyces sp. NPDC002835 (assembly GCF_053591995.1). NCBI lineage: Bacteria > Bacillati > Actinomycetota > Actinomycetes > Kitasatosporales > Streptomycetaceae > Streptomyces > Streptomyces sp. NPDC002835. Next base: position 128,132 of record NZ_JBSFUW010000009.1, on the reverse strand, counting down.
AGTGGAACCGGCTGCTGATCCGCCGCGGCGTCGAGGCGCTGCACCGGGCGGGCGGCGGCCCGTACGGTCCGTACGCCGTACAGGCCGCGATCGCGGCGTGCCACGCGCAGGCCGCGCGGTACGAGGACACGGACTGGGCGATGATCGCCGCTCTGTACGGGCAGTTGGCGGCCCTGAAGCCGTCCCCCGTGGTGGAACTGAACCGGGCGGTGGCCGTCTCCATGGCGGAGGGCCCCGAGGCCGGCCTGGCGCTGGCCGACGCCCTCACCGATGAACCGGCGCTCAAGGACTACCACTTGCTGCCGAGCGTCCGCGGCGACCTGCTGGCCCGGCTCGGCCGGCGGGCGGAGGCGCGGGCGGAGTTCGAGCGCGCGGCGTCGCTGACCCGCAACGCCCGGGAGCGGGAACTGCTGCTGGCCAGGGCCGCCGATTGCGCCCGGTAGCCTCGTCGCCATGCCGCGCCGTGTCCTGCCTCCTCCGCCGCCGCCTGCCGACATACGCTGCTGGCCCGACCGGGAGGCGCTGCTCGCCGACCGGCGGCGGGCGATGGGCGAGCTGTTCCGGCTGAGCATCGACCCGAAGCGGCTGCTGCTGCTGTGGCTGGTGGTGGCCGGGTTCGCAGCCGGGTGGGCGATCTTCGGCGCGGCGCTGCAGACGTTCGAGCAGGAGCAGGACGTGTTCAGCCACTTCTTCGCCGCGGTCCTCGGCTTCATCGGGCTCGCCTGCATGATCCCGACGGGCGTGGTCGTCGGCTTCGGCATCGCCCACGAGATGGAGCTGCGCGGGCGGTTGCGGCAGTGGAGCGCGCTGGCCCACGACGCGGCCGGCGACGCCCGCTACGGCGCACCGGCCCTGAGCCTGTTCTGGTTCCTGCCGTCGTTCCTGCTGTGCGCGTACGGCCTGTGGCTCTCCTTCACGGCCCCGGCGGGAGCACGGCCGGGCGACACCCTGGCCGGGGTCGTCCTGCTGATGGGCCTGGGCCTGATCCTCTGGCTCACCGGCCTGCTCGGCGTCGTCAAGGCGGTGAGCCACTACCGCTGGGCGCTCCGGCTGGTCGCGCCGGCGGTGCTGCCGTCCGCGGCGCGGGGCGGCGCGCACCGCTGACGGGCCTTTTGGGGCTCGCTCTTACGCCGGGCGGCCGATCAGCATGGTCGGGGCGCCCGCGACGCGGGTCAGGAAGACCGTTGCCGCGTTCCGGCCCTGGGGCTTGACCTTGCGGCGGACCTCTTCGGGTTCGACGGCGGAACCGCGCTTCTTCACGGTGAGGTTGCCGACCTCGCGCTCCCGCAGCAGCGCCTTGAGCTTCTTCATGCTGAAGGGAAGTTCGTCGCTGATCTCGTACGCCGTGGCGTACGGGGTCGGGCGCAGTTCGTCCGAGGTGATGTACGCGATCGTCTCGTCGAGGAGGCCGCCCGACACGTCCTCGGCGACCTCGGCGACCAGGTGGGCGCGGATCGCCGCGCCGTCCGGCTCGTACAGGTAGCGGCCGACCGGCCGGACCGGCGGGTTCGGCAGGCCGCGGCCGGTGAGGGTGTGCGGGCCCGGGAGGAGGGTGGCGCGGACCGCGGACGGGGCGGTGCCGAACCAGAGCACCGCTTCCTTCACGTCGCCGCCGTCCGAGATCCACTCCGCCTCCGCGCCCTCGGGGACCGCCTCGTGGGGGATGCCCGGCGCGACCTTCAGCGCGGCGTGGGGGCGGGCGCGGGCCGCGCCGACGGCCCAGGACAGGGGCGGGGAGTAGGCCTCCGGGTCGAAGATCCGGCCACGGCCGCCCCGGCGGGCGGGGTCGGCGAACACCGCGTCGTACGAGGAGGTGTCCACGTCCGTGACGTCCGCGCAGCGGACCTCGATCAGGCCGGACAGGCCCAGGGCCTCGGCGTTCGCGCGTGCGGCCTCGGCCGTGAGCGGGTCGCGGTCGACGGCCAGGACCGCGATGCCGGCCCGGGCGAGCGCGATCGCGTCCCCGCCGATGCCGCTGCACAGGTCGGCGACGCTGCGGACGCCGAGCGCGGCGAAGCGGGCGGCGCGGTGCTCGGCGACCGGGCGGCGGGTGGACTGCTCGACGCCGTTCGGGGTGAAGAACATCCGGTGGGCGTCCTCCTCGCCGAACTTCGCCACCGCGCGCTGTCTCAGCCGCGCCTGCCCGAGAGCCGCGGAGACCAGCGCAGCCGGATGGTCGCGGCGCAGGCGCGTCGCGACGGAGAGCTCCTGAGCCGGGTCGTAGGAGGCGAGCGAGGCCAGCAGCGCCCCGCCCTCCCCGGTGCGCAGTGCGGCGAATGCGGCGAGCGGGTCGAGGTCGTTCACCGGGCCATTGTGGGCCAGGCGGGGGATGGGGCGCGCACGCCGGAGGTGTCGGGCGGGTGAGCGGGCGGGGCGCTGGCAGGATGCGTCGCCATGCAGCTAGTACGACAAAAGGGAAAGTTGAGAGCGTATCGGGCCCGTGCGGCTCTCACCGCTCTCGTGGTCGCCGCTCTCGGCTCGGGCTGTGCGGCCGAGGGCGCCGCGGAGGCGCCGCGCCCCACCGGCTCCGCCGCCGGGCAGTCGGCGCAACAGGGCCCGGAGGTGAAGAAGCCGGAGGTGAAGAAGCCGGAGGCGAAGCAGCCGGACGCGCAGGAGGCGGCCGGCCCCGCCGGGGCGCTCTCCGCCTACGTGGAGAAGACCAGGCGCAGTCAGAAGGCCCGCGCCGCCGCCGCGAAGAAGTGGGGGCTGACGCGGACCCCGCTCGCGGCGCCCCCGCCGCCCGCCGTGAAACCGGAGATCACCACCCGCAAGGGCTTCGAGGTGCAGGGCGGCAAGGGTCTGCCGCCGGTGTTCACCACCGTGCCGACCAAGGAGAAGATCGTCTTCCTGACGATCGACGACGGCGCGGAGAAGGATCCGGAGCTGCTGCGGATGATGTCCGAACTGCAGATCCCCTACAGCGCCTTCCTCAGCGACTACGTGATCAAGGACGACTACGGCTACTTCGAGAAGATGCGGGACCGCGGGGTGGCGCTGCACAACCACACGCTCACCCACCCGTATCTGCCCGGGCTCTCGTACAGCGAGCAGAAGCGCGAGATCTGCGGCCAGCAGGACAAGCTGGAGAAGCGGTACGGCACCCGCCCCCGGCTGCTGCGCCCGCCGTACGGGAACTACAACAAGGACACCCTGCGCGCCGCGAAGAAGTGCGGGATCGAGGCCGTGCCGCTGTGGGCCTCCGAGGCGTTCCCCGACCACATGGAGTGGCGCGAGTGGGACAGGGACCTGCACCCGGGCGACATCATCCTCACCCACTTCCGCGGCAAGGAGGACTGGAAGGGCACCATGCCCGACATGATCCGGCGGGTGATGAAGACGGTGACGTCCAAGGGATACGCGGTGGCCAGACTGGAGGACTACGTCTGACGGGGCCCGCCGGGAGCGGCGGTGGCGGCCCGGAACCGGGGGTGCGGCCCGGGCGTTGTCCGTACCGGGATTCCGACGGCGCGCGGCGCCACATTGGCACTCCGCTTGACCGAGTGCTAATCACAGTCATAGTCTCGGATCTGGCACTCACCCAGTGAGAGTGCCAACACAGCGACGGGCAGGTCCGGCACCCGCGACGACGGATCCACCTGGTCGCCACCTCAGATCAGTTAACCCCGTGATCTCCGAAGGGGGAGGTCGGATCGTGACGACCGCCAGCTCCAAGGTTGCCATCAAGCCGCTCGAGGACCGCATTGTGGTCCAGCCGCTCGACGCCGAGCAGACCACGGCCTCTGGCCTGGTCATTCCGGACACTGCGAAGGAGAAGCCCCAGGAGGGCGTCGTCCTGGCAGTGGGCCCGGGCCGCTTCGAGAACGGCGAGCGCCTGCCGCTCGACGTGAAGACCGGCGACATCGTGCTGTACAGCAAGTACGGCGGCACCGAAGTGAAGTACAGCGGCGAGGAGTACCTCGTCCTCTCGGCCCGCGACGTGCTCGCGATCGTCGAGAAGTAAGCACCGGCTTCACCTGCATTGCTTTGAGCTGCGCCCCTGGTCACCCCGCGGATTGCCGGGCGGCGAGGGGCGCGGTTCTTTGAACACGACTTTCCGAGAGGGCTGAACCGCTCCCATGGCGAAGATCCTGAAGTTCGACGAGGACGCCCGTCGCGCCCTCGAGCGCGGCGTCAACAAGCTTGCCGACACGGTCAAGGTGACGATCGGCCCTCGCGGCCGCAACGTCGTCATCGACAAGAAGTTCGGCGCTCCCACCATCACCAACGACGGTGTCACCATCGCCCGCGAGGTCGAGATCGAGGACCCGTACGAGAACCTGGGCGCCCAGCTGGTGAAGGAGGTGGCGACCAAGACCAACGACATCGCGGGTGACGGTACGACCACCGCCACCGTGCTGGCCCAGGCGCTGGTCCGCGAGGGACTGCGCAACGTCGCCGCCGGCGCCTCCCCGGCCGCCCTGAAGAAGGGCATCGACGCCGCGGTCAAGGCCGTCTCCGACGAGCTGCTCGCGACCGCCCGTCCGATCGAGGACAAGGCCGACATCGCCGCCGTGGCCGCGCTCTCCGCGCAGGACCAGCAGGTCGGCGAGCTCATCGCCGAGGCGATGGACAAGGTCGGCAAGGACGGTGTCATCACCGTCGAGGAGTCCAACACCTTCGGTCTGGAGCTGGACTTCACCGAGGGCATGGCCTTCGACAAGGGCTACCTGTCCCCGTACATGGTGACCGACCAGGAGCGTATGGAGGCCGTCCTCGACGACCCGTACATCCTGATCCACCAGGGCAAGATCGCCTCCATCCAGGACATGCTGCCGCTGCTGGAGAAGGTCATCCAGGCCGGTGGCTCCAAGCCGCTGCTGATCGTCGCCGAGGACGTCGAGGGCGAGGCCCTGTCGACCCTGGTCGTCAACAAGATCCGCGGCACCTTCAACGCGGTGGCCGTCAAGGCCCCCGGCTTCGGCGACCGCCGCAAGGCGATGCTCGGCGACATGGCCACCCTCACCGGTGCCACCGTCATCGCCGAGGAGGTCGGCCTCAAGCTCGACCAGGCCGGTCTGGACGTGCTGGGCACCGCCCGCCGCGTGACCATCACCAAGGACGACACCACCATCGTCGACGGTGGCGGCAAGTCCGAGGACGTGGCCGGCCGCGTCAACCAGATCAAGGCCGAGATCGAGTCCACCGACTCCGACTGGGACCGTGAGAAGCTCCAGGAGCGCCTCGCGAAGCTGGCCGGCGGCGTGTGCGTGATCAAGGTCGGCGCCGCCACCGAGGTGGAGCTGAAGGAGAAGAAGCACCGTCTCGAGGACGCCATCTCCGCGACCCGCGCCGCGGTCGAGGAGGGCATCGTCTCCGGTGGCGGCTCCGCGCTCGTCCACGCTGTGAAGGTGCTCGAGGGCAACCTGGGCAAGGAGGGCGACGAGGCCACCGGTGTCGCCGTCGTCCGCCGCGCCGCCGTCGAGCCGCTGCGCTGGATCGCGGAGAACGCCGGCCTCGAGGGCTACGTCATCACCGCCAAGGTGGCCGAGCTCGAGGCGGGCAACGGCTTCAACGCCGCGACCGGCGAGTACGGCGACCTGGTCAAGGCCGGCGTCATCGACCCGGTCAAGGTCACGCGCTCCGCTCTGGAGAACGCCGCCTCCATCGCCTCCCTGCTGCTCACGACCGAGACCCTGGTCGTCGAGAAGCCGGCCGAGGACGAGGGCGACGCGGGCCACGGCCACGGTCACGGCCACAGCCACTGACGCACCCGCGGTCGACCGACCCGGCAAGCGCCGAAAGAAGGCCCCCGTCCCGCCGAGCGCGGGACGGGGGCCTTCCTTTGCTGGGGCGTGCACACGACTACTGGGGCGTTCACACGGCCTTCTTGCGGCCTGGCCCCCCGCGGCTGTGGTTTCACATGGCGCCGAGCTGCCGCATCAGGCGCAGCAGGTCCATGTGCCACCAGCCTTCCTTGATCTTCGCGTCCTCGAAGCGGAAGATCGTCGTCCCGGTCATGGTGCACTGCTCGCCGGTGGCGGGGATGCCCTGGAAGTCGCCCTTGTGCCGGCCGTTCCAGGTCCACAGCGTCACGACGTCGTCCCCTTCGGTGATCTGCCGGTCGAGCTCGAAGGTGAAGTCGAAGGCGTCGCGCCACATGGTGAGGTCCCGGCTGATGACGTCCATGCCGGTCTCGGCGTCCTCCTCGTTGGCGATGTCGTGGTCGGTGTAGTCCGCCGCGAACACCTCCGGGATGGCCTCCAGGTTGCCGCCGGAGGCGATCTCGTGGAAGAAGCGGCGGGCGGTCGCCGAGTTGAGCTGCTCCTCACGGACCACGTCGAGGTCGGTGAAGGACGGCATGCCGTCGCAGAGCGCCACCATCTCCTTGAACATCTTGTCCGTCTCCGGCAGCCGGGAGTTCTTCATCGCCTCCTCGTACGAGGGGAACTCCACGATCTCGACGTAGTGGTTGCTCTCGGTGCGGTCCTTTCCGGTGACGGCGTGGGCGGTGGTCCGCTTCCCCTTGGTCTTTTCGACCCACTGGTCCATGACCGCGTTCATGTCGTCGAACCTGGCGGTCTTGTAGTCGATGATCTGCACGAACTTCATGGCGCCTCCCGGGCGGCTGCGGCCCCCGATGGGATACGTCCATTCTAGTGATATACATCACATCCTGTGGTCCGGGAGTCGCCGCGGCCGGACTACTGGGGCCCGTACTTCCGGCCCGTCCTCGACGTGATCCCGCCGAGCAGTCCGCGCGGCGTCAGCTTCACGACACCCATCAGCGCCTTGTACCGCGGATCGGGGACGGAGAGCGACTTCCCCTTCGCCAGGTCGGCCAGCGCCGCGGCCACCAGCTTGTCCGCGTCCAGCCACATCCAGCCGGGGATGTTGTCCGTGCCCATCCCGGCCCGCTGGTGGAACTCGGTCCGCACGAAACCGGGGCACAGGGCCATCAGCCGCACCCCCGTGCCGGCCAGGTCCCTGGCCGCGCCCTGGGTGAACTGCACGACCCACGCCTTCGACGCGCCGTAGGTGCCGCGGGGCACGAACGCGGCGACCGACGCCACGTTCACCACGCCGCCCCGGCCGCGCTCCCGCATCGGCTCCGCCGCGGCGGCCGTCAGACGCAGCACCGCCTCGCAGTGCACCTTCAGCATCGTCAGTTCGTCGGCCATCGACACGTCCAGGAAACGGCCCTTGTTCCCGAATCCCGCGTTGTTGACCAGCAGGTCGACGGGGTGGGTACGGTCCGCCAGACGGCGCTCGACCGCGGTGATCCCGTCCTCCGCCGACAGGTCCGCCGTCAGCACCTCCGCCTCGATGCCGTGGCCGTCGTGCAGCTCGGTGGCCTGTGCCTGCAGCCGCTCGGTGTCCCGGGCCACCAGCACCAGGTTGTGGCCGTCGGCCGCCAGCCGCCGCGCGAAGGCGGCGCCGATGCCCGCGGTCGCGCCCGTGATCAGTGCAGTCGTCATACGGGCACGTTAATGCCCCGCGTGCGAGTGCGGCGTACCCGCCTTCCCCGCCCGCTGCCCCTTCTCCACGACCACGAACTGCCCCATCATGCCGCCGTCCTCGTGGTACAGCAGATGGCAGTGGTACATGTACGGAGTGTCCGGATCGGCGGGCCCGGTGAACCGCATCGCGAGCTTCACGGTCCTTCCGCCGGGCACGAAGACGGTGTCCTTGGCCCCGCGCAGCTCCGGCGGCGGCCGCCTGCCGTCCACCTCCAGCACCCTGAACTGCACGTCGTGCACGTGGAAGTTGTGCGGGGCGCCGTCCTGGTTGCGTACGATCCACGTCTCCGACGTGCCGCGGGTGACCGCCGCGTCGATCCGGTCCATGTCCATGGCCCTGCCGTTGATCCCGGACGTCCGCAGCGCGAAGGAGCGCTCGCGTACGGAGTCGGAGCCGTCGGGGAGCTCCAGTTCGCCCAGTTCCGCGGGGAGTTCGGGGGAGGGGCGCAGGGTGTCCGCGGCCCGCAGCTCGAGGACGTCGAAGGTGTCGTCGCCGCCGTTGAAGCGGGTCTGCCAGAAGTCGCCGTAGTCCTGCCGCGGGAAGCTGCGCAGCACGGTCCGCTCACCCGGTGCCATCCGCACCACGATCTCGGCCCGCTCGCCGGGCGAGAGCTGGACGCGGTCCATGGCGGCCGGCCGCTCCAGCAGTCCGCCGTCCGTGCCGACGAGGGAGAACCGCCGGCCGTCGGTGAACCCGAAGTCGTAGATCCGGGCGGTGGAGGCGTTGAGCAGCCGCAGCCTCACCAGCTCGTCCCGGACCACCTTGTACGGCTCGAGCGTGCCGTTGACCATCGTCCGGTCGCCGAGGAACCCGCTGCCCGCCATCAGCCTGTGGCCGTGGTCGAACTCCGCGCCGTCGAACCGTACGTCCTGCACCACGACCGGCAGGTCGTCGACGCCGTACCGCTTCGGCAGCGGCAGCTCCGCCGACCTCTCGTCGTCCAGCAGGAACAGCCCGGCCAGCCCCCGTTGCACATGCTTCTCCGTCCGCCCGTGCGGATGCGGGTGGTACCAGAGGGTCGCGGCCGGCTGGTCGACCGTCCAGTGCGGCGACCAGGACGCGCCGGGCGCCACCATCTGGTGCGGGCCGCCGTCCATCCGCGCGGGCAGATGCATTCCGTGCCAGTGGACGGTCGACTGCTCGTCCAGCGTGTTCCTGACCCGCACCTGGACCTTCTCGCCGCGCTTGGCGCGCAGGGTCGGTCCGAGGTAGTCGCCGTTGAAGCCCCAGGTGGGCGTCTTCGACCCGGCCCTGAACTCCTTGTGCCCCGCCCGCATCGTCAGATCGAAGACCCGCGTGCCGTCGTCGCGCACCGTCGACGGCGCGAGGGGCGGCACGGCCATCTCCCGGGTGAACTCCGTGCCGGCCGTGGACACATCGGCGTCCGCATAGAGCCAGAGCCCTCCGCCGCCGAGAGCGAGGACGAGGGCGACGGCGGCCGAGCAGAGGACGACCAGGACGCGTTTCACAGGAGACATGTCCTTCAGCGTCACGGCCGCCCGTGACCCGCGGCATCGGGGGACGCCCCCAGCCGCCCCCGATCCGTCGCGCCGGCCCCCTCGGGGATGTCCCCCATGCGCGGGCCGGCGCCGTGCTGCGTGCCGCGCGGTCAGGCGGTACCGGTGGGGACCGCTTCGTCGCCGTGCGCCGGGTCGTGCGCCGGGCCGTGCTTGGCGACGTACGCGCGGGCGTTCTTCAGCAGTTCCGCATGGAGGGCCTCACCGGCCGCCAGCACCCGGGGCAGCAGTGTCCGCTCGGTCGTCTGAGCCCTGAACGCCATCGCCACCGTGACGTCGTGCGCCGGCCGGTGCACGATCTCGACGGGGTCGCCCGAGCGGATCTCGCCCGGCTCGATCACCCGCAGGTACGCCCCGGAGGCGCCGTTGCCGGTGAAGCGCCTGACCCAGCCCTTCTCGCCGAGCCGGCCCGCGAACGTACGGCACGGGACGCGGCCCGAAGTGACCTCCAGCACCAGCGAGTCGCCGACGCGCCAGCGCTCGCCGATCAACGCGCCGTTGACGTCCACGCCGCTGGTGGTGAGGTTCTCGCCGAACACGCCGTTGGTGAGGGTGCGCCCCAACTCCCGTTCCCAGGCGTCGAGATCCTCCCGGGCGAACGCGTAGACGGCCTGGTCCGACCCGCCGTGGTGGCGCAGATCGCAGACCGCGTCGCCCGCCAGGCCGCTCCCGCCCTGTCCCTTGGGGCCCGGGTCCGCCACCCGGACGGGCCCGTCGGCCGGACGCTTGTCGATCCCGGTCGTGCCGCCCGGCGCATCGGAGTAGTCGACGGCCTTGGGCCGCCCCAGGTTCACGGTCAAGAGCTTCATGCCGGTCACGCTAATCGACCACGCCTCAAAGTGTCCCCGGGATTTTCAGCCCTTCCTCCAAGCGTCGCTTATGCTGGGTTTGTGATCGAAGCCCGCCACCTCCGCGTCCTGCGTGCCGTCGCCGCCACCGGCTCGTTCTCCGCGGCCGCCCGCGAACTGGGCTGCACCCAGCCCGCGGTCAGCCAGCAGATGAAGGCGCTCGAGAGCTCCGCGGGCACCCCGCTGCTGATCCGGACCGGCCGCGAGATGCGCCTCACCCAGGCCGGTGAAGCCCTCGTCCGCCACGCGTCCGGCATCCTCGCCGGGCTCACCGCCGCGGAGGAGGAGGTCGCGGCGATCGCCGGCCTCCGGGCCGGCCGGGTGCGTCTCGTCTCGTTCCCCAGCGGCAGCTCCACCCTGGTCCCCACCGCGCTCGCCGCCCTGCGCGCGGCCCACCCCGGCACGCGCGTCTCCCTCGTCGACGCCGAGCCGCCGCGCTCAGTCGAGATGCTGCGCGACGGCGACTGCGACGTGGCGCTCGCGTTCCGGTACGGGGTGGCGGCCGGGGCATCCGGTGCGGAGTCGGAGTGGGCCGACCTGGAGGTGCGGCCCCTGCTCACCGACCGGCTCGTCGGCCTGGTGCCCGAGGGGCACCGCCTCGCCGGAGCGGCCTCCGTCGCCATCGCCGACCTCGCGGAGGAGTCGTGGATCGCCGGCTGCCCGCGCTGCCGCCGGCAGCTCGTGGACGCCTGCGAGGAGGCGGGCTTCACCCCGCGCATCGACTTCGCCACCGACGACTACCCGGCGGTGATCGGCCTGGTCGGCGCGGGGCTGGGCGTCGCCGTACTGCCGGAGCTGGCGCTGGAGTCGGTACGGCCCAAGGGCGCCCGGCTGGTGACGGTCGAACCAGCCATCGACCGCGAGATCGTGGCGCTCACCCTGCCGGACCTGGCCCATGTCCCGGCGGTCTCCGCGACCCTGACGGAACTGGCGCGGGCGGCGTCGCGCTGAGACGTTTCCGGGCGGGGCCCGGTGGGTCCGGGTTCACGTTTCCGGGCGGGGCCCGGTGGGTCCGGTTCAGGTTTCCGGGCCTGGCCGGGTCTGTGTCGTTCGGCGTCCGGGGGCCGCGCGTCCGGGCGGGGCCCGGTCCTGTGCGCTTGCGTCCGGGGGCATGTCCGGGACTGCTTTCCCGTACTTGCCGGTCCCTGTCCGACGACGCCTTACGTCCCGGACACGCCCCCTTGCGCGTCCCCCTGCCCCGGGGGCGGCCCTTTCGGTACTGCCGGTGGGCCGGTGCGGGTGGACCGGCGGCGGCCCCCGGTCTCGGGGGCCGGGGGCCGGAGTGGTGGTGCGGTCGGGGCAGATTGCCGACCGTGCGGACACGAGGTGGTGCAGGAACGTTTCTTCCGTTGGGGCGTACGGCTCGTGCGTCAGCCGTGCCCTGCGCTCGTCGCGGGAACCAGCCGATGGCGTGCCCGTCCCATGAGTTCCTCGCGCTCGTCCTCCGTCAGCCCGCCCCAGACGCCGTAGGGCTCGCGTACGGCCAGCGCATGCGCCGCGCACTCGGCCCGTACCGGGCACCTCATGCAGACCTCCTTCGCCGAGTTCTCGCGCGCGCTGCGCGCTGCGCCTCGCTCGCCCTCCGGGTGGAAGAAGAGCGAGCTGTCGACCCCACGGCATGCCGCGAGGAGCTGCCAGTCCCACAGATCGGCGTTGGGTCCGGGAAGGCGAGAGAAATCTGCCATGGCGCATGTCCCCTTGAAACCGTGCTGGGTGGATACAGGACCAGGTCGGAAACGGGCGGGACGCCGACCGGACGTGCGCCGGATCCGGCACCAGCACCGTGCCAACGACCGTACATCTGCTGTGTAAGTAGATGTAAATATGACTCATTGCGAATCTAGCCATAGACACCGGAAAAAGGGAAGAAAAGCCGCTGAATGGGGCAGGGCCCGCATCCGCCGGTGCACGGGTGCTCCGCCTGTGCGGTGTGAAACCTCGGTGGGCTCCCGTCGGGTCCCCGCGGCCCGGTGGAACCGGCGATCACGCCCGCCGGTCGGCCCCTCACGCAGCGTGCGGAAGTGCTGCGTACGACCCGTAACTCTTTCGAGTGACCGTCGTTGAGAGTGCGGAGGCGGTTGAAGGAACAAGCGCTCGGGCACATGTCCGAGAGCGTTCAACCGCACAGGTGAAGAAACGTACCCAGCCTGGAGGCTCAAGGTGACGCGCATCAGCTGCGGAGGGCGGCCATGACATCCGTCCTCGTCTGCGACGACTCCCCGCTTGCCCGAGAGGCGCTCCGCCGCGCGGTCGCGACCGTGCCCGGCGTCGAGCGCGTGACGACCGCGGCCAACGGCGAGGAAGTCCTCCGCCGCTGGGGCGCCGATCGTTCGGACCTGATTCTGATGGACGTACGCATGCCCGGACTGGGCGGCGTCGAGACGGTGCGCCGGCTGCTCTCCGCCGACCCGGGCGCCCGGATCATCATGCTGACCGTCGCGGAGGACCTCGACGGTGTCGCGCTCGCGGTCGCCGCAGGCGCCCGCGGCTATCTGCACAAGGACGCGTCGCGCGCCGAGCTGCGCGCGACCGTCACCCAGGCGCTCGCCGACCCCACGTGGCGGCTTGCGCCGCGCCGGCTCCGGTCGGCCGAGATGGGCGCCGCGCCCACGCTCACCGCGCGTGAGATCCAGGTCCTCGAGGGCATGAGCCACGGCCGCTCCAACGCGGAGATCGGGCGCGAGCTCTTCCTCTCGGAAGACACGGTGAAGACGCACGCCAGGCGGCTGTTCAAGAAGCTCGGCGCCTCGGACCGGGCGCACGCCGTGGCGCTCGGATTCCGCTGGGGCCTGGTCCGCTGAGGACCGCAGGAACGGGACGGCGCGGGATGACGGATGCCCGAGGGCATCCGTTTCCCGCGTGATGCCGCATCCTTGAGGGTGTGGAGTTCCTCGGGGACGAGTCGGTCGAGCGGGAGGGGAGGGCGCAGGAGATGAGTTCCGGCGCACCTGCTCATAACGCTTCGGTGCACAACACGGGACGCGGTGCCGCGGACGATCGCGGTCCAGGGCACCATGGACCGATGCGCGACGACGAGGCGGTGACCGCCCAGGGGGCCATCGGGGCACTCGTGCACCGTGCCGTCGACGGCGACGAACAGGCGACGCACGACCTGCTGGCGCATGTGCATCCGCTCGCGCTGCGTTTCTGCCGCTCGCGTCTCAGCCGGCTGCCGGGTGACGCGCGGCACTTCGTCGAGGATCTCGCCCAGGAGGTCTGCGTCGCGGTGCTGATGGCGCTGCCGCGCTACAAGGACACCGGGCGGCCCTTCGAGGCCTTCGTCTTCGCCATCGCGTCCCACAAGGTCGCCGATCTGCAGCGGGCGGCGATGCGCCATCCGGGGTCGACGGCCGTGCCGTCCGACGAGATGCCGGAGCGGCCCGACGACTCGCTCGGTCCGGAGGAGCGGGCGCTGCTCAGCGACGACGCCGAGTGGGCCAAGAGGCTGCTCGCCAATCTGCCGGAGAACCAGCGGGAGCTGCTGGTGCTCAGGGTCGCCGTCGGGCTGACCGCGGAGGAGACCGGTCAGATGCTGGGGATGTCGCCCGGCGCCGTCCGGGTCGCACAGCACCGCGCGCTCAGCCGGCTGCGGGCGCTGGCGGAGCAGTGAACCGGTCGCCGGCCTGTTCCGTATGACTCAGTGGCGAGTCGTGCGAACGTCCAAAGCTGTTCATCGATCTTGATCGTGGAATGAGACGGCGTCTCGGGCCGTTAGCATGGACATCCGCAGGGATCAAGGCCATTTGGGGAAGGTGTCATGACCAACGTCGACGGAGTGCCCGAGAAATTCGCGACACTCGGGCTGACCTACGACGATGTGCTTCTGCTGCCGGGTGCGTCGGAAGTGCTGCCCAACGCGGTCGACACCTCGTCCCGTGTCTCGCGGAACGTCCGGGTGAACATCCCGCTGCTCTCGGCGGCGATGGACAAGGTCACCGAGTCCCGCATGGCGATCGCGATGGCGCGCCAGGGCGGCGTGGGCGTGCTGCACCGCAACCTGTCCATCGAGGACCAGGTGAACCAGGTCGACCTGGTCAAGCGGTCCGAGTCCGGCATGGTCACCGACCCGATCACGGTCCACCCCGATGCCACGCTCGCCGAGGCCGACGCCCTGTGCGCCAAGTTCCGAATCAGCGGAGTGCCGGTCACGGATGCCAACGGCAAGCTGCTCGGCATCGTCACCAACCGCGACATGGCCTTCGAGACGGTCCGTACGCGCCAGGTGCGCGAGGTCATGACCCCGATGCCGCTGGTCACCGGCAAGGTCGGCATCTCCGGCGTGGACGCCATGGAGCTGCTGCGCCGCCACAAGATCGAGAAGCTTCCGCTGGTCGACGACGCGGGCATCCTCAAGGGCCTGATCACGGTCAAGGACTTCGTCAAGGCCGAGCAGTACCCGAACGCGGCGAAGGACGCCGAGGGCCGGCTGCTCGTCGGCGCGGCCGTCGGCGCCAGCCCGGAGGCCCTGGAGCGGGCCCAGGCGCTGGCCGGCGCGGGCGTCGACTTCCTGATCGTCGACACCTCGCACGGGCACAACAGCAACGCCCTCGACTGGATGGCGAAGATCAAGTCGAGCGTCGGCGTCGACGTCATCGGCGGCAACGTGGCCACCCGCGACGGCGCCCAGGCCCTGATCGACGCGGGCGTGGACGGCGTCAAGGTCGGTGTCGGACCCGGCTCCATCTGCACCACCCGGGTGGTCGCCGGCATCGGCGTCCCGCAGGTCACCGCGATCTACGAAGCGGCGCTGGCCGCCCGGGCGGCGGGCGTCCCGGTCATCGGCGACGGCGGCCTGCAGTACTCCGGCGACATCGGCAAGGCCCTCGCGGCCGGCGCCGACACGGTCATGCTGGGCAGCCTCCTCGCCGGCTGCGAGGAGTCCCCCGGCGAGCTGCTCTTCATCAACGGCAAGCAGTTCAAGTCGTACCGGGGCATGGGTTCGCTCGGCGCCATGCAGTCGCGCGGCCAGGGCCGCTCGTACTCCAAGGACCGCTACTTCCAGGCCGAGGTGGCCTCCGACGACAAGCTCGTCCCCGAGGGCATCGAGGGCCAGGTGCCCTACCGCGGCCCGCTCTCCGCGGTGCTCCACCAGCTGGTCGGCGGTCTGCGCCAGACCATGGGCTACGTCGGAGCGGCCACCGTCGACGAGATGGAGAGCAAGGGCCGGTTCGTGCGGATCACCTCGGCGGGTCTCAAGGAGAGCCACCCGCACGACATCCAGATGACGGTCGAGGCGCCGAACTACAGCAGGAAGTAGTCCGACACGTGCCAGGGGCGGTCTCGGGGGTTGCCGGGGCCGCCCCTCACGTGTGCGTCGGGGATACTGGTAGCGCACTGGCGCAGATGCAGAAGGAAAGGCCACACACGTGACTGAGATCGAGATCGGGCGCGGCAAGCGCGGCCGCCGGGCGTACGCGTTCGACGACATCGCCGTCGTACCGAGCCGGCGTACGCGGGACCCGAAGGAGGTCTCGATCGCCTGGCAGATCGACGCCTACCGCTTCGAGCTGCCCTTCCTGGCCGCTCCGATGGACTCCGTGGTCTCCCCGCAGACCGCCATCCGGATCGGCGAGATGGGCGGCCTGGGCGTACTGAACCTCGAGGGCCTGTGGACCCGGTACGAGGACCCGCAGCCGCTGCTCGACGAGATCGCCGAGATGGACGAGGCGAACGCCACCCGCAGGCTGCAGGAGATCTACGCGGCTCCCATCAAGGAGGAGCTGATCGGGCAGCGCATCAAGGAGGTGCGCGACTCCGGTGTCGTCACCGCCGCCGCGCTCTCCCCGCAGCGCACCGCGCAGTTCTCGAAGGCCGTCGTCGACGCGGGCGTCGACATCTTCGTCATCCGCGGCACGACCGTCTCCGCCGAGCACGTCTCCGGCGCCGCCGAGCCGCTGAACCTGAAGCAGTTCATCTACGAGCTCGACGTCCCGGTCATCGTCGGCGGCTGCGCCACGTACACCGCGGCGCTGCACCTGATGCGCACCGGCGCGGCGGGTGTCCTGGTGGGCTTCGGCGGCGGCGCCGCGCACACCACCCGCAACGTGCTGGGCATCCAGGTCCCGATGGCGACCGCCGTCGCCGACGTGGCCGCGGCCCGCCGCGACTACATGGACGAGTCCGGCGGCCGGTACGTGCACGTCATCGCGGACGGCGGCGTCGGCTGGTCCGGCGACCTGCCGAAGGCGATCGCCTGCGGCGCCGACGCGGTCATGATCGGCTCGCCGCTGGCCCGCGCCACGGACGCGCCGGGCAAGGGCCACCACTGGGGCATGGAGGCCGTCCATGAGGACGTGCCGCGCGGCAAGCTGGTGGACCTGGGCATCGAGGGCACCACGGAGGAGATCCTCACCGGTCCCTCACACACCCCGGACGGTTCGATGAACTTCTTCGGCGCCCTGCGCCGCGCGATGGCGACGACGGGCTACAGCGAGCTCAAGGAGTTCCAGCGCGTCGAGGTCACGGTGGCGGACTCGCAGCACAGCCGCTGACGCCGTTGGCAGTCAAGGGGCCTGATGCACCGCCAGGTGCGTCGGGCCCCTTCGTGCTGCTCCGGCGGCCGCCGGCAGGACGCGCACGAGTGGGGCCCGGCATCGTCCGATGCCGGGCCCCACTCGGTTCGCAGGGTCAGCCCGCGACCTTCTTGGTGATGGTGTAGCCCGCGACACCCGAGATGCCGAGGAAGAGGTAGGTCATGGCCTCCGCCTCTTCCTTCCAGCCTTCGATCAGGTCGCCGAGGTTCGACGTCAGGATCTCGGTGACGGTCAGCGGGTCGGGCGATGCCTCCGACCACCAGCTGATCATCAGGGCGAAGCCGAAGAGCTGGCCGCAGAAGACGGCGACCAGCGCCAGCGGGACTCCGATCAGCGGCAGGATCGGGTTCCGGCCGCCGACCTTGCCGAGCGCGAAGCCGACGAGCGCGCCGACGGCGAGGGCCGCGTAGCCGATCTCCGTGTAGCTGCCGTCCTCGTTCGCCAGCGCGCGCATCACGCCGCCGTAGGCGAGGGCGCCGACGACGGCGGCTGCGAGGCCGGCTGCGAGGCCGAGGCCGAGGTTGTTGCGGACGGGGGCCGGCGGCGGGGCGGGTGCGAACTGGTCGCCACCGGCGAACGGGTTGCCGGACGGCGGCGGGACGGGCTGGCTCATGGTGGAATTCCCCCTGGGATCGAGCGCGTCGCACGATCGTGCGAGCGGCGGTCCCGGAGACTAGCAGTCCGGTCCGACAGAGCGATATTCGGTTGTATGGCCGGTGTGAGGGCGGCGTCAGGTTCCGAAAGGGCGTCAGAGGCGGTGCGCCGCGCCCGCCGGAGTCGCCCCCCTTGTGTCCAGCAGGAGTTGGGCCTTCACGGCGAGGCCCTGGAGATCGTAGGTGCGGTGGTGCTGCACCAGGACCGTCAGGTCCGCGGCGGCGGCCGCCTCGTACAGCGAGTCGGCGCGGGGGACGGGGAGTTCGCCGACGCGCCAGTCCGGGACGTAGGGGTCGTGGTAGCTGACGGACGCGCCCAGATCCATCAGGCGGCGGGCGATCTCGGTGGCCGGGGAGCCCTGCAGGTCGGCGAGGTCCGGCTTGTAGGTGACGCCGAGGAGCAGGACGCGGGCGCCGCGGGCCGACTTGCCGTGTTCGTTGAGGAGGGTGGCGCAGCGGCGGACGACGTACTGCGGCATCCGGGCGTTGATCTCCTGGGCGAGGCCGACCATGCGCAGGGCGCGGCCCGGGGCATGGCCGGGGTCGAGGGGGACGCCGTGGCCGCCGACGCCGGGGCCCGGGCGGAAGGCCTGGAAGCCGAAGGGCTTGGTCTCGGCACAGCGGATGACGTCCCAGAGGTCGACGCCGAGGTCGTGGCAGAGCACCGCCATCTCGTTGACCAGCGCGATGTTGACGTGCCGGAAGTTGGTCTCGAGGACCTTGACGGTCTCGGCCTCACGCAGCCCGCGCGCGCGGACCACCTTGTCGGTCAGCCGGGCGTAGAACGCGGCCGCGGACTCCGTGCAGGCGGGGGTCAGTCCGCCGATGACCTTCGGGGTGTTGGCGTGGCCGTGGGTCCGGCGGCCGGGGTCGGTGCGGCTGGGGGAGTAGGCCAGGTGGAAGTCCCGGCCCGCGCGCAGTCCGGAGCCCTCTTCGAGAAGGGGCCGCAGGAAGTCCTCCGTGGTGCCGGGCTCGACGGCCGACTCCAACAGGACCGTGGTGTGCGGCCGCAGCCGGGACGCGAGCGCCCGTGCGGCGTCGGCGAGCGGCGTCAGGTCCAGCGCGCCGTCCGCGCCCATGGGCGTGGGCGAGCAGATGACGGCGGTGCGTACGCGGCCGAGTTCGGCCGGGTCGGTGACGTTGCGGAATCCGCCGGAGAGCATGCGCCGGATGTCGGCGGCCGTCACTCCGGCGGTGGGTTCCGTGAGCCGGCGTGGGTCGGGGTCGTAGCCGATGGTTTCGATGCCTGCGGCCACGGCGGCCTGGGCGAGCGGCAGGCCGAGGTGGCCGAGTCCGATGACGGCGAGATCGGCGGGCATGGCTGTGGCCGTCCTTCCCGTAGCCGATGGGGACAGTGAGCGCAAGCCCTGTGGGCAGAACGGGCGGGCGCAATGTCAGACTAGGCGTAAATATGACCGTTCTGTCGGATTGCGGGCTCGTGGCCGTCCGAGTGTTATCCACAGGCGGTGGCTGAAGTCGGCGACTGCGGACAGAATCGACGTGTGAGTTCGACGTTGTGAGACCGACCGCAGGAAAAGCACGGGGGCGACGGGAGGCAGCAGTGAGGACAGCGACACTGGGACCCGCGGAGCGCGCGGAAGCGCTGGCCGGGATGGCCGAGCGGGAACTGGACGTGCTGGTGGTGGGCGCCGGCGTGGTCGGGGCCGGCACCGCGCTCGATTCCGCGACACGAGGGCTTCTCACCGGTCTGGTGGAGGCGCGCGACTGGGCGTCCGGCACCTCCAGCAGGTCGAGCAAGCTGATCCACGGCGGCCTGCGCTATCTGGAAATGCTCGACTTCGCCCTGGTCAGAGAGGCGCTCAAGGAGCGCGGCCTGCTGCTGGAGCGGCTGGCCCCGCATCTGGTCAAGCCGGTGCCGTTCCTCTATCCGCTCCAGCACAAGGGCTGGGAGCGGATGTACGCGGGCTCGGGCGTCGCGCTGTACGACGCGATGTCGGTGTCCTCGGGCCACGGGCGGGGGCTGCCCGTCCACCGCCACCTCTCCCGACGGCGCGCCCTGCGCGTCGCGCCCGCCCTGAAGAAGGACGCCCTGGTCGGCGCCCTGCAGTACTACGACGCCCAGATGGACGACGCGCGCTTCGTCACGACCCTGGTGCGTACGGCCGCGAGTTACGGGGCGCAGGTCGCCAGCCGCGCCAGGGTGGTCGGCTTCCTGCGGGAGGGCGAGCGGGTCGTAGGGGCCCGGGTGCTCGACGTCGAGGCCGGGGGGGAGTACGAGATCCGGGCCCGGCAGATCGTCAACGCCACCGGCGTGTGGACGGACGACACGCAGGCGCTGATCGGGGAGCGCGGGCAGTTCCATGTGAAGGCGTCCAAGGGCATCCATCTGGTCGTGCCCAAGGACCGGATCCACTCCACGACCGGGCTGATCCTGCGGACCGAGAAGTCCGTGCTGTTCGTCATCCCGTGGGGACGGCACTGGATCGTCGGCACCACGGACACCGGCTGGGACCTCGACAAGGCGCATCCGGCCGCCTCCAGCGCCGACATCGACTATCTGCTGGAGCACGTCAACGAGGTGCTGGCCGTGCCGCTCACCCGGGACGACGTCGAAGGGGTGTACGCGGGGCTGCGGCCGCTGCTCGCCGGCGAGTCGGACGCGACGAGCAAGCTGTCGCGCGAGCACACGGTGGCGCACCCCGTGCCGGGCCTCGTGGTCGTGGCCGGCGGCAAGTACACGACGTACCGGGTGATGGCGAAGGACGCCGTGGACGCGGCGGTGCACGGCCTCGACCAGCGGGTGGCCGAGTGCGTCACCGAGGACACGCCACTGCTCGGCGCCGAGGGGTACCGCGCCCTGTGGAACGCCCGGGCGAGGATCGCCGCGCGGACCGGCCTCCATGTGGTGCGGGTGGAGCACCTGTTGAACCGCTACGGCGCACTGGCCGAGGAACTGCTCGCCCTCGTCGCCGAGGATCCGACGCTCGGCGACCCGATCGCCGGAGCGGACGACTATCTGCGGGCCGAGATCGTCTACGCCGCGTCGCACGAGGGGGCCCGGCACCTGGACGACGTGCTGACGCGGCGCACGCGCATCTCGATCGAGACGTTCGACCGGGGGACGCGCAGCGCCCGTGAGTGCGCCGAGTTGATGGCTCCGGTCCTCGGCTGGGAGAACGCGCAGATCGAGAAGGAGGTCGAGCACTACGAGAAGCGGGTGGAGGCGGAACGGGAGTCGCAGCGGCAGCCGGACGACCTGACCGCGGACGCGGCCCGGCTGGGGGCGCCGGAGATCGTGCCGCTCTGACCGGGGCCCGTCGACGCCGGGGCCGTGCGGGTCCCGGCGTGGTCCTGGTGTCCCGCGCAGGCGGCCGGGCACGGTCCTCCGCCGACCCTGATACGGCGTAAACCGGCCCGGTGCGGGTCCTGTTGGGCGAACCGGGCAGAGCCCCGACCAGTACGGGGGTGGGTTTCACCCGGGGTGACGGCGTGGTGGGTGGCGCACCCGTGCGCGTCCCGGGTGCCACTGGGTGGACCCGGACGACGTACCGGTCCCGGAGTGAGAGACAATGGGCGCTCTTCCAGGGCGGGTTACCGCATCGCGCGGAGAGCGGCAGGCGCGGGCGAAGATCAGGGATCGCAGAGGGGACGCATGTCGGAGGCTGAGCAGTCGCGGGAGCCCCAGCGGGGGGCCGGCTTCACCGGCGGGGATGCGGGTTCTGCCGCGGGCGCGGAAGCCGGCCCGGCCGGTGGGGGCGCCGGTTCCGGCTCGGGCGGGGCAGCCTCGGGCACGGCCGTCTCCACCTCGGCCCCGAAGGCGGTGCGCGAGGACGAGGACGCTGTGGCCGCTGCGGAGGCCACGGGAGCCGGCAGCACGGACCGCGCCGAGGAATCGGGCCCGGACGCGGGTGCTGCCGCGGCTCCGGACACGAGTGTCGACGTCTCCTCGGACAAGGGCGCTTCGGAGCTTGGTGCGTCGGACGCGAAGGGCAGCGACGACGGGGCCGAGGGCGGTTCTGCCGGCGGGAGCGTGACAGAGGCTCAGGACGCCACTGAGGCGCCCGGGACGTCGGCGCGCGAGGCGCCCGCCGCGCGCGCCTCGGCCACCTCCGGCGACGCGCCGGGTGCCGTGGCGGCGCCGGGCAAGGGCACGGCCCCGACGGACGACGCAGCGGTGGCCGGAGTACAGCCTTCCGCGGCGGGCGGCGAGGAGCCGCAGGACGCGAAGCCGGCCTCGCAGCAGGCTTCAGACGTGAAGCCGGTCGGCCCGAAGCCGGTCGGCCCGAAGCCGGTCGGCCCGAAGCCGGCCTCCCCGAAGCCGGTCGGCCAGGCGTCGGAAGACGCCAAGCCTGCCGCCCCGGAGCCGCAGGACGCCAAGCCGGTTCTGGCGAAGGCGGCTTCGGCGGAGCAGCCGGGCCGTGCCGGGCGCGCGGCCGCGGTCGCTGCCGCGAGTGGTGGCAAGGCGCGCGGGGCCACCGGGAGCGACGGGCGGCTGCTCGCCGGACGTTACCGGCTCGGCGGCGTTCTCGGGCGCGGCGGCATGGGCACGGTGTGGCGGGCGGTCGACGAGACCCTCGGCCGCACGGTCGCCGTCAAGGAGTTGCGCTTCCCCAACAGCATCGACGACGACGAGAAGCGCCGGCTCATCACGCGCACCCTGCGCGAGGCCAAGGCGATCGCCCGTATCCGCAACAACAGTGCCGTGACCGTCTACGACGTCGTCGACGAGGACGACCGCCCGTGGATCGTCATGGAGCTCGTCGAGGGCAAGTCCCTCGCCGAGGTCGTACGGGAGGACGGCATCCTCACGCCGCGCCGGGCCGCCGAGGTCGGCCTGGCGATACTCGACGTGCTGCGCTCCGCGCACCGCGAGGGCATCCTGCACCGCGACGTGAAGCCGTCCAACGTGCTCATCGGACGCGACGGCCGTGTCGTGCTCACCGACTTCGGCATCGCCCAGGTCGAGGGCGACCCGTCGATCACCTCGACGGGCATGCTCGTCGGCGCCCCGTCGTACATCTCGCCCGAGCGGGCCCGCGGCCACAAGCCCGGCCCGGCGGCGGACCTGTGGTCGCTCGGCGGTCTGCTCTACGCGAGCGTCGAGGGCACCCCGCCGTACGACAAGGGTTCGGCGATCGCGACGCTGACCGCCGTGATGACCGAGCCGCTCGACCCGCCGAAGAACGCGGGCCCGCTGGAGGAGGTCATCTACGGCCTGCTCGCCAAGGATCCCGCCCTGCGGCTGGACGACGCCGGTGCCCGCGCTCTGCTGACCCAGGTGGTGAACGCGCCGGAGCCGCCCGCGGTGCCCGAGCCGTCGCCCGAGGCGACGCGTGTCGTACCGCTGCCGCCCCCGCCCGCGGCGGCCCCCGCCGTTCCGAAGGACCCGGCCGCCGACCGGCTGCGGGGCGCGCTCCGTTCCGTACGCAACGCGGCCGCCGCCGTGAAGACGGAGTCGAAGCAGGAGCCCGCCCCGGCCGGCAGGCCCGCCCCGGCGCGCGCTCCGCTCACCGACGTCGTGCCGCGCCGCACGCTGGTGATCATCGCGGTCGTGGCCGTGCTCGCCGTACTGTCCACGGTGCTGGTCTTCGCCTTCAACGGTGACGACGACCCGGCGAACCAGGGCAAGGGCAAGGACGACACGGCCGCGTCCGCCGGCTCCACCGCCGGTGGTGGGGAGGACAAGGCCACCGCGGGTACGGGCAGCGACGCGAGCCCCGGCGGCGACGACGACACCGGCGAGGACGACGACGCGGGCAAGGACGACTCGGACGGCGGCACCGGTTCGCCCGACGGCACGCCGTCCGGCAAGCCCAAGGGCGACGACACGGTCGGCGGCGGCGCCCTGCCGGCCGGCTATGTGATGGTCTCCAACGACCGCTGGCACTTCACCATGGCCATGCCCAAGAACTTCAAGCTCACGGGTGTGGCGGGCCAGAACTCGGGCGGCAAGTTCAGCGTGGACGGCGGGACCCCGCGGGTCCAGGTGGACTTCAACAACAGCCCGAAGGACGACGCGGCCGCCGCATGGTCGGCCGCGGTCGCCGGTGTGAGCGCCACGAGCAACGGCTACAAGCACCTCGGCATAGGCCCGGTCGAGTACAAGGGCTATCCGACCGTCGCGGACTGGAAGTTCGAGCGCAACGAGAACGGCCAGCGGGTACGTATCCTCAACAGGGGCTTCAAGGTCGACGCGCGGCGCGGCTACTCGATCATGGTCACGTGCAAGGCGAGCGAGTGGGACGGCGAGGCGTGCAGGACGCTGCGTGAGACGGCGTTCGCCACGTTCAGCCCCAAGGATTGACCGAGGGCACGTATCGTGAGAGGTCGCGGACGGTACGCAGCCACAAGGGGCCGCTGAGCGACCGGAATTGACGGCTTCGTGCGTGGTTCCGGTTCCGACCGGGACAGCGCGCTGGTGGGGAGGCGTCGTGGAGGACTATGCGGGCAGGGTGCTGGCCGACCGCTACCGCCTGCCGTTGCCGCCCTCCGACGCGTACGAGTTCGCGGAGACCCGTGCGTTCGACACGTACAGCGGGCACGAAGTCCTGGTGCGGCAGGTCCCGTTGCCCGAGGTCGTGGACGCGGAGGTGCTCGACGGGGACGGCCTCGCCCAGGCCGCCGTGCCCCGGCAGGCCCGGGGCGGCGGCAGAGGCGGCACGACGCGCCGGCCCACGGACCCGGCGGTGCTGCGGGCCGTCGAGGCGGCGCAGGCGGCCGCGCAGATCCCCGACCACCCCCGGCTGGACCAGGTCTTCGACGTCTTCGCCGAGGACGGCTCGCTGTGGATAGTGAGCGAGCGGGTCTCGGCCCGGCCGCTGGCCGCACTGCTCGCGGAGAAGCCCCTCACCCCGTACCGGGCGGCCGAGATCGCCTCCGACGTGCTGACCGCGCTGCGCGTCCTGCACGCGCACGGCTGGACCCACCGCAACATCACCGTCCGCACGGTGCTCGTCTGCGACGACGGACGCGTCGTGCTGACCGGGCTGGCGTCCGGCGCGGCGGAGGAGGCGCTCTGCGGGTACTCGCCCGTGCCGGAACCCGAGCCGGAACTGGAGCCGGAGCCCGAACCGGCGGCTGAGTTCGCGGACGCCGCCGACGTTGTGGCCGAGCCCGGCGGCGGCCCGGCTCCCGGGGGCTCCGGGCA
This sequence comes from Streptomyces sp. NPDC002835, assembly GCF_053591995.1. Lineage (NCBI taxonomy): Bacteria > Bacillati > Actinomycetota > Actinomycetes > Kitasatosporales > Streptomycetaceae > Streptomyces > Streptomyces sp. NPDC002835. Next base: position 104,015 of record NZ_JBSFUW010000009.1, on the reverse strand, counting down.
TCTGGAGCTGCCCCAGCAGGGCCGACCGCAGGCCGGGGTGCCGGACGTGCGCGCCGCCCGGGCCGGCGCGATCGCGGCGTACCGCGCCGGGGCGCGGGCCGGGGCGCGTACGGGCGAGGACCGGCGCCACGCGGAGGACCCGGACGCGGCGCGCCGCCGCGACCCTCTGGAGCAGGACGGCCTCGACCCCGACTGGTGGGCGCGCCGGCCCGACGAGGGGCGCCGCGGCCTGCTCGGGCTCGGGGTTCCGGACGAGGACGACGACGCGGAGTTCGAGGAGCCGGACTTCGGCGTCCCGCGTCGGACCGACGCTGCCGACGCGGGCCGTGAGGACCACGACCGGTACGACAGCGACCACGACCGGTACGACCCCGACGACCTGTACCGCCACGACGGCCGGCCGGCCCGCGACCCCGGCGCCGAGGGCCGCGACGACCCGGACGGGCAGGGCTCCGGCCGGGCCCGGCTCGCGGGCACCTGGCACGACGCGCCCTTCCCCGGCCGCGAGGGCCCCGGCTCCCTGCCCGTCGCGGGCGGCGGCGGCCCCCGTGGCATCGGCGCCCGGCCCGCGCTGCCGGGTGCGCGCGACCACGACCCGTACCGCGACGACCCGTACGGCGTGCGCCGGGCGGACAGCGAGCGCGGCGGCGTGCGGCCCGCGCTGCCCGTCGCCCGCGCCGACAGCGGCCCCGGCAACAGGCACTCGGGCGGACCACGGCCCGCTCTCCCCCCGGCGCGTACGGAGAGCGCGGCCGGCGGGAGCTGGCACGGCAGCGGTGACGCCATGCGCGCCGACGCGCAGCGCCGTCCCGTGGCCGGCAGCGCGGCGCCCTCCGGCCACTGGGACGGTGCCGTCGCCGGCGACGGCCCGCCCGCGTACAGCGGCCCCGCCACCCCGCTGGCCGCCGAGCGCGCCCGCCAGGCGCGGATCACCGTCGTCGGCGCCGTCACCGAGCGGTGGGCGCCCGAGCAGGCCGGGCCGGTGCACGAGAACTGGCAGCTCGCCGCGCCGGTCGGCCCGGCCACCGACCTGTGGGCGCTGGGTGCGCTGCTGTACCGGGCCGTACAGGGCCACGCGCCCTATCCGGAGGAGAGCGCGGCCGAGCTGGTCCAGCTGGTGTGCGCCGAGCCGCCCGCGTTCGCCGAGGAGTGCGGCCCGCTGCGGCCGGTCGTCGAGTCGCTGCTGCGCCAGGACCCCACGGAACGCCCGGACTTCGAGGAACTGCGCGGCTGGCTGCGTTCACTGGTGCGCTCCGCCCCGGAGCCGGAGGCGGGGATGGACGTCGTGCCGCTGCCGGCCGGGGCGGTCGACGGATCACGGCTGCCGATCGTGCGCCGGCGGGGCGAACTCGTCCGCAGACGCCGGTCCGGCAGGGCGGACACGGCGCACGGCCGCCACCGCCACAAGAAGCCGAAGGGGCGCGAGCGCGGCGGGGCCCGCGCCGAAGTCCCTCCGCCCGCACGGGCGTACGAGGAGCCGTACGAGGTGCCGCCGCGCGACACGCCGTACCGGGAGCCGTACGGGAATCCGGGACGGCGGCCGCGCGCCCTCGGCCGTACGCTCCTGCTGCTGATCCTGCTCGCCCTGGCGGCCGCGGTCGCCTACGCGGTGCTGTTCATGCCGAAGTCCGGCGAGGAACAGCAGCCGCAGGAGCAGAACACGGGCGGGCAGCCGTCGCAGGCCGGTCCGAGTCCCGGCCGCACGGGCGGCGAGGACAGTCCCGCGCCCACTCCCAGCGGCACCCCCGGTTCGCAGCAGCCCCAGACGTCCGCCCCGGCCGGCGACCTCCCCGACGGGTATGTGCTCCGCGACGACCCGGAGGGCTTCCGGATCGCCGTCGACAAGACCTGGCAGCGCCGGCCGATCAACGACGCCGGTCAAGTCCGCTACACCGGCGGCGACTTCGCCTTGATCGTGGTTCCCGGCCGGGACACCGTGCAGGCGAACGGCGACGACCCGCTGGCCTATCAGCGGGACAAGGAGCCGGAGCTCCAGCCCTTCCGCGACTCGTCGTGGGCCAGCGCGAGCGGGCTGCGCCGTATCGAGGTGGGCGGAAGGACCATGGCGGAGGGGCAGTTCACCTGGCAGGACAGCAACGGCCGCGAGGTGTACGTGCGCAACTTCGCGTTCGCCGTCGACGGCTCGTACCACGTGGTCCAGGTGATCGGACCGGACGCGGAGCGTGACAAAGTGACCGAGATCTTCGAGCAGGCAACCGGCAGTTACCGCCCCGGCCCCTGAGTACGCGGCCGCGCACACAACGCGCATCACAGTGCGGTCACTTGAGGCGCCCGAGGTTCCGTGGCCGTACCCCCCGTCCGTAATCTGGCACTCCAAGGAACGGGGCGGGGTACGTGGAACACACTCGAAGTTCAGGCACCGGTCTGCTGCTCGCCGGGCGCTACCGGCTGGGCGAGACCCTCGGACGCGGCGGGATGGGCAAGGTCTGGCGCGCCCATGACGAGGTGTTGCACAGGGTGGTCGCCGTCAAGGAGCTGACGGCGGGGTTGTACGTGTCCGAGGCCGACCGGGCCGTCATGCACGCCCGGACCCAGAAGGAGGCGCGGGCGGCGGCGCGCATCAGCCATCCGGGGGTCGTCACCGTCCATGACGTGCTCGAGCACGACGCGCGGCCGTGGATCGTCATGCAGTACGTGGACGGGCCCTCGCTGGCGGACGCCGTCAAGGAGCCGGGGCGGATCGACGAGCGGGAGGCGGCGCGGATCGGTCTCGACGTCCTGCGGGCGCTGGGCGCCGCGCATGCCGCCGGGGTGCTGCACCGGGACATCAAGCCCGCCAACGTACTGCTGGCCAAGGACGGCCGGGCGCTCATCACGGACTTCGGGATCGCGGCCATCGAGGGGGACTCGACGATCACCAGGACGGGCGAGATCGTCGGGTCGATCGACTATCTCGCGCCCGAGCGGGTACGGGGCCACGACCCGGGTCCCGCCTCCGATCTGTGGTCGCTGGGTGCGACGCTGTTCACCGCGGTGGAGGGGACGTCGCCGTTCCGGCGTTCGTCGCCGCTGGCGACGATGCAGGCCGTGGTGGACGAGGAGCCGCCGGCGCCCGTGCGCGCGGGGCGGCTCGGGCCGGTGATCATGGCGCTGCTGCGCAAGGACCCGGCCGCGCGGCCTTCCGCGGCGGAGGCCGAGCGGATGCTGACCGAGGCCATGGAGGGGCGGGCGCCAGACGCCACGGAGGTGGTGCGCCACCCGGTGCGGGTGCCGACGCAGCGGATGGCGCAGCCGGCTCCTCCGCAGCCGCAGCAGCAGTCGGGCACGGCACCGGGGTTCGGTACGCCGCAGTTCCGGACGGAGCCGCTGGGCGGGCCCGGCACCGGCCGTCGCGGCGGCCGGATACGCACGGCGCTGATCGTCGTGGTCCTGGCGGCCGTGGTCGGCGGCGGCGCGGGCCTGGCGATGCAGTACGCGGGCAAGGACGCCGGGGACGGCGGCAACCGGTCGGCGGACAAGCCTTCGGCCGACAAGCCCAGGCAGAGCCCGGGCACGGACGCGTCCGGACTGCCGGAGGGCTGGGAGCGCGTCGACGACCCGGAGGGCTTCGCCCTCTGGGTGCCCGACGGCTGGCGGCGCCAGATGGACGGCAACCAGATCGACTACACGCCGGACAACGGCCGGCACCGCATCCGCATCAGCATCGATCCGGCACCCGACCACGAGAACCCGTACATGCACATGCTCGACATGGAGAAGAGCCTGGAGAAGCGGCTGCCGGACTACGGCCGTGTGCTGCTGCACCCCAACACCTTCCGGGACCAGCCGCTCTCCGCACTCTGGGAGTTCACCTGGACGGAGGGCACCGAGCACCCCGGCCCGCGGCGGGCGATCGACCAGATGTACTACGAGGACGACGGCACGGAGTACGCCCTCTACATGTCCGGCCCCGCGCAGGACTGGACGACGACACGTGAGCAGTTCGACATCATGCTGCGCGGATGGCGGCCTCCGAGCACTGGATAGGCCCTGATCAGGGCTTATGTGCCAGTGATCGCTGGCGCGGTCGTGCACACCTGGTGAAAAGGTGTTACCGACGGGTACCCAAAGTGCTTCGCTACGCCTACTCTCGCCCCCATGACGGACTCGCAGGCCACCGCCACCGCCCTGGGCACCAACCCGACCGCCGCCGCCCCGGCCGGCGCGCGCACCGCCGCCGACGTGGTGACCCCGGAAGTGGTCGCCCGGCTCACCAAGGGCGTCACCGGCTCCGGCCGCACCGCCAACCACACGCCGTTCACCGGCGAACGACTGGCCGAGCTCCCCGAGTCGACGCCCGAGGACGTGGCCGCGGCCTTCGCCCGCGCCCGCGCCGCGCAGACGGCGTGGGCCGCCACCCCGGTCCGGGCCCGTGCGGCCGTCCTGCTGCGCTTCCACGACCTGGTCCTCGCCCGCCAGGCGGAGGTCCTCGACCTGATCCAGCTCGAGACCGGCAAGGCCCGGCTGCACGCCCACGAGGAGGTGTTGGCCGTCGCCGTCGCCGCCCGCCACTACGGGCGCAAGGCCCCCTCGTACCTGAAGCCCAAGCGGCACACCGGCGTGGTCCCCGTGCTCACCAGGACGACCGAACTGCGCCACCCGCGCGGTGTGGTGGGGCAGATCGCGCCCTGGAACTACCCGCTGGAGCTGTCCGTCGGTGACGCGCTGCCCGCGTTCGTCAGCGGCAACGCCGTCGTCATGAAGCCCGACACCGAGACGGCGCTCACCGCCCTGTGGGCGCGCGACCTGCTGATCGAGGCGGGCCTGCCCGCAGACGTGTTCCAGGTCGTCCTCGGCGAGGGCCCGGTCGTCGGGCCCGAGGTCGTGAAGCACGCCGACTACGTCTCCTTCACCGGCTCCACCCGCACCGGCCGCGAGGTGGCGCAGGGCGCGGCCGCCCGCCTGGTGGGCGTCTCCCTCGAACTGGGCGGCAAGAACGCCATGCTGGTGCTCCACGACGCCGACGTGGAGAAGGCCGCCGCCGGCGCCGTACGCGCCTGCTTCTCCTCCGCGGGCCAGCTCTGCATCTCCATCGAGCGGCTGTACGTGCACGAGTCGATCGCCGACGACTTCATCGAGCGGTTCGCCGCCCGTACGAAGGCCATGCGGCTCGGCAACTCCCTCGCCTACGGCGCCGACATGGGCTGCCTCGTGGGCGAGCGCCAGCTCGAGACCGTCACCCGCCATGTCGAGGAGGCCGTCGCCAAGGGCGCCAGGCTCGTCGCGGGCGGAGTCGCCCGCCCCGACATCGGTCCGCTCTTCTACGAGCCCACCATCCTCGACGGCGTCGAGGCGCCGATGGCCGTCTGCACGGAGGAGACCTTCGGCCCGGTCGTCGCCGTCTACCGCTTCACCGACGAGGACGACGTCATCGAGCGGGCCAACGCCACTCCGTACGGCCTCAACTCCAGCGTCTGGACCAAGGACGGCCGGCGCGGTCACGCCGTCGCCGCCCGGCTGCGCTCCGGCACCGTCAACATCAACGAGGGCTACGCACCGGCGTACGGCAGCGTCCAGTCCCCGATGGGCGGCATGAAGGACTCCGGCCTCGGCAGGCGCCACGGCTCCGAGGGCATCCTCAAGTACACGGAGGCGCAGACCGTGGCCCAGCAGCGGCTCATGCCGCTGGCCCCGTCGTTCGGCATGGACGACGAGAAGTACGCCGCGTTCATGAGCACCAGCCTCAGGGCGATGAAGGCTTTGCGCCTGCGCTGACAGGCCCGTCCCCCGCTGACCCGCCGCCCCCCGTCCCCTGACGCCCGCACATTTCACGAGGAGAGCCATGTCAGAGGTACCCCCTGCCCGGAACCAGGACGCGGGCGCCGGCGAAGCGTACGACTACGACGTGCTCGTCGTGGGCTCCGGCTTCGGCGGCTCCGTCTCGGCGCTGCGCCTCACCGAGAAGGGCTACCGGGTCGGCGTGCTCGAGGCCGGCCGGCGCTTCACCCGCGAGTCCCTGCCGAAGAACTCCTGGGACCTGCGCAACTACCTCTGGGCCCCGGCCCTCGGCCTGTTCGGCATCCAGCGCATCCATCTGCTCGGCAAGGTGATGGTGCTGGCCGGAGCGGGCGTCGGCGGCGGTTCGCTCAACTACGCCAACACGCTCTACGTCCCGCCCGCGCCGTTCTTCAACGACCCGCAGTGGAAGGACATCACCGACTGGCAGGACGAGCTGAAGCCGTACTACGACCAGGCCCGGCGGATGCTCGGCGTGCGGCTCAACCCGACGACGACGCCCTCCGACGTGCATCTGAAGGCGACCGCGGAGGCGATGGGCGTCGGCGACAGCTTCCACATGGCCCCCGTCGGCGTGTTCTTCGGCGACGGCGAGGACGCCGACGGCACGGTGAAGGCGAGGCCCGGAGAGGAGGTCGCCGACCCGTACTTCGGCGGCGCGGGCCCCTCCCGCACGGCGTGCAGCGAGTGCGGCGAGTGCATGACCGGCTGCCGGCGCGGCGCGAAGAACACCCTCAACGAGAACTATCTGTACCTCGCGGAGAAGGCGGGCGCCGTCGTCCACCCGATGACGTCCGTCGTCGCCGTCACCGAGGACTCCCGTGGCGGCTTCGCGGTCCGGACCCTGCCGAGCGACAACCGGCGCAAGGGCAAGGGCCGTACGTTCACCGCCCGCCGGGTCGTCATCGCCGCCGGCACGTACGGCACGCAGACGCTGCTGCACCGGATGAAGGACGGCGGGATGCTGCCGCATCTCTCGTCACGGCTCGGCGAGCTGACCCGCACCAACTCCGAGGCGCTGGTGGGCGCGCAGACCGACAACCGGCGCTACCGCAAGCGCCACGGCGCGGACAAGGTCGACTTCACCCGGGGCGTGGCCATCACCTCGTCCATCCACCCCGACGAGAACACCCACATCGAGCCCGTCCGCTACGGCAGGGGCTCGAACGCGATGGGCGGCATGACCGTCCTCCAGGTCCCCTACCGGGTCAAGGGCCGGGTCGCCGGCTGGCTCGGCAACATGGCGAGGCACCCCTGGCTCGCGATGCGCGCGCTCTCCAACCGGCGCTGGTCGGAGCGGACCATCATCGGTCTGGTCATGCAGTCCCTCGACAACTCGCTGACCACGTACCGCAAGCCGAAGGGCATCGGAAAGGGCCTGCTCACCGCCCGCCAGGGCCACGGCGCGCCGAACCCGACCCAGATCCCCGAGGCGACGCGGGCGGCCTCGCTGCTCGCCGAGGAGATCAACGGCTTCGCCGGCTCGAACATCGGCGAACTGATGGGCACCCCGCTCACCGCGCACTTCCTGGGCGGCTGCCCGATCGGCGACTCCCCGCAAACCGGCGTGATCGACCCGTACCACCGGCTGTACGGGCACCCGGGCATCTCGGTCGTCGACGGCGCCGCGGTCTCGGCGAACCTGGGCGTCAATCCGTCGCTGACCATCACCGCCCAGGCGGAGCGGGCGATGTCCTTCTGGCCCAACAACGGCGAGGAGGACCCGCGCCCGGCGCAGGACGCGCAGTACCGGCGGCTGTCCCCGGTCGCACCGAAGTCCCCGGCCGTTCCGGACGAGGCGTTCGGCGCGCTGAAGCTTCCGTTCCTCGGCATGCCGGCGGTCCCGCCGAAGAAGTGACCCCGCTCCGGACGCGCTCCGGACCCGCTCCCGACCCGATTCGGTCGCACGAAGGCCGCTGCACCCCCCTCCGAGTGCAGCGGCCTTTGTGGCTTCGGGAGCCTGAGCGTGAACGTCAGGCGTCAGCCGTTACGCGGTGGCGTCACCACGGCGGCGCTTCATGGCGAAGACCACACCGGCGCCGGCGAGGACGGCGATGCCGCCGATCGCGCCGATGACGGGCAGGCTCGAGTCAGAACCGGTCTCGGCGAGGTTGCCGGTGACCGGGATCGGCTTGGCCTCGCCCTGCGGCTTCACGTCCCTGTCCGGCTTCTCGCCGGTCGGCTCGGAGTCGTCGACGTCACCGGCGTTGCCACCGGCCTTGACGATCGTGAACGGGTAGACGGCGCCGTCCTCGAAGCACTCGAACGTCTCGTCCTCGGCGCCGTTGTCGTAGCCGCCGACGGCGACGGTCACGCCGGCACCGGCGGGCGCGGCCTTGTCGATCCGCACGCGAAGGTCGATGGTCACCTGCTCGCCGGCGTCGATGGGGAACGCCCCGAAGAACAGGCCGTTGTTGATCCCCGAGCCGTCGAGGTCGTTGACCCACTTACCGGTCTCTGCGTCCTTGTACTCGAACTGCGCGTACTTCTCGACGAGCCTCTCGTCGAAGTCCTCGACCGACTTCCCGTACGTCGCGATGGTGAAGACTTCCAGCGTCTCGATGTCCGTGTCGCCGGTGTTCTTCACGTCGAACGTGAAGTTCTTCCAGCCGCTGCCGGCCACGATCTTGTTCGGGAAGCCGCCCAGGCTGACGTCGATGCTCGCCTCGGCACAGGCCGGGAACTCCTCGGAGTCCTCGTCCTCGGGGATCTCCCCGTCCTCCGGGGTCTTCCCGTCGGTGGTGCCCTCGTCCGGGGTCTTCTCTTCCAGGGTTCCCCCGCCGGGGGTGTCGGCCTCCGGCTTGTCCTCGGTCTCGTCGTCCGGCTTCGTCTCACCGGCAGTGCCGGCGTCCGGAGCGTTCTCGTCCGGAGTGGTTCCCTCAGGCGTCTGCTCGCCGGAGGTGTCCGGCGTCGTGGTGTCCGGCGTCTGCTCGCCGGTGGTGTCGTCGGCCGGGTCTTCGGTGCCCGGGGTGTCGGAGCCCGTCTCGGTGGAGACCGGGGGCGTGCTGGTCGTCGCGTACGCAGCCGGCGCCGCCAGGAAGGTGGCGGGTGCGATGACGGCCGTCGCGGCAGCGATGGCCATGGCGCGGCGAAGCTTCATTGAGACCTCAGTGAAGTCTGGGTACCGCCGGAGCGGCACGGAGGCTGAATTGGGACCCCCAGCCGCACCTGGGTGCGAACACATGAGGTCGTTGTTACGCATGCATGACCTGCGACCAGGGTGATTGGTTGCACGCGAACTCACAGGATCTTTATGTGACCTGTGCCACGGCTCGCGCTCCTGGCCGGAACGAGATGAATCCGTGATCGGCCGCCGTGCAACGTTCCGTGCGGGCGTGCGGTCACATGATCGAGGTGTCACCCCGAGTGGCTCCCGTTGTACCGGAGGAAGAGAGTGGACATCAGACGCGTATCCGTACGTTCTTCGTGGCGCCGGAAGGCACTTGCCGGCCTGGCTGCCATGGCGGTCGCCGCCGTGGGGGTCACGGGAACCGCGCACGCTGAGGAAGCCCCGGTGCCGGTCACCATCAAGGGGACCGGCAAACTCGACCTGTCGTTGAGCGGCGGCAACGTCGATCCGACCGAGCACAACGTCGAGATCAGGGTCGAGGGCCCGGGAGGGTACGACCCGGACGTCGAGCCGAACCCGGCGCCGATCCCGTCGGAGGGCTACTCCATCACCATCGACGCCACCGAACTCGCGGGTTTCGCCGATGTCGAGCTGCCCTGTGAGGCGGACGGGCTGATCGCGGTCTGCACGTCCGACACCCTCTACCCCGGTGACGTGCTCAACCCGGACTACGACCTCCGGGTCGAGGTCACCGACGAGAGCAAGGCCGGCGACTTCGGCAGGATCAAGGTGACCGGCCAGGGCAACGGCCTCACCTTCGACGAGCACACCGTCGACGTGCTCGTCGGCGGCCCCGAGCTCCGGATGAAGCAGCTGCCGGCCGAGCCCGCGGGCTTCGCCGCGGGCGACACGTACGCGGCGCCGCTCGGCTTCCGCAACGTCGGCAGCATGGCGGCCGACGGCGTGGTGCTCCGCCTCTCGGGCAGCCGCGGACTGTCGTTCCCCGTCACGTACGAGAACTGCGAGTACGCCGAGGAGAACAAGGACGACCTGGTCCGCTACCGCAAGGTCGTCCTCTGCTCCTTCGAAGGCACTTTCGGGCCCGGTGAGAGCTGGCAGCTCAGCGAGCCCGTGAAGGTGAAGACCGCGGCCTTCGCGCTGCGCGACACCCTTTCCTACCGCTTCACGGCCGTCTCCCCGAAGCAGGCGGAGCAGCTTCGCACGGGCCTCGCTCTCCGCGCGGGGACCGGTGCCGCGCTCACGCTGAAGCCGGCGCAGGAGGCCAGGACCGGCGAGTACGTGCGGTACGCGGAGCTCGACTTCCCCACGAAGAACACCTATGACCTCGACCTGTCCGGCGGCCGCGCCGACGGCGCCAAGGGCGAGACGGTCAAGGTCGACGTCCGGCTGAGCAACCACGGTCCGGCGTGGATCGGTGCGCTGCGCTCGGGCGGCGAGCCGTTCACCTTCAGGGTCAACGTGCCCGAGGGCGCGAAGGTCACCAAGAGCCCTGCTTCCTGCCGGGCGCTGAACACCGCGACCGGCAAGGACGAGTCCCAGTACCTGTGCTGGGCCGGCACGCCGATCATGGAGACCGACCAGCGCGAATATCCGTTCGAGTTCCGCATCGGCAAGGTCGTCGAGGGCGCCAAGGGCCGTATCCACTTCCCGGAGTTCCCCGGGAAGGAGGACGACCCCGCGGAGGGGAAGCCCGCCAACGACGACGGCTGGATCGTGCTGAACGGCACCGGTGACGAGGAGACCCCGGGCGACACCGGCGGCTCGACCGGCGGTTCGGGCTCGACCGGCGGCTCCACGGGCGGTACCACCGGTGGCTCGACCGGTGGTTCGACCGGCGGCTCCGGTGACGACGGCGGCACCACCGACGGATCGTCCGCCGGCACCACCGGTGGCAGCTCCGCCCAGGGCGGCCTGGCCTCCACCGGCTCCACCGCCCTGCTGGCCGCGGGCGGCGCCGCTGTGGCGCTCGCCGCGGGCGGGGTGCTCTTCGTGGCGGCCCGTCGCCGCCGCTCCGTCTGACCCGCGCCGACGTCGCGAAGGGCCCCGTGGACATCGCGTCCGCGGGGCCCTTCCGGTCGGCACCGGCGTCAGGGCAGCGCCGGTGCCGGGGCGCGGCGCCGGGGGGGTGTGCGCCGCGTGGGGAGAGGCCGCCGGTCCGGCGCGAGGGTGGCGCGCACGGGCGGCTGTCGCCTTCGTCAAGGTGGTTGTGCGGAGGGGGACCAGCTCGGCTCGTGTCTGCTGGACGGGCTGCGCCGGGCGCAGCCGTGGGGACCGGATGCGGTCGGTGCCGGGCGTCCCCGGCGCCGACCATGGTGACCGGGCTGCTGTCCCCTGCCGACCGGTCACGCACGCTGTGGCGAGGTCCCACGACGCACCTTCGGTACGTCACACGCCCCAGCGGAGCCACGCGTGGTTTCCTTCAAGGCCGCCCCTGGCTGGCACGGACAACGGGACCAACGAAGACCGGCGGGGTGCGTCACGCGCCGTACGGGTGAGGATGCGCCCGAACGCAGATACGCAGGCGTACGCGGACGGGGCCGGCCGTCCGGTCAGACGCGGCCCCGGCACAGCTCCAGCATCGTCATCGCGATGGACGTGCCCGGCCTGCCGAGTGCGTCCCGGTAGTGGGCCAGCACCTCCATCTCGCGCGCCAGGTTCACCCGGCGGCCGCCGGAGGCGATCCGGGCGTCCTGGATGACGGCGGAGACCGCCATCCGTTCCTGGATCAGGCCGATGATCCTGTCGTCGAGCGCGTCGATCCGCTCACGCGCGCCGCTGATCACAGCGGCGGCCGTCTCGGTGCGGGCGCCGGTCTTCTCGGTCTCGGTCACGGACATCTGAACGGACATCTGAGGGGCTCCTCGGTGAAGTGGTTGCCCCGGCCCGGCGCGGCCCGGAAATGCCGAAGCGCCCCGGGCCTTGTCGGCCCGGGGCGCCTGGGAAGTCGCTGTCAGCTGATCAAGCAGCGCGACCATGGCAGCCGGACGGGCCGGTGCCATAGGTAAAGACGAAGGTCAGCTGCTTGTGCATGGCGTCAGTATGGACCGCTTCCGGCCGCGGAGGCCAAAACCGGTTCGGATGGTGAGACGAAAAGTGTGCCCGGCGCGCCGGTAGAATCGACAAAGCAGACCCTTTTCCCCGCCGGAAGGCAGCCCCCGTGCCCGCAGCACCCTCCGCCGCCCCCGACGTCGTGCTCGTTGTCGACTTCGGTGCGCAGTACGCCCAGCTCATCGCCCGCCGTGTCCGTGAGGCCCGGGTCTACAGCGAGATCGTCCCCTCGACCATGCCGGTGGCCGAGATGCTGGCCAAGAACCCGAGGGCGATCATCCTCTCCGGCGGACCCTCTTCGGTGTACGCGGAGGGCGCCCCGCGCCTGGACCGTGCGCTCTTCGAGGCGGGTGTCCCCGTCTTCGGCATGTGCTACGGCTTCCAGCTGATGGCGACGACGCTCGGCGGCACCGTCGACAACACCGGCGCGCGGGAGTACGGCCGTACGCCGCTCCACGTCTCCAAGAGCGGCTCGACGCTCTTCGAGGGCACCCCGGACGAGCAGTCGGTGTGGATGTCGCACGGCGACGCCTGCTCCGCCGCCCCCGAGGGCTTCACCGTCACCGCCTCCACGGACGTCGTGCCGGTCGCCGCCTTCGAGAACGACGAGAAGAAGTTGTACGGCGTGCAGCACCACCCCGAGGTGATGCACTCCACCTACGGGCAGCAGGTGCTCGAGCACTTCCTCTACCGCGGCGCCGGCATCGAGCCGAACTGGACCACGGGCAACGTCATCGAGGAGCAGGTCGAGGCGATCCGCGCCCAGGTCGGCACCAAGCGCGCCATCTGCGGTCTGTCCGGCGGCGTGGACTCCGCGGTCGCCGCGGCACTCGTACAGAAGGCCATCGGCTCCCAGCTGACCTGCGTGTACGTGGACCACGGTCTGATGCGCAAGGGCGAGACCGAGCAGGTCGAGAAGGACTTCGTCGCGGCCACGGGCGTACAGCTCAAGGTCGTCGACGCGCAGGAACGGTTCCTGAAGGCGCTCGCCGGGGTGTCCGACCCCGAGGAGAAGCGGAAGATCATCGGCCGCGAGTTCATCCGGGTCTTCGAGCAGGCCCAGGCCGACATCGTGGCCGAGGCCGAGCACGGCGAGGACGTCGCCTTCCTCGTCCAGGGCACGCTCTACCCGGACGTCGTCGAGTCCGGCGGCGGCACCGGCACCGCCAACATCAAGTCGCACCACAACGTGGGCGGCCTGCCCGAGGACCTCGAGTTCGAACTCGTCGAGCCGCTGCGCCAGCTCTTCAAGGACGAGGTCCGCATGGTCGGCCAGGAGCTCGGCCTGCCGGACGAGATCGTCCAGCGCCAGCCGTTCCCCGGCCCGGGCCTCGGCATCCGGATCGTCGGCGAGGTCACCCGCGAGCGGCTCGACCTGCTCCGCGAGGCGGACGCGATCGCCCGCGAGGAGCTCACGGCGGCCGGCCTGGACCGCGACATCTGGCAGTGCCCGGTCGTGCTGCTCGCCGACGTCCGCAGCGTCGGCGTCCAGGGCGACGGCCGCACCTACGGCCACCCGATCGTGCTGCGCCCGGTCTCGTCCGAGGACGCGATGACGGCCGACTGGACGCGGATGCCGTACGACGTACTGGCGAAGATCTCGACCCGCATCACCAACGAGGTCGCCGACGTGAACCGCGTCGTCCTCGACGTGACCAGCAAGCCGCCGGGCACCATCGAGTGGGAGTGACCCCTCCCGCAGGTCAACGCCGACGCCGTCGCTCATTCGTTTGAGCGGCGGCATCGGCGTTTGCCGTGGGTAGGCTGATCGTACGGAGCAGAATCCCGTCCATGGGAGGAACCATGATCGCTGAGGTCACGAACACCTGGCCGGTGCCGCCGCAGGACGGATACACCGTGGACGACCTGCTGACGCTGCCCGACCTCCCGCCGCACACCGAGCTGATCGACGGGAGCCTGGTTTTCGTGAGTCCGCAGCGTTACTTTCACAGCCTTGTGATCGACTTGCTGGTGGGAGGACTGCGCCGTACGGCCCCGCCGACACTGAAGGCAGCGCGCGAGATGACCGTCGTGCTCGACAAGCGCAACGGCCCCGAGCCGGACGTGTCCGTGATCCGTGCCGAGGCCGTCACCAGCCGCAGCCAGACGTACTACACGGCCGCCGACGTCCTCCTTGCCGTGGAGGTGGTCTCCCCGGACTCGGAGGCCCGCGACCGACACCGCAAGCCGCAGCTCTACGCAGAGGCCGGTATTCCGCACTTCTGGCTGGTCGAGATGGGCGGGGCGGACGACCACCCGGTCGTCCACGTCTTCGAGCGCTCGGAGGTCACCAAGTCCTATGCCCTGACCGGCATCCACCACGACCGGCTGAAGCTCTCCGTCCCGTTCGACATCGACATCGACCTCGCGGACATCGACAACCTCTGACGGTCCTGACGGCTCTCCTCCGACGGCTTCCCTCCGGCGGTCCTCCTTTGTCACAGACTGTGTCGCCAGCCTGGTGAGCCGCTCGGCCGCCGCGTACGTATGGTCGGTGGACGGGTCGACTGAAGGCGGGACCAGCGATGACACACACGCACCGGGCGGCGTCGGACTACGGAATGCCCGACGACGGGCCGCGGGGGCTGCGGGAGCAGGCCGGACGGTATGCCCTGCTGCCGTTGCGGATCTTTCTCGGCGTGACGTTCGTCTACGCGGGCCTCGACAAACTCACCGACAGTGCCTTCATGTCGGCCACCGGCACCGGCTCCATCGGGGAGCTGATGGCCGGCGTGCGCGACACGTCCGCGATCCCCGCCCTCGTCGACCTGGCGCTGAAGAACCCGGAGGGCTTCGGCTACGCCATCGCCTTCGGAGAGCTCGCCGTCGGCATCGGCACGCTCCTCGGGCTGCTGGCCCGGCTCGCCGCTCTCGGCGGGGCGTTGATCTCGCTGAGCCTGTGGCTGACCGTCAGCTGGCAGACCGACCCGTACTACTACGGCAACGACCTCGCCTATCTGATGGCCTGGCTGCCGTTGGTGCTCGCGGGCGCGTCGCTGTTCTCCGTCGACGCCCTGATCGCGGCACGGCGACGGCGCACCCCGTAGTGCAGCGCGGCCACCGTGCCCGCCAGCCAGAGGCCGCCGAACACGATCGGGAACGCCACCCACCAGGGCGTGTGCCAGGCGCCGCCGGCGTCGCCGCCGTAGAGCAGGGCCGCGGTCAGTACGCTCAGGCCGGCGATCAAGCCGGCCGGGCGGAAGCCGTGCAGATACGCGCGGCGGGCTTCCGGTGCGGACTCATGACGTGGCACGGGTCACCTCCACATGTCCGACGCCCACTTCGAGCTCCAGCTCCAGCGTGCCCGCCGGTTTCGCCCCTTCGGGCGGGGCCAGCGTGCGCCGGCGGTCCTGGCTCGGGCCGACGTCGACGTCCTGCGCCGTCTCGTCGGGGAGCCGGATGTCGCCGACGCCGACCTCGGCGTCGATCTTCACCGTGGCGTCCTTGGGCAGGACGATCCTGAGCTGGCCGGCCCCGATCTCGGCCCGGGTAGACAGCGTCGTGCCGGCGGGAACGGCGACGGTGGACAGGTCGAGCGTGCCGGCTCCGGTGCCCAGCTCGTAGAACGGTTCGACGGCCGTGACCGACGCGGGCCGCCAGGTCCGCTCGCCCCAGGTCGTGCTGATGTCCTTCGGCAGCGCGGAGGCCCCCGCGAGCAGCACGGCCGTGACCATCGTCAGCAGGACGGTGCCGAAGCCGGTGCGCCCCAGGACCGAGCCGACGAGCAGGCCGAGCCCGAACACCGCCAGCGCGGCCACCAGGCCGATCTGCAGGGCCGTGCCCAGGGGTTGGCCCTCCCAGCTCAGCCCGGTTCCGAGGCCGCCCGCCAGCAGCGCCAGCAGGAAGACCGGTCCGCCGATGCCCCGCGGGCCCCGGTTCTGCCGGGGCACGGGGCCGTGCCCGGTGCGGGCCCGCGGTGCCGCGGCCTCCGCGACCGCCGACTCCGGGCCCCACAGATAGCCGGTCGGTACCGGCCCGGTCGTGCCGTCCTTGACGATCGGGTCGCGCCACCAGGAGGGGCTTTCCGGCACGGGCGGCGCCTTGGTCTCCGGCGGGGCCTCCGCGACCGCGTGGGCCGTCGCCGTGTCCCCCGGCGTGCCGTCGTGCACCGCCAGCCGGCGGCGCTGGGACCACACGGCCGCGCCGGCGACCGCCAGGGACAGCATTGCCGCGAAGAAGAGGGCTCCGCCGTTGCCCAGCATGGAGAGGAAGAGCCCGCAGCCGATCAGCGCGAGGAGCACGGCGGTCAGTGACGCGCCGTCGACCCGGCCGGTCAGCAGCCGGCGGAACTCGTTCTCCTCGTCGTCCTCCGACGGGAGCAGCAGCCAGGCGAAGCCGTAGAAGATCAGCCCGATGCCGCCGGTCACGGACAGCACGCCCACCGCGATCCGGAAGATCACCGGGTCCACGTCGCAGTACCGGCCCAGTCCGCCGCACACACCGGCCACCACCTTGTGGCGGGGGGAGCGGCGCAGCTGCGGTGTCTCGGGGGGCGGGACGGTCGGCTGCTCTGTCATGAGTCCATGGTGACGGCCCGGGCGGGGCGACGGGAGCCCGGACGACCCTGGCCCTTCCCTGATATCCGGCCCTGAGACGGCCACGGGATTTCAGGGCCGGTCAGGGACGGTTCAGGGGCGACCCTGATACCGCGCCGGGGCCCCGCGTGTGACGATCGGAGCATGCCAGTCGCCACTCCGGGAACCACCGGCTCCTCCCACGCACCCCTGCCGGAGGAGCCCGCGCTGCGCAGGCTCTACCGCAGCGCCGACGGGCGGATGCTCGGCGGAGTGGCCCGCGGCCTCGCGGGTCATCTGGGGCTTCCCGTCGTCTGGGTGCGGCTGGTCTTCCTCGGACTGTTCCTGGCCGACGGACTCGGCGCGGTGCTCTACGCGGTGTTCTGGATCGTCGTGCCCCTCGGGGTCGGCGGCCGGACCCCGGAGCCGCGCTCGGTGTTCGAGACCACCCCCGACGGGCGCCGCAGACTGCGCAAGCCCGACAAGGGGCAGCTCTTCGCGATGCTCGCGCTCCTCTTCGGCGCCGCCGTCTTCATCGGCAACGTCGACATGCGGGGCAGCAACCGCTACGTGTGGCCGACGCTGCTCATCGGCGCGGGCGTCGTCCTGGTCTGGCGGCAGGCGGACAACGCGCGCCGCGCCCGCTGGACCGACGTCGGCCGTCGCCGGCGGCTGCTCCAGCTGGCCCGGGCGCTGGCCGGTGTCGCGCTCGTCGGCATGGGCCTGACCGTCTTCATGGTGGTGCGCGGCTCCGCCGCCCAGCTGGGCAACGTGCTGACCGCCGCGGTCGCCGTCATCGCCGGGGTCGCGCTGCTCGCGGGGCCCTGGCTGGTGCGGATGACGCAGGACCTCTCCGAGGAGCGGACGATGCGCATCCGGGCGCAGGAGCGGGCCGAGGTCGCCGCGCACGTCCACGACTCCGTGCTGCACACCCTCACCCTGATCCAGCGGAACGCCGACGACGGCGGAGAGGTCCGCCGACTCGCCCGCGCCCAGGAGCGGGAGCTGCGAAACTGGCTCTACCGGCCGGAGGGCACCGGCAAGGAGGAGGACGAGGAGCCCGGCACCCTCGCGGAGGCGGTCAAGAGGACGGCCGCCGAGGTCGAGGACAAGCACGGCGTCCCACTCGAGGTCGTCGTCGTCGGCGACTGCCCGCTCGACGAGAAGCTGGCGGCACAGATGCAGGCCGCGCGCGAGGCGATGGTCAACGCCGCCAAGTACGGTGGCGCGGGAGGGGCGGTGCAGGTGTTCGCGGAGGTCGAGGGCCGTACGGTCTTCGTGTCCGTACGGGACCGGGGGCCCGGCTTCGACCTGGACGCCGTGCCGGAGGACCGGATGGGCGTCAGAGAATCGATCATCGGCCGTATGCAGCGCAACGGCGGGACGGCGCGGCTGCGCTCCGTGCCGGGGGACGGCACGGAAGTGGAGCTCGAGATGGAGAGGGCGGACGGATGACCGAGGCCGCAGAACAGACCGAGGAACGTCGGGTGCGGGTCGTGCTCGTCGACGACCACCGGATGTTCCGCACCGGTGTGCAGGCCGAGATCGGGGAGACCGAGCGGACGGGCGTCGAGGTCGTCGGTGAGGCCGCCGACGTCGACCAGGCGGTCACCGTGATCACGGCGACCCGGCCGGAGGTCGTCCTGCTCGACGTGCATCTGCCCGGCGGCGGCGGGGTCGAGGTGCTGCGCCGCTGCGCCCCGCTGATGGGCGCCGCGGAGAACCCGGTGCGCTTCCTGGCACTGTCGGTGTCCGACGCGGCGGAGGACGTGATCGGCGTGATCCGGGGCGGCGCCCGCGGCTATGTCACCAAGACCATCACCGGCGCGGACCTGGTCGACTCGGTCTTCCGGGTGCAGGACGGCGACGCGGTGTTCTCGCCGCGGCTGGCCGGCTTCGTGCTGGACGCGTTCGCCTCCACGGACGCGCCGCCGGTCGACGAGGACCTGGACCGGCTGACGCAGCGGGAGCGGGAGGTGCTGCGGCTGATCGCGCGCGGGTACGCGTACAAGGAGATCGCCAAGCAGCTGTTCATCTCGGTGAAGACCGTCGAGTCGCATGTCTCCGCCGTGCTGCGCAAGCTCCAGCTCTCCAACCGGCACGAGCTGACCCGGTGGGCGACGGCCCGCCGCCTGGTGTGACGGGCCGCCGGCCGGTTCAGCTCAGCGACATGTCGGTCTTGTCGCCGACCCGGGTGTAGCCGACGGCGGCGTAGACGCGTTCGACGTCCGCGTCGCCGGGCTCCAGCCAGACCGTGCGGCAGCCCTGCTCGAAGGCCCGGGCCGTCAGATAGGCGGAGAGGGCGGCGCCGATGCCCCTGCGGCGGTGGGAGGCGGCGACCGCGAGGCCGGTCAGCTCGCTGAGGCCGTCGACGGGGATCGAGCAGCTGCCCGCGGCGACCGGGGCGCCGTCCGTGTCGTCGGTGGCCAGCGCCGCGGCGCCGCCGCCCTCCGTGACGCGCCGCAGGGCCGCGATCTGGCCCTCCGTCACCTCGCCGTCCATGCCGTAGCCCGCGTGCTGCACGGCGGCCGCGGCGCGGTGCCCGGCCTCGTCGGTCAGCACCGTGGGGGTGATGCCGGGCACCGGGGGCGGCGTCACCAGCGCCTCGGGGGAGCAGGCGAGCAGGGGGGCGCGCCGCTCGACGGTGAACCCGGCGGCGAGCAGGGCCGGTTCGAGGGCGGGGGCGCAGGACGGCAGGAACTCCAGGCGCGGCAGCCGGTCCCGTTCGCGGAACACCTCGACCAGTGCCTTGATGTCGCCGGGCGTGGGGTTCACGCCGTGGTCGGGGACGGCGTAATTGACGGGCGGGATGGGCCAGTCGGCGTCGTAGCGGACCGTGAAGGGGCCGACGCGTACGTGGCCGGGCGAGCGGCGTGCGAGGGTGCGCACATAGTTCTGGACGTCGACGTCCACGTGGTCTCCTGCCGGTCGGGCAACGGGGGGCGGGCCCCCGGGACCCCGGGATGGTGCCACCCGGACCGGAGCCCCCGCTATCGGATTACCGGCACGGCCGTCACGCGGGACGGGTCGCCCCCGCGAACGGCATCTCGTCGATCGGCGCGATCCGCACCGGAGCGCCGGGCCGCGGCGCGTGGATCATCCTGCCGCCGCCGATATAGAGCCCGACGTGCGAGACGCCCGAGTAGAAGAACACCAGGTCGCCCGGGGCGAGTCGGGAGCGGGGAACGCGCTCGCCGGCGTTGATCTGGGTGTACGTGGTGCGCGGCAGCGACACCCCGGCGGCGCGCCAGGCGGCCTGGGTGAGGCCCGAGCAGTCGTAGGAGCCCGGCCCCGTCGCGCCCCACACGTACGGCTTGCCGAGCGCCCTGTACGCGTACGCGACGGCCTGGGCGGCCCGGCTGTTCGGGGCCCGCAGCGGGCTCCGGGGGGCGTCGGCGCGGTCGGCGCGGGCGGGCGCCCGGGTGGAGCCGCCGTCGTTGTACGCGGCGCGCTGCTCGGCGGTGAGCCTGGCCAGCAGCCGTTCGGCGGCCGCGAGTTTGCCGCGCACCGTGGCCTTGTGACCGGCCAGTTCCTTGCGGCGGGCCTCCAGCGTGGCGACCTTCTCCGCGGCCTGCTCCTTGAGGTCTGCCAGCTCCCTCAGTTGGCGCCGGACCCCGGCGATCGTGGCGGCCTGCCGGGCGCCGACCCGTTCGGCGCGGGCGGCGCGCTCCAGGTAGTCCTCCGGGTCGGAGGTGAGGGCGAGGCGCAGTCCGGGATCCATGCCGCCGTCGCGGTACTGGGCCGTGGCGACCGAACCGAGCGCGTTGCGGGAGGCGTTGAGCCGCTCGGTCCTGCGCGCGGCCTCGTCGCGCAGCGCGTCGAGCGACCTGCGGGCGCTCGACGTCTGCTCCTTGGCGCCGTTGTAGTTCTCGGTGGCGGCCTCCGCCTCCCGGTACAGCTTGTCGACCCGGATCTTGACCTGAGCGGGGGTGAGGCGGGGCTCGGCCTGGACCGTGCCCTCGAACGCGGTGCCGGTCGCCGCGCCGGCGAGGGCGAGGGTGACCGCGGTACGGGCGGCCGGCCCGCCGAACAGGCGCGGCCTTGGTTTCCGGTGGGTTGCCACGAGGGCTTCCACGTCCTTCCGTCGATCGCTGCCCGCCGTTCGCGTCCGGCGGCGGGCCGCACAGGGGAGCGGCCCACCGCCGGACATCCCGGCGGTGGCGGCCGAGTGCCGTCCGGCTGTACGACGGCTGGTGGGGAGTCGGCCACCTGAGGAAGGACGCTAGACGCCGCGGTCACGGGGGCGGGGCGGAAGGACCGCAAAGTACCGAAGATGGACGCTTGGGACCGGTTGCCGACCACCCGATGGACGTCACGGTTCCGCATTGCCGCGGCCTGCCGACCGATGCGGCGGAGCGGGCCCACCTGCCCGACGGGCGGTGGTATGGGGAGGGTTAGGCTCCGGCCATGGACGTACTCATCAATGTCTTCGTCGCCCTGCACATCATTGGTATCGCCTCGCTGCTGGGCGGATTCCTGACCCAGATGAAGGCGATGGGGGAGGGCACGGCCCGCTTCAACCCGGCGATGCTGCACGGCGCGCTGACCATGCTGGTCACGGGCGTGGCGCTGGTGGGTCTGAACCAGGCGGACGACCAGACGGTGAACAACCTCAAGATCGGCGTCAAGCTGGCGGTCCTGGTGGTGATCCTCGGCCTCGTCTACGTCAAGCGGGACGAGGAGAGGGTCGACAAGGCGCTGTTCGGCGCGGTCGGCGGCCTGACCATGGTCAACATCTTCATCGCCACCCTCTGGACCTGATCCGGGCCGGACATACCGGTGCCCGGGCGGCTCGGCCGCCCGGGCACTCGTGCGACCGGGGTCAGGCGGGGCGGACGCTGCCGTAGATCGGCATGTAGAAGATGGACTCCTCGCGGACGTTCGTGCCCGGCTTGGGGGCGTGGATCATCTTGCCGTCGCCGATGTAGATCCCGACGTGGCTGATGTCGTCGTAGAAGAAGACCAGGTCGCCGGGGAGCAGATCCGCCGTCGCGACGCGGGTGCCGACCTTCACCTGGTCCCAGGTGGTGCGCGGCAGGTCCACGCCGGCCGCCTTCCAGGCGGCCGCGGTGAGGCCGGAGCAGTCGTACGAGCTCGGGCCCGTCGCGCCCCACACGTACGGCTTGCCGATCTGGGCGCGGGCGAAGGCGAGGACCTTGTCGGCCTTGGCCGCGTAGGTGCCGTCGTCCGTGCCGGTCCCGGTGCCGGTGTCCGTACCAGTGTCCGTCCCCGGGTCGGTGGTGCCGGGGTCCGTGCTCGGGGCCGTCTCGCGCTCCTGGGCCTGCCGCTCGGCCTCCGCCCTGGCGGCGGCCTCGGCCGCGGCCTTCGCCTCGGCCTTGCGGCGGGCCTCCTCCTCCTTCTTCCGCTCGATCGCGGCGAGCCGTGCCTTCTCCTCCGCCGTCAGCGTCGACAGCAGGGTGCGCGCCTCCGCGAGCTTGGTCTGCACCGTCTGCTTGCTGGTGCGCAGCGCCTCCTGGGAGTCCGTGAGGGACTCGAGGCGCTTCGTCGCCGCCGCGCGCTGCTTGGCCGCCGCCGCCCGCTCGGTCTCGTACTCGCTGACCGCGGTGCGCTGCTGGGCCGTCATCCGGTCCATCAGCTGCGTCTGGTCGAAGTACGCCTGCGGGCTGTCCGCGAACATCAGCGCGGCGGTGGGCGTGACGGAACCGGTGCGGTACTGCGCGGCCGCGTAGTTGCCGAGCTCGCGGCGGGACTCGTTCAGCTTCTCGGTGCGCTTGGCCGCCTCGTCGAGGAGCTGGTCCACCTCTTGGCGCTTCTCCGCGGTGGCTTCCTTCGCCTTGTTGTACTCCTGCGTGGCGCTGCCGGCCTGCCGGTACAGGTCGTCGACCTTCTTCTGCACCTCTTCGATGCTGGGCTTCGGCTCGGCGGGCGCGGCCGTCGCGCTCTGCGTGGAGAGCAGGGTCACACCCGCGAGGGCTGCCGTGGTGAATCCGACGGCGGAGGACGGTTTGGTGCTTCGGCTGCGGGGCTTGCGATGCGACGCCAAGGCCGGCATCTCCTTCTTCCGTGGACCGCCTACCGGGTTAGCTGTCGGGTTCGGGCGAACGGAAGGTGCCCTACGGACCGAGTGGCGCGCGGTCCGATTCACCCCGGTGGTACTGGGTCCTCCCGTGTCGAGGACGGTGTCGGGAGGGTGGGTCCCCGGTTCCGGACTCCGTTGCCGGAGGCCGGATTCGGCGCAGGCCGCCCGTTCGGCGTGGTTCGCCGGGAGGGGTGCGGGCCGCCTGGTCGAGCACGCTAGCCAACTCGTGCAGCCGCTGTGAAGGTTGATGTTCGATATGTCCGATACATTTTCGTGACCTTTTTCGGCGGATGGTCCCCGGCCCGGCTCCGGAGGCGGATTCGTCGCCTGGCGGAATCGCGCCGTCACCGACCGTCGCCCGCCGCCGGTCTTCGGCGTGCGGCCACGGTTGTCGGTGCGGCCGCCTAGACTCGTTAGGCGATGAGCAGCCTCTTTGACGACAGCTTCCTGGCGGACCTTCAGCCCCAAGCGGACGAGCATCCGCCGCCGCCCGAGGATTCGGCTCCGGAGCAGATCCCGGACGACCTCTTCCAGGGCGCCTTCGACGTGCCCCCGGCCCGCGACGGGTACTACCGCGACGGCGCGCCGCGCCCCGTGGTGGACCCCGCCGCGCTCCTCGACGGGCTGAACGAACAGCAGCGCGCCGCTGTCGTGCACACAGGGTCACCCCTGCTCATCGTGGCCGGCGCCGGCTCCGGCAAGACGCGGGTGCTCACGCACCGCATCGCGCATCTGCTCGGGACCCGCCATGTGCACCCCGGCCAGATACTGGCGATCACCTTCACCAACAAGGCCGCCGGCGAGATGAAGGAGCGCGTCGAGCAGCTGGTGGGCCCGCGCGCCAACGCCATGTGGGTCATGACCTTCCACAGCGCGTGCGTGCGCATCCTGCGCCGCGAGTCCAAGAAGCTGGGCTTCACCTCGTCGTTCTCGATCTACGACGCCGCCGACTCGAAGCGGCTGATGTCGCTGGTCTGCCGCGATCTGGACCTCGACCCGAAGAAGTTCCCGCCGAAGTCCTTCAGCGCCAAGATCTCGAACCTGAAGAACGAGCTGATCGACGAGGAGACCTTCGCCGACCAGGCCCAGGCCGGTTTCGAGAAGACGCTCGCCGAGGCGTACCGGATGTACCAGGCGCGGCTGCGCGAGGCCAACGCCCTGGACTTCGACGACATCATCATGACGACGGTCCACCTCCTCCAGGCCTTCCCGGACGTCGCCGAGCACTACCGCCGCCGCTTCCGGCACGTCCTCGTCGACGAGTACCAGGACACCAACCACGCGCAGTACACGCTCGTGCGCGAGCTGGTGGGCACCGGCTACGAGGACCTGGACCCGGCCGAGCTCTGCGTCGTCGGCGACGCCGACCAGTCGATCTACGCCTTCCGCGGCGCGACCATCCGCAACATCCTCCAGTTCGAGGAGGACTACCCGGACGCGACGACGATCCTGCTGGAGCAGAACTACCGCTCCACCCAGACGATCCTGTCCGCCGCCAACGCCGTCATCGAGCGCAACGAGTCCCGCCGCCCCAAGAACCTGTGGACCAACGCGGGCGAGGGCGCCCAGATCACCGGCTACGTCGCGGACACCGAGCACGACGAGGCCCAGTTCGTCGCCGACGAGATCGACCGGCTCACCGACCAGGGCGAGGCGAAGGCAGGCGACGTCGCCGTCTTCTACCGCACGAACGCCCAGTCGCGTGTCTTCGAGGAGATCTTCATCCGCGTCGGCCTGCCCTACAAGGTCGTCGGCGGGGTGCGCTTCTACGAGCGCAAGGAGGTCCGCGACGTGCTGGCCTATCTGCGCGTCCTGGCCAACCCCGAGGACAACGTTCCGCTGCGCCGCATCCTGAACGTGCCGAAGCGCGGCATCGGTGAGCGCGCGGAGGCGATGGTCGACGGCCTCGCGCTCCGCGAGAAGATCACCTTCCCGCAGGCCCTCAAGCGGGTCGACGAGGCGTACGGCATGGCGGCCCGCTCCGCCAACGCGGTCAAGCGGTTCAACGTGCTTATGGAGGAGCTGCGGACCATCGTCGACTCGGGCGCCGGCCCGGCCGTCGTGCTGGAGGCCGTGCTCGAGCGGACCGGCTATCTCGCCGAACTGCAGGCGTCCACGGACCCGCAGGACGAGACCCGTATCGAGAACCTCCAGGAACTGGCGGCCGTGGCGCTCGAGTTCGAGCAGGAGCGCGGCGAGGAGGAAGGCGCCGGGACGCTCGCCGAGTTCCTCGAGAAGGTGGCGCTCGTCGCCGACTCCGACCAGATCCCCGACGCACCTGCTGAATCTGCTGCTGACGCAGCGGGCTCCGAGGACACCGGTGTCATCACGCTGATGACACTGCACACCGCCAAGGGCCTCGAGTTCCCCGTCGTGTTCCTGACCGGCATGGAGGACGGCGTCTTCCCGCACATGCGGGCGCTGGGGCAGGCGAAGGAGCTCGAGGAGGAGCGGCGCCTGGCGTACGTGGGCATCACCCGCGCCCGCGAGCGGCTCTATCTGACCCGCTCCTCGATGCGCAGCGCCTGGGGCCAGCCCTCGTACAACCCGCCCTCGCGGTTCCTCGAGGAGATCCCGGTCCAGCATCTGACATGGAAGCGGACGGGCCCGATGGCCGCGCCCGCCGGGCCCACGTCCGGCATCGCGTCCTCGCTGTCGTCCTCGCGTTCGCGCGGCGGCGCCTCGGGCTTCGCCACGCGGCGCACGAGCGACAAGCCGGTGATCTCGCTGGTGGTGGGCGACCGGGTCACACACGACCAGTTCGGGCTGGGGACCGTGGTCGAGGTGAAGGGCGCGGGTTCGGAGGCGCAGGCGACGATCGACTTCGGGGACGAGAAGCCGAAGCGGCTGCTGCTGCGGTACGCGCCGGTCGAGAAGCTCTGACACGCCGCTGAGAAGGGTCTTGTCGACGACGAAGCCGGCCCCCGCGGGGGCCGGCTTCGGTGGTTCGTGGACTTGTGGCGGCTTCGGTCAGCCCTGGGTGGGGTCGATGCCGTTGCTGCGCATCCACGGCAGCGGGTCGATGGCCGCGCCGCCGCCGGGCCTGACCTCGAAGTGCAGGTGGGGGCCCGTGGAGTTGCCGGAGTTGCCGGAGTAGGCGATGACGTCGCCGGCCTTGACCCAGCCGCTGCGGATCTTGGTGCTGCTCAGGTGGCAGTACCAGGTCTCCGTGCCGTCCGCCGCCGTCACGATGGCCATGTTGCCGTAGGCGCTGTTCCACTGGGTGCGGACGCTGCCGTCCGTGGCGGCCATGACCGGAGTCCCGTACTGGACGGGGAAGTCGATACCGGTGTGCAGCGACATCCAGTTGACGCCGGACTGCCCGTAGTACGCGCTGAGCTGGTGCAGCTTCACCGGCAGCATGAACTTGGGGCGCAGCGCCTCGCGGCGTGCGGCCTCCTCCTCGCGCTTCTTCTTCTCCGCCGCCTGGCGTTCCTTGAGGTCGATGCGCTCCTGGGTGCGGGAGGCGCGGTCGCCGAAGTCACGGGCGTCGGCGCTGAGCGCGGCGAGCTGGGTGTCCATGGCGTTGTTGGCGGCGACCGGCTCGACGGAACCGGGGTCGGGGGCCGCCACGTTGCTCTTGTCGTCCTTCGTCTCACCGCCGAGGCCGCTCACGGACGCGGCGGCGACACCGGCCACGCCCATCACGCAGGCGGACGGCACGGCGACGCTGAGGAGCGCGGACCGCTTCGCGGGCGTGCGGCGGCGGCCGCGGCTGCCGCCGGAACGGCGCACCGGGCGGGGCTCGACGGGGGCGGCCGGCACGACGGGCACGGAGGCCATCGTCTGGGTCATCGCGTTGTGGTCCGCGCCGTCCGCGTCCTCGTCCCCGGCTTCGGCGTGTTGGGGCTCGGCGTGCTCGGCGCCGTCCGCCGGCTCGTACTCGGCCTGTTCGTACTCGGCCGGCTGGTACTCCGCCGCGGGCGCCGGTTCGTACTCCGTCGCGTAGTCGGCCTCCGGGCCGGTCCCGTGCTCGGACGCGGACTCCGTCTCGAAGGGCACGGACTCGTACCCGTTGTCGCCGTACGCGTCCGGTGTCTCGTAGGCGGCGTATGCGTCGTGCGCGACGTACGTGTCCTGCGTCGCGTACTCGGCGGGCTGGGCGAACCCCTGGTCAGGAACGAACTGTTGGGGGACGAGGCCGTCCGGCGTGGCGGTCGCGGAGTTCCACGCGGTGGCGTCGTAGCTGCCGGTCTCGAAGGCGCCGGGGGTCCACTGGCCGGTCGCGTCGTAGGCGAAGGTGGCCGCGGCCGTCTCGTACTGGCCGGTCCCGCCCGCCTCGTTCCAGGCGTTCGCGTCCCACTGACCGGTCGACTCGTACTGGCCGCCGGCGGCGTCGTACTGCCCGGTCGTGTCGTACTGCGCGTACTGCTGCTCGTAATCCTGGTCCTGCTGGGGCTGTTGGGCCTGGAGCGTCATGTCGCCGTAGGCCTGGTGCCCGCCGGCGCCGGTGTCCCACTGGGACGCGTCGTACTGGCCGCTGTGGCCCGCCTCGTAATTGCCCGGAAGGGCCCCGAAGAGCGGATCTGAGTCGAAGCTGCCGGTGGCGTTGCCGCCGTACCCGGCGTGGGCGTGCTGGTCGTTCACCAACTTCTCTCTCGCCTCGACAGCAGGACCTGTTTTCTGGAACCGCCCGTTTGCACAGGGGGTCCCAGGGGGAAGCAGTGGCGCGACTGTACCCGGCGGTACGCGACGGCGACAATCTTCGGTGGCATCTACGCAATCAGGAAACGGGCATTCGGCCGCGTTTCGGCGGTCCATAGCCGGAGCCTTGGCCCTACGTTCGAGAACTGTTCGATCGATCGGTGCCGGTCGGTCGGTTCACGCGACGGATGCGGGCGCGGACGCGGAACCGGGGGAAGTGGAACGGGAACCGTCCATGTCCGACACGCCCGATTCGAGCGCCTCGCGGATACTGTCGGCGACCGCGGGGTGAACGGGCAGTGCGAGATGGCCGATTCCGCTCACCCGCACGTTCTGCACGAGAAGGTCGGGATGGTCGACCTTGGCCGTCTCGACCGGCACCGTGATCCGGTCGAGATCGCTCCAGAAACTGACGAACCGGGTGCGGCAGTCCGGCGCGGGCAGCCGCAGCTCCTCGATCACCGGCGAACCCGGCCGCATCTGCCGCACGATCGGATGCGCGCTCGCGAGCGGCGCGACGGTGGTGCCCGAGTGCGGGGTGCCGAGCGTGACCAGGGTGCGGACGCGCCGGTCACCGCCGAGGCGCTGCACGTAGTAGCGCGCGATCAGCCCGCCGAGGCTGTGTCCGACGACGTCGACCTCGTGGTGTCCGGTGCGCGCGCAGATCTCCTCGACATGGCGGCCGAGCAGATCCGCGGCAGCCCGGATGTCGCAGGTGAGGGGCGAGTAGTTGAGGCATTCGACCGGGTGGGGGCCGCGCCGGGCGAGCGCCCGGCGCAGCAGCACGAACACCGAGCGGTTGTCGGCGAAGCCGTGCAGCAGCACGGTCGGCACGGCGGCGGGCGACCTCGGCAGAGTGGGCGCCGGGCGGGTGCGGCGGCGGCGCTCCGGAGTGAGGCCGGTGGGGTAGAGGAGCAGATGTCCGGCGAGGATCACCAGCTCAAGTGCGGTGGCCCGCAGCAGCGCGGCGGGCAGACGTGGGGTCCTCACGACGACCTCCCGTACGGCACGGCGGGGGCGGCTCTCCCCCGCGTGCCCTCATGGGAAGCGCGCACGACCGGGCCGGGGCGCGGTGCGGTCGACTCCGCGCCTCGGCGTCGCCGTACCGCCGTGCCGTGCGGCTGGCGGCGCGGTGGTACGGCGACCTGTGGTGGACCTGCGGCGGCTTCCCGTGCGACCGTGCCTGCGGGGCCGCGCGGGGGCGTGCGCGGGATCCGAAGCAGAAACGACGCTCGGCGAAAATGTCCCACGTGTGATTTCCCCCTCCCCGCGTGCCGCGAAACGGCCCCGTGCGGGATGCTGGAGATAACGTTCGTTCACTTCCCCGTGTCCCGGTACGGCTGCGGGGAGCCAGGAGGCAGTGATGGGTGTGACTGGTCCGATCCGCGTGGTGGTGGCCAAGCCGGGTCTCGACGGCCACGACCGCGGCGCCAAGGTGATCGCGCGGGCGCTGCGCGACGCCGGTATGGAGGTCATCTACACCGGGCTCCACCAGACGCCCGAGCAGATCGTCGACACGGCGATCCAGGAGGACGCCGACGCGATCGGTCTCTCGATCCTCTCCGGCGCACACAACACGCTCTTCGCGAAGGTCATCGCACTGCTGAAGGAGCGCGACGCGGCGGACATCAAGGTCTTCGGCGGCGGGATCATCCCGGAGGCGGACATCGCTCCGCTGAAGGAGCAGGGCGTGGCGGAGATCTTCACGCCGGGTGCGACGACGGCGTCGATCGTGGACTGGGTCAACGCGAACGTCCGCGTCCCGGCGTAGCCCTCGGGCGGGCGGCGGACCGGGCCCACTTCCGGGCGCGGCGCGGCCCGGGGCACGTCTCGGGGCGGGGCCTGGTCCCGGGTGCGTTTCCGGGCGTGGCCGGTCCTGTGCGTTCGGGGTTCGGGTGCCGCGTGTTTGGGCGGGCCCGGTCCGGGTTGCGTTTCCGGGCGCGGCCCGGTCCGATGTCGTTTGGCGTCCGGGTGCCGCTCCGGGGGCATGTCCGGGACTGCTTTCTCGTACTTGCCTCGCCCAAGACTTACGACGCCTTACGTCCCGGACACGCCCCCTGCGCGTCCCCCTGCCCCGGGGCGGCCGTTTCGCCCCCGCCGGTGGGCGTGTGCAGGTGGGAGAAGTCCCCCGCCCCGCCCCTTCCCGAAACTGGGGCTCCGCCCCAGACCCCGACGAGGCGCGCCGGGCGGCCGGCTGGCCGTGCGGGCTCCGCCCCGGACGGCCGATACGGTGCGCACGGCTGTCGGCACCGAACCGGGTCTGGACGGCCCGAGACCCCGCACCACCCACCGGACAGGGCAGACCCACCCCGGGGCACGCCGCGCCCCCGACGGGGCCGGGGCCGCCTGCTCCGACCGGACGGGGCACCGGGCTACCCGGTCAGTTCCTGGGACATCGTCGCTCGGAGGCGCAGCGTGGAGACGAGGCGTTGGAACGCCTCGGACCAGTAGCTGCCCGCTCCCGGGGACGCGTTCTCCTGGTCGTCCGGGGTGGCCGTGAGGATCTCCATGCGGGTGGCCTCGTCCGGGG
The DNA here is from genome assembly GCF_053591995.1 of Streptomyces sp. NPDC002835. Taxonomy (NCBI): domain Bacteria; kingdom Bacillati; phylum Actinomycetota; class Actinomycetes; order Kitasatosporales; family Streptomycetaceae; genus Streptomyces; species Streptomyces sp. NPDC002835. The sequence goes on along the minus strand of NZ_JBSFUW010000009.1, from coordinate 74,412 downwards.
ACAGGCAGCGTTCGGCCAGGCCCATGACGCCGCTGAAGCTCCAGGGGTAGCTGCCGGCGTCCCGGGCGATTTCGAGGGCGTCGACGACCGCCTGTCCGAGTGGCTCAGCCCACGGCACCGCGCACACGCCGAGGAGCTGGAACGCTTCCGGCAGGCCGTGTGCGGCGATGAACCGGGCGACCCAGGCGGCGCGTTCGTCGTCCGGGAGCGTGGCGAGGAGTTTCGAGCGCTCGGCCGGGGACGTCGTGCCGGGCCCGGTGGACGGCGACGTGGCGGGGGAGCCGAGCAGAGCGCGGGACCAGTCGGCGTCGCGCTGCCGGGCCGCCGCCCGGCACCACGCGGCGTGCAGTTCGTCCGCCCAGCCGTCGGAGACGGGCAGCGCCACGATCTCGTCGGGGGTGCGCCCGCCGAGCCGGCCCGGCCAGACGGAGAGTGGCGCGGCCTCGACCAGTTGGCCGAGCCACCAGGACCGTTCGCCGCGTCCGGACGGCGGCGTCGGGGCGATGCCGTCCCGCTGCATGTCGGCGTCGCATTCGTGGGGCGCCTCCACGGTGATGGCTCCCGCGGTGTCACCGCTGCGGTCGATCGCGACGCAGGACACGGCACGGGCGGCCATGCGGCCGGCGAGCGCCGAGTGGGGCAGCGCGGAGAGGAGTTCCGCAGCCGTGGAGCGGACGTTGCGGCTGCGGTCGGACAACGCCTGCTCCAGGAACGGCTCGTCCGCGTCGGAGAGCCCGGTCCGCAGGGAGTCGAGGAACATCAGCCGGTCCTCGGCCCGTTCGGTGGACCAGGTCGTGCCGAGCAGCGCCCGGGCGGCGTCGGCGTCATGAGCCCGTACGGCGGTGAGCAGCGCGACCCGTTCCGCGAACAGGCCCTCCTCCCACAGAGTCCGTACGGCCTCCGCGTCGTCGACGGCGGGCAGGGCGGAGCCCGCGGATCCGCCGCGCAGCGCGTACTTCCACTCCGCGTTGAGCCGGGCGAGCCACAGCCCGCGCGGCCCGGCGAACTCCAGCGCCTGCGGGCGCAGGTCCGTGCGGCCCCGGGCGGCGTCGAGCAGCGCGGGGAGGACGGACGCGGGCGCCCGGTAGCCGTGATCGTTGGCGGCGGCGAGCCATTGGGGCAGCAGTTCGGTGAGGTCGGGGGCGGTGCCGCGCCGGCCGCCGGCGCCGGAGGGCCCGGCACGGTCGGCCAGCAGCTGGACGAGCCGCCGCCGCGCCGGCTCGGGCAGGGCGGGGCGGGCGTCGTGCGGCGCGGGGTCGGGCGCGGTGCCGGCCGGTGCCGCGGGGCGCAGGCCCGCCCGGCGCCGTACGGTGTGCAGCGCGGCGGCGTCGAGCAGGGCGACGGGCGCGTCCTTGCTGGCGGGTGTCAGGCCGGCCGGCGGTGTCCGGCGGTCGGTGCCGAGCAGCGCCGAGGTGACGATCTCTTCCCACGGTGACGTACTGGCCGTGCGGATCATGGGTTTCCCTCCCGTTCCTGGGCGTTCAGATCAGCGGGACCGTCTCCGACATGTCCGCGGGCCACGCGGTCAGCGGCATGAACCCCTGGTGGCCGAACTCGCCGAAGACGGTGACCGGCCGGCCACCGGCGAGCGCGACGAGCTTCCACAGCCCGGGGCGGGCGAGCGCGGCGGGCGCGACGGGCAGCGCGTCGCTGCCGTCGGCGTCGACGAGCTGCCATCCCTCCCCGTCGGGCACGGGTATGACTTCGGTGAGGGTGACCGGCCAGGAGTCCAGCCACGGGTCGTCCCGCAGGGCCTGTCCGTACGCGTCGACCGCACCGGCGCACGGTCCGCCCGGCGGCGGTGCGTCGATGGCGACGGGCAGCGTGAACTGCTCGCCCAGTTCGGCTCTCGGGCCGCTGCCGGTGTGCGGGGTGACCTCGGCGTCGATCATCAGCCCCACGGGCAGCGCGAGTTGTGGCGCACGGCCCGCCGCGCCGAAGGACAGCAGCAGCGCGGCCCGCCGGGAGGTGCGCCCGTACAGCCAGATGCGGCGGGTGGTGAGCTTGCCGTCGGAGGACTCGTACTGGGCGAGGATCAGCCAGCGGTCCCGGACGGCCGGCCCCTCGGCGGCGGAGGAGAGCCCGACCCTGGTGCGGACCGTCGCGGTCAGCGGTTCCGGCAGACCTTCCCGCCCCAGCCAGGCGGAGTCCAGCAGATGGATCAGGGAGCACTCCTCCAGGAGCCGTACCGGCCAGCCGGGCCCCGAACCCGGTATCGCCCCCAGGTCCCGTACCCGCGCGGCGAGTCCGGGGGCCTGGGCGTCGACCATGCGGGCGGCGGTCTCCTCCCACAGTCCGTACCCGGACTGCTCGGCCGCCGCGAGCCCGCCGCGCAGCAGATCGGCGAGGCGCTGTTCCAGCTCGGTGGCGCCCGCGGTGATCCGCTCGGCGCGGCGCTCGGCCCGCCGCCGGGCGGCCTCCGGGTCGGCGCTCTTCGCGCCCGTCCCGGCGTCCTGCTGTTCCTTGCCCGCGGCGCGTTCCCTGCGCGCCGACAGCCATTCCTCCGCCCAGTCCGGCACGGAGCCGGAGCCGGGCACGGCCTGTTCGTCGCAGGCCCAGAGCAGCAGCAGCCCCAGCGCGTGCTTGCACGGGAACTTGCGGCTCGGGCAACTGCACTTGTACGCGGGACCGGTGGTGTCCACGACGGTCTGGTACGGCCTGCTGCCGCTGCCCTTGCACAGACCCCATACGGCCCCCGCCGCGTCGCAGCCCGCGGCGGACCAGGGCCCGGCCGAGCCCAGCTTGCTTCCCGCCTTGCGCGACGCGTCGTCAGGAGCCAGTGACAGCACCTGCTCGGTCGCCCAGCGGGCGCCCTGAGCCATGGCGTGCGACGCCGTTTCCCCGTTTGTCAGAAGCATGGGAACGACGCTACGGCCGACCACTGACAATCGCCCCTGACACCCGATCGACCCGCTCCCGCACGTCGGCGGCGCGGTGCGCCGGCCCCGGCCGGCCGGCCGCTCGGACCGGTCGCCGGCGCGGGTGGCGAGACCCGCCGAACCCTCGGGAAAACGCACCTGACCTGCGGTCATGTCGCTGCGGCGGGGCGGCTGTCAGTGGCATGGTGCACGGTTGTTCTCACAACGGGTCGAACGATCTGGAGGGGGATTCCATGACCGTGTCAGAAACCGCCGGGACCACCGGAGCCGACGCCCTGCGGCCCCACGCGGAGGACGCTTTCGCCGACGAACTGCGGGCGCTGGCCGCGCTCGACGACCGGCCGCGGCCGGTGAACTGGCGCATGTCGCCGTGGGCCGTCGCCACCTATCTGCTCGGCGGCACACTCGCCGACGGCACCGTGATCACGCCGAAGTACGTGGGGCCCCGCCGGATCGTCGAGGTCGCCGTCACCACGCTCGCCACCGACCGCGCCCTGCTGCTCCTCGGCGTGCCGGGCACCGCGAAGACCTGGGTGTCGGAGCATCTGGCCGCGGCCGTCAGCGGCGACTCCACCCTTCTGGTGCAGGGCACGGCCGGCACCCCGGAGGAGGCCATCCGCTACGGCTGGAACTACGCGCAGCTGCTGGCGCACGGCCCCAGTCGCGACGCGCTGGTGCCCAGCCCGGTCATGCGCGCCATGTCCGAGGGCATGACCGCGCGGGTCGAGGAGCTGACCCGTATCCCGGCCGACGTGCAGGACACACTCATCACGATCCTGTCGGAGAAGACGCTGCCCGTGCCCGAGCTGGGGCAGGAGGTGCAGGCGGTCCGCGGTTTCAACCTCATCGCGACCGCCAACGACCGCGACCGCGGGGTCAACGACCTCTCCAGCGCCCTGCGCCGGCGGTTCAACACCGTCGTGCTGCCGCTTCCGGAGACGGCCGAGGCGGAGGTCGACATCGTCTCGCGGCGCGTCGACCAGATAGGGCGCTCGCTGGACCTGCCGGCCGCGCCGGAGGGCCTGGAGGAGATCCGCCGCGTGGTCACGGTCTTCCGGGAGCTGCGCGACGGCGTGTCCACCGACGGCCGCACGAAGATCAAGTCGCCGTCCGGCACGCTGTCGACGGCCGAGGCGATCTCCGTCGTCACCGGCGGCCTCGCGCTGGCCGCGCACTTCGGTGACGGCGTGCTGCGGCCGGGGGACGTGGCGGCCGGCATCCTGGGCGCGGTCGTGCGCGACCCGGCAGCCGACCGGGTCGTCTGGCAGGAGTACCTGGAGACCGTGGTCCGCGAGCGGGACGGCTGGAAGGACTTCTACCGCGCCTGCCGCGAGGTGAGCGCATGACCGGCCCGCTCCTGCTCGGAGTCCGCCACCACGGACCGGGCTCGGCCCGGGCGGTGCGGGCCGCGCTGGAGGCGGCCGCGCCCGCGGCCGTACTGATCGAGGGCCCGCCGGAGGGCGACGCCCTGCTGCCGCTGGCCGCCGACGAGCAGATGCGTCCGCCGGTCGCCCTGCTCGCCCACGCCACGGACGACCCGGGCAGGGCCGCCTTCTGGCCGCTGGCCGAGTTCTCCCCGGAGTGGGTGGCGATCCGGTGGGCGCTGGCCAACGGCGCCGCGGTGCGCTTCATCGACCTGCCCGCCGCGCATTCGCTCGCGATGACCGACGAGTTCCGCGACGAGCGGGAGACGCCGGCGGCGCAGAAGGAGGAGGGGCCCGAGGAGACGGCGGACGTGCGGATCGACCCGATCGCGGTGCTCGCCGCCACCGCCGGGTACGACGACCCGGAACGGTGGTGGGAGGACGTCGTCGAGCTGCGCGGCGGCCACGGCACGCGGGCGTCAGCGGCCTCCCCGGACGCCACGACCTCCCCGGACGCGACGGGCGGCGCCGGCGAGGCGGCCGATCCGTTCGCGCCGTTCGCCGCGCTCGGGGAGGCCATGACCGCCCTCCGGGAGACGTACGGCCACGGCGGACACGACAGGGACCTCGTCCGCGAGGCGTACATGCGGCTCCAGCTCCGCGCGGCCAGAAAGGAGTTCGGGGACGGCGCGGTCGCCGTCGTCTGCGGCGCCTGGCACGTCCCGGCGCTGGAGACGAGGACGACGGTCACCGCCGACAAGGCGCTCCTCAAGGGGCTCCCCAAGGTCAGGACCGAGATGACCTGGGTGCCCTGGACCCACCGCAGGTTGGCCCGCCGCTCCGGGTACGGCGCGGGCATCGACTCGCCCGGCTGGTACGGCCATCTCTTCGGCGCGCCCGACCGGCCCGTCGAGCGCTGGATGACGAAGGTCGCCCGGCTGCTGCGGGACGAGGACCGCATGGTGTCGTCGGCCCATGTCATCGAGGCCGTCCGGCTCGCCGGGACGCTGGCCGTCATGCGGGGCCGGCCGCTCGCCGGGCTGACCGAGACGGTCGACGCCGTCCGGGCCGTGATGTGCGAGGGCTCCGACGTGCCGCTCGACCTCGTCAGGGACCGGCTCATCGTCGGGGACGTCCTCGGCGAGGTGCCCGACACGGCGCCCGCCGTGCCGCTCCAGCGGGATCTGACCCGGCAGCAGCGCAGCCTGCGGCTCAAGCCGGAGGCGCTCGAACGTGAGCTGGATCTCGACCTGCGCAGGGAGAACGACGCCGCCAGGAGCCGGCTGCTGCACCGGCTGCGGCTCCTCGCGGTCGGCTGGGGCGAGCCGGCCACGGGCCGGGGGAGCACCGGCACGTTCCGGGAGAGCTGGCGGCTGCGCTGGGAGCCCGAGCTGTCGGTGAAGGTCGCGGAGGCCGGCGTCTGGGGCACCACGGTGCTTTCCGCCGCCACCGCCAAGGCCGAGGCGCGGGCCGTCTCGGCGACGGCGCTCGCCGAGGTCACCGCACTTGCCGAGCAGTGCCTCCTCGCGGAACTGCCAGACGCGCTCCCCGTGGTGATGAAGGCACTCGCGGACCGGGCCGCTCTCGACGCCGATGTCGGCCACCTCGCCCAGGCGCTGCCCGCGCTGGCCCGCTCGCTGCGGTACGGCGACGTGCGGAGCACCGACACGGCAGCGCTCGGCGAGGTCGCCGCGGGGCTCGCCGAGCGGATCTGCGTCGGCCTGCCGCCCGCCTGCACCGGGCTCGACGCGGACGGGGCGGCCGAGATGCGCGAGCACCTCGACGGCGTGCACACCGCCGTCGCCCTCCTCCCGGACGCCGGCGGCGGCATGGGCGAGCGCTGGCGGTCCGTGCTGCACAAGCTCGCCGGCCGCGACACCGTCCCCGGAGTGATCCGCGGCCGCGCGGCCCGGCTGCTGCTGGACGAGGGGCGGCTCGCGGAGGACGAGGCCGCGCGCCTGATGGCGCTCGCGCTCTCCCCGGGCACGGAGCCGGCCGAAGCGGCGGCCTGGATCGAGGGGTTCGTCGGCGGCGCGTCCGGGGGAGGGCTGTTGCTGGTCCACGACGAGCGCCTGCTCGGCCTCGTCGACGCGTGGCTGTCCGGCGTGCCGGCCGGCGCGTTCACCGACGTGCTGCCGCTGCTGCGGCGCACCTTCTCCGCGTACGAACCGGGGGTGCGCCGCACGCTCGGGGAACTCGTCCGGCGCGGACCGGGGGCGGCGGCCGGACCGGCGCGGACGGATGCCGGTGCACCCGGCTTCGGGCCCGGCCTCGACACGGCGCGCGCGGACGCGGTGACCCCCGTGCTGCGGATGCTGCTCGGAATCGACGACAACGACCTGGCGGGGGTGGCCCGATGACGGCGAGCACCGGCGTGAACATGAGCGAAGCGACCGCCGGGGACAGCGGCGCGAGTGCGGACGACGAGCGGCTGCGGCGGTGGCGGCTGGTGCTGGGCGGAGAGTCCGGCGCGGACGGCACGGGCCGCGCACTGACCGGCACGGACGCGGCGATGGACGGGGCGCTCGCCTCCCTCTACGGCAGCGGCGCGGGCACCGGCCCCGGCGGCGGACGCGGGAACCGCGGCGGCGCCAGGACGGCGGGGCTCGGCGCGTCCGCGCCGTCCGTCGCCCGGTGGCTGGGCGACATCCGCACCTACTTCCCCAGTTCGGTCGTCCAGGTCATGCAGCGCGACGCGATCGACCGGCTCGGTCTGTCCACCCTGCTGCTGGAGCCGGAGATGCTCGAGGCCGTCGAGGCGGACGTGCATCTCGTCGGCACCCTCCTCTCGCTCAACAAGGCCATGCCGGAGACCACGAAGGAGACCGCCCGTGCCGTCGTGCGCAAGGTCGTCGACCAGTTGGAGAAGAAGCTCGCCACCCGCACCCGGTCGACGCTGACCGGTGCGCTCGACCGCTCGGCGAGGATCAACCGGCCGCGTCACCGCGACATCGACTGGGACCGCACGATCCGGGCGAACCTGAAGAACTACCTGCCGGAGTTCAACACCGTCGTCCCCGAGCGGCTCATCGGCTACGGCCGCGCGTCCCAGTCGGTGAAGAAGGAGGTCGTGCTCTGCATCGACCAGTCGGGCTCGATGGCGGCGTCCGTCGTCTACGCGTCGGTGTTCGGCGCCGTGCTGGCCTCGATGCGCTCCATCGCGACCCGGCTCGTCGTCTTCGACACGGCGGTCGTCGACCTCACCGACCAGCTCGACGACCCGGTGGACGTCCTGTTCGGCACCCAGTTGGGCGGCGGGACCGACATCAACCGGGCGCTGGCGTACTGCCAGTCGCAGATCACCCGCCCCGCCGACACCGTCGTCGTACTGATCAGCGACCTCTACGAGGGCGGAATCCGCGACGAGATGCTGAAGCGGGTCGCGGCGATGAAGGCGTCCGGAGTGCAGTTCGTCACTCTGCTGGCGCTCTCCGACGAAGGCGCGCCGGCCTACGACCGGGAGCACGCGGCAGCCCTCGCGGCCCTCGGAGCACCGGCGTTCGCCTGCACGCCGGATCTTTTTCCGGACGTCATGGCGGCGGCCATCGAGAAACGGCCGCTCCCCATACCGGACATGGTGGCTCATCAGTGACAGTAGGGGACATGACGTCTCATCGGTAACGAGGGACTTGCGTAGCCCCGGGAGCCTCGTGCGAGCATCGCGTGCATCCCGGCTGAAGCCGACCCGAGAGTGAGCCCCCTCCACCGTGACCGCCGCAGCGCTCCGCCCCGCTGCCGTCCCGCGCGCGCTGCGCCGGGCGGTGTCCGGGCCGTGGACGCTGCGGGTCCTGCTGATCCTCGGGGGAGTCCTGACGCTCGGTCTTCTCTTCGGCGCTCCCGCGTACGCGGCCGAGGCCGGGGCCGGCGCCGCGGCTCCGGCCCGGGCCGATGTCCGGCCGGAAGGCACCGCCGACGCGTCGGCGGAGTCCCGGTCGGCCGGAACGCAGGCACAGGCGCAGGGCCAGGTGTCCACGGAGACCGGGGTCTCCGGCTCCGTGGAGTCCGAGTCCGCCGGACCGGCCGCACGGCTCGAGACCGACGAGCCGGCGGCCGCCGGGCACGCAGATGAACCGAGGCGCGTGGCCGACCGGTCCGCACCCGCTGTCGGCACCGCGACGGCCGTGCCTCCGGCGACTGCCGCGGGCGTCGAGCCGACCGTGGAAGCGGTCCGCGAGGCGACCCGTCCGGTCCCCGACGACGTGACGGGCCCGACCCGGCAGCTGATCGGCGCCGTCGCCGGTCCACTGCCTGCCGCACCACTGCCTGCCGCACCACTGCCTTCCGGCCCGCTGCCGGGCCCCGGCGGCGTCGTCGTCCCCGGCGACGGTCCGGCGGCAGGGCCCGCGCCGGGCTACGCGCCGTTCACCACAGAGCCCGGGGGCAGTGCCCTGGCCATGCGCCCCGCTCACGCCTCGGCCGACGCCGGGCACGCTGTTGCCAAGGGCATCGGCCGGTACTGCGGCGAGCGGAGCGGCCACCCCGGTGCGGCGCTGCTCGCGTCCGCCGACTCCCCGGCGCACTCGCCCGGGCCCGGCCCGGTCGACCCGTGCGAGCACCGGCAGGGCGTGGTGCAGCACTCGGGCGAGACCCACACGCCTCGCGCCGGCGACCAGCCGGCGGCGACGTCCGACGCAGGCGCGGCGGACGCGTTCGGCTCGGCTCCCGGCTGTCCGGCGGCGGAGCCGCCGACCCGCGACAGGCCGCGCGACGTACTCGAATTCCCCGGCTAGGGCAGGCCTTTCCCCCGCCTCGACCTGCCACGCGGGGGTGGGCAGGTCTGCCCGCCACTCCGGAGCCCTTCCGCTCCTCCGGATCGCCGAACGAATTCGAAGGAACCGCCAAGCATGCACAAGAACATCCGCCGCTCGATCGCCGTCGCCGCCACGGCCACCGGTATGTGGGCCCTCGGGACCGCCGTGGCCAGCGCCGACGAGGCGCCCGTCTCGGTGCCGCTGTCCACCCCGGACCAGATCACCGACGCGGCCGACGCCGTCGACGCCTCCCTCGGCATCGACGGCGACGGTGCCTCGGCCGGTGTCCAGGTCACCGACCAGGGCGTCGTCGGTGTCGAAGCGCAGCACGGTCTGCCCTCGACCGGCCTTGAGGGCCTGACGTCCGACATCCAGGACCAGACCCGCCAGTACGTCGAGGGCACCGTCCCCTCGTACGAGACTCCGTCCCTGCCGGACGCGCAGCTCCCCGACGCCCAGCTCCCGTCCGTCGGCACCCCCTCCGTCCCGTCCGTCGGCATCCCGTCGGTCGAAGCCCCCTCCGTCGACTTCCCCTCCGCCCCCTCCGTCGACATCCCGGCCGCCCCCACGGTCGACGCCGACATCGACTACCTCTTCGGTCCCCTCTCCGCCTTCGTGCAGGAGCTCGAGCAGGCCCCGGCCGGTGCCGAGGCCCGTGCCCAGGGCGCGGTGGAGGCGTCCGGCCCGATCGTCGACGAGACCTCCGCGGCCGTGCTGCCGCCCATCCTCGCGACCGCCCTCGCCGGCGCCCAGCCGGTCGCCGCCCAGGCCGCCGGCGACGCGGGCTACTTCGCCCAGGGCGTCGCCGCCGACGCGCAGCCGTTCGCGGAGGGGGTCGCCGGCCACGCCCAGCCGTTCGCCGGCGGCGTGGTCTCCCAGGTGCAGCCCTTCGCGACGGGAGTCGCCGACGAGGCGCAGCCCTTCGCGGCCGGTGTGGTCTCCGAGGTGCAGCCGCTGGTCGACACCGTGGCCGGCCACGTCCAGCCGCTCGCCGAGGGCGTCGCAGGCAGCGCCACCGGCCTGGCGTACGGCACGACCGGCCAGGTGGACCCGTTCGCCGCCGGTGTGGTGTCCGAGGTCGAGCCGTTCACGCACGACTTTGCGACGAACGTCACGGGCGACGCCGCGCCGCTCGTCGGGAACGCGGTCGGCGGGGTGCAGGGCGTCGTGTCCGACGTGACCCCGAGCTACCTGCCGTACGGCATCTGAGCGACGACCCGGTCAGGCACCCGCCAGGTGCCTGACCAGCGGGCCGGCACCGGGCCGGGACGCCCCCGAGGTTCAGGGGGCGTCCCGGCCCTCCGTCGTCACGGAGGCGCGCCGGACGCGGTCCGGGCGCCACGCCGGGGCGGCCGTTGTGACCGTAATCACCGCTCAGGTGTGATCTGCGATTTAGGGGCGCGCGTCCGGCGGGGATAACCTGCCAGGCGGACATGCCGCGCCCACGGACACCGTGTGTGCCTCCCTTGTGACAAGAGCAGTCACGTTGCCCTTCGCGGCACGCCCACGCAGAAAACGAACCGCGATCATCAGAAAAGGGACGGACTGCGCGTGGACCTGTTCGAGTACCAGGCGAGGGATCTCTTCGCCAAGCACGGTGTACCGGTGCTGGCCGGTGAAGTCATCGACACGCCTGAGGCGGCGCGCGAGGCCACCCAGCGGCTGGGCGGCAAGTCGGTCGTCAAGGCGCAGGTGAAGGTCGGCGGCCGCGGCAAGGCCGGCGGCGTCAAGCTGGCGGCCACCCCGGACGAGGCCGTCGCCCGTGCGACGGACATCCTCGGGATGGACATCAAGGGCCACACGGTCCACAAGGTGATGATCGCGGAGACCGCTCCGGAGATCGCCGAGGAGTACTACGTCTCGTACCTCCTGGACCGGACCAACCGCACCTTCCTGGCCATGGCCTCCGTCGCTGGCGGCATGGACATCGAGGAGGTCGCCGCGACGACCCCCGAGAAGCTGGCGAAGGTCCCGGTCGACGCCAACGAGGGTGTCTCCATCGAGAAGGCCCGGGAGATCGTCGCCCAGGCCCAGTTCCCGGCCGAGGTCGCCGAGAAGGTCGCCGAGGTCATGGTGACCCTGTGGAAGACCTTCATCGCCGAGGACGCGCTCCTCGTCGAGGTCAACCCGCTGGCCAAGGTCGTGAGCGGCGAGGTCCTCGCCCTCGACGGCAAGGTCTCGCTCGACGAGAACGCCGACTTCCGCCAGCCGGAGCACGAGGCCCTCGAGGACAAGGCCGCAGCCAACCCGCTCGAGGCTGCCGCCAAGGCCAAGAACCTCAACTACGTCAAGCTCGACGGCGAGGTCGGCATCATCGGCAACGGCGCGGGTCTGGTCATGTCGACCCTCGACGTCGTCGCCTACGCCGGTGAGGCCCACGGCAACGTGAAGCCCGCCAACTTCCTCGACATCGGCGGCGGCGCCTCCGCCGAGGTCATGGCGAACGGCCTCGAGATCATCCTCGGCGACCCGGACGTCAAGTCCGTGTTCGTCAACGTCTTCGGTGGCATCACCGCCTGCGACGAGGTCGCCAACGGCATCGTCCAGGCGCTGCAGCTGCTCGCCTCGAAGGGCGAAGAGGTCACCAAGCCGCTCGTCGTGCGCCTCGACGGCAACAACGCGGAGCTGGGTCGCAAGATCCTCTCCGACGCCAACCACCCGCTGGTGCAGCGCGTGGACACCATGGACGGAGCGGCCGACAAGGCCGCCGAGCTCGCTGCTGCGGCCAAGTAAGGGAAGAGGGACTGTAGAACCATGGCTATCTTCCTGACCAAGGACAGCAAGGTCATCGTCCAGGGCATGACCGGTGCCACGGGCATGAAGCACACCAAGCTCATGCTGGGTGACGGCACCAACATCGTCGGCGGCGTGAACCCGCGCAAGGCCGGCACGTCCGTCGACTTCGACGGCACCGAGGTACCGGTCTTCGGCTCCGTCGCCGAGGCGATGGAGAAGACGGGCGCCGACGTCTCCGTCCTCTTCGTGCCGCCGGCCTTCGCCAAGGCCGCCGTGGTCGAGGCCATCGACGCCGAGATCCCGCTCGCGGTCGTCATCACCGAGGGCATCGCGGTGCACGACTCCGCCGCCTTCTGGGCGTACGCGAAGTCCAAGGGCAACAAGACCCGCATCATCGGCCCGAACTGCCCCGGTCTCATCACCCCGGGCCAGTCGAACGCCGGCATCATCCCGGGCGACATCACCAAGCCCGGCCGCATCGGTCTGGTGTCGAAGTCCGGCACGCTGACCTACCAGATGATGTACGAGCTCCGGGACATCGGCTTCTCCTCCGCCGTCGGCATCGGTGGCGACCCGGTCATCGGCACGACGCACATCGACGCCCTCGCGGCGTTCGAGGCCGACCCCGACACCGACCTGATCGTCATGATCGGTGAGATCGGCGGCGACGCCGAGGAGCGTGCGGCCGACTTCATCAAGGCCAACGTCACCAAGCCGGTCGTCGGCTACGTCGCGGGCTTCACCGCCCCCGAGGGCAAGACCATGGGCCACGCCGGCGCCATCGTCTCCGGCTCCTCCGGCACCGCGGCGGCCAAGAAGGAGGCCCTCGAGGCCGCGGGCGTCAAGGTCGGCAAGACGCCGACCGAGACGGCCAAGCTGGCGCGCGCCATTCTCGCCGGCTGACCTTTCGCACCACATGTGCGGGCCCGCACCCGGATGACCGGGGGCGGGCCCGCACGCGTATCTCCTGGCCGGCCGCGCGTACGCCCGCGCTCAGTCCGCCATCGGCGCCAGGCGCTCCGGTCCGGAGCCCGGCCCCTCGCGGAGCTTGTCGCGCAGTGACTTCTCCTTCGCCGTCAGCGTGTGCGGGCCGTGCTGCGGTCCGGGCACGCCGTCGATCTGCCGGGTCGCCGACGCCGGCGGTTCGTACTGGCGCGGGGCGGTGGCCATGGTGAAGACGGTCGCCGCCGCCATCAGCGCGGTCGCCGTGGCGACGGTCCGCGTCCACGTCCGGGCCCGGCGTTCGCAGCCGCCGCGGACGGCGGACGCGGGGGCCGTGAGCGGCTCGGACCCGGCATCGGCCAGGGCCGTCAACCGGTCCCGCAGCACGCCCGGGTCGGCCAGTTCGGGGAGCCGTTCGGTCATGGCCTCGCGCGCGTGCAGCAGACGGTTGGCGGTGGCCCGGTTGCTGGCCTCCGTCTCGGCCGCGGTCTCCGGCAGGCCGAGCCCCAGGCCGTCGTGGAGCAGCAGGGCGCGGCGGTACGCCGGGGGCAGCTCCTGCAGTGCCTCGAACAGCGTTCCCAGGGGATCGCCCCGGGGCGGTTCGTCGGGGTACCGGTGGACGGCCCGCAGCCGGTTCCAGGGGGACATGGCGTACTCGTACGCGACGGCCCGCACCCAGCCCGCCGGGTCCCGGTCCACGGCGACCTCCGGCCAGCGCTGCCAGGCGAGGTCGAACGCGTGCTCGACCGACTCGAGGGCGAGCCGGCGCCGGCCGCCGAGCAGATACGTCTGGCGTACGAGCCCCGGGGCGGCCGCCTCGTACAACGCGTCGAACGCCTCCTCCGGTCCGGGCGCGGACCTCGGCGGGACGACCGGGACGGTGACCGGGGCGGCGACAGGGACGGCGACCGCCACAGGCGTGGGTTCGGGCTCCGGCGCCGGGCCCGACGGAGCGGCCGGGTCGACCGGCGACGGCGGTTCGGGCTCCGGACCCGCGGGCGCCGGTACGGGCTCCGGGCTCGCGGGCGCCGGTTCGTCCTGCGCGGCGAACGACGCCAGCAGCCTGGCGTACGCCTCGCGCTTGCGTCCCCTGGGATTCGTCCGCCCGGTCTCCCAGGAGCGGACCGTCGCCCGGGTGACGCCGGCGGCCGCCGCGACGGCGTCCTCCGAGAGCGACGCCGCCTCCCGCAGCCTGCGCCGTTCCTTCGGAGGCGGCAGGGGAGTGCCGGATGCGGAGCGGGTGGTGCTCTTGGTCATGATGGGCCCCCAGCGGCACAGCACTCGACGAAAAAGCACATAAACGTATCTTGAGCGACACATCGGTCATTGGCCCGTTACATGGATAAAGTGCGTGTCGTTGGCAGCATGGCCGCGTGACCCAACTGACCGAACAGAGCCCCTCGATGCCGCACGCCCCGGTCGCCGTCCAGGGCGGCACATCGGTCGCGCTCGTCGCGTCGCTGGTGCGCGGCGCGACGGCCGCCGGACTGGGGCTCGGTCTGATCACCGTGTTCGTGATGGTGATGTGGATCAGCTCGCCCTTCCCGGACAGCGACCCGGGCGACGCCCTGCACGTCGCGGCCGCGCTGTGGCTGCTCGCCCACGGCACCGAACTCGTCCGGGCGGACACCCTCACCGGAGCCCCCGCGCCGATGGGCGTCGTACCGCTGCTCCTCGTCGCCCTGCCGGTCTGGCTGGCGCACCGCGCGGCGCGCGACGCGCTGGAGCCGGACCCGGGCCGGCCGAGGCCGTCCGCGTGGAGCGCGCCGACCATGGTCGCCAGCGGGTATGTGCTGGTCGGAGCGCCGGTCGTGCTGTACGTCGCGGGCGGCTCGTTCGCCGCGGACCCGCTGAGCGCGCTGGTCCACCTGCCGCTCGTGGCGCTTCTGGCGGCGGCCTCCGGGGCCTGGAGCGCGAGCGGGCGTCCGCTCGGCCCGCTGCCGTCATGGGCACCGCCGCGGCTGCGGGTCGCTCTCGCCCGCAGCCGGGTGGCCGCCGCGCTGCGGGCCGCCCTCGCCGGGGTGCTCGCGCTGCTCGCCGGTGGCGCGGTCCTGGTCGTGATCTCGGCGGTCTGGCACGGGCGGGCGGCGCACGAGTCGTTCATGGCGCTGTCGGGGGAGTGGTCGGGCCGGGCGGCGATCGCGCTGCTGGTCCTCGCGCTGCTGCCCAACGCGGCGGTCTGGGGCGCGGCCTACGGCCTGGGCCCGGGCTTCGCCCTCGGCACGGGGGCGACGGCCACACCGCTCGCCGTGACCGGCACGCCCGCCCTGCCCGACTTCCCGCTGCTCGCGGCGGTGCCGGGCCAGGGCCCCGGCACCCCGCTGCACTGGGCGGCCGCCGCGGTGCCGGTCGTCGGGGCGGCGGTCGTCGCCTGGTTCACGGTGGGCGCGGCCGCCCCTCGGTACGGGGCGCGCGAGACGGCCTGGCGGCCGGGCGGGACGGCGCTCACGGCGCTGCTCGGGGCGGTCGGCTGCGCCGGGCTCATGGCCCTGCTCGCCGCGTCGTCCGGCGGCCCGCTCGGCACCGGCCGGCTCGCCGCGTTCGGGCCCGTGTGGTGGACGGCGGGCCTCGCGGCGCTGGTCTGGACGGCCGCTCTGGGCGTCCCGCTGGCGCTGGCGCTGCGGGCCTGGCGGCTGCGGACGCCGTCGCCGGGGCGGTGGCGGGGGCTGCTGCGCCGCCGGCCCGCGGAGGCCGCCGTCGAGCCCCCGGCAACGGTGCCGGAGCCTGACCTCGGTACCGAGCACGCCGAGACCGGCGGGGCTGACGGGGCTGCCAGGGCTGGCGGGTCCGATGAGACCGACGACGACCTGTACGACTTCCTGCCGACGGAGACCTGGGCCGAACGCGGGCCCCGCCAGGACCGCTGGGCGGCGCTGAAGGAGTCCTCCGGCGGCCTGATGCCGGACTTCCCGCCCGCACCCGCCCCGCTGCCCGAGTCCGAGCCCCCGCAGGAGCCCGCGGCGGACGACGGCCCCCGGTGAGACACCACGACGGCCCGGGGCAGAGCGCACCCGGGCCGTCGTGAAAGGTTGTCACGCCTTGGAGGCTCGCTACTCCTTGACGCCGAGGATGCCCCGCAGCGGCTCCGGGAGTTCCTCGTTGCAGGCGAGCTGGCCCGACTTGGTCAGCGCGTCGTTCAGGCAGGTGTAGTAGTCGCGGTAGACGAGCTGCGCCGTGAACGACGCGGCCACGATCAGCAGCGCGAGGCTCGCCATCACCAGGCCGCTCACCGCCGACGTGATCTGCGGCCGGTTCGAGGCGGCGGGCGCGGTCCCGGGAGCCTGCGACGGCGGGGGCGGGGCGTTCGGCGGCGTGCCGCCGGTGGTCAGGGCGTCGGCGCTCGTCCGGCCCGCGGGCTTGGCGCGCAGGGAGCTGATGCTCCAGTACAGGGCGAGCGCCCCGAGCAGCAGGGCGATCTCGGGGAAGTCGAACAGCGCGAAGAAGAACGCCCACATACCCGACAGCAGGGCGTACCGGGCGCGGCGCTGAGCGGGGTCCGTCGGGTCCCAGCGCAGACCGCCGGGGCCGCCCGGACCGCCGGGCCCGCCCTTTCCGCCCGGGCCGTTCTGCCCGGAGCCCGGCCGGCCGCCGAAGCCGCCGCCCGCGGAGCGGCCGGGCTGACGGCTGCTCCACCGGCCGCCCCGGCCCGGCCGAGAGCCGCGGTCCGAGTCGTCGGAGTCGGAACCGGAGCCGGAACCGGATCCGTCGGAGGACGACGAGTCGTCGTTCGACGCGGGCCGGCGCGGCTGCCACGGCTGTTCCGGGCTGCCCTCGGGCGGCGGCGCGAAGGGGTTGTTGTCGTCCGTGGACTGGCGCTCCCGCGGCAACAGGAGGTCCGTACGGCGGCGTCGGTCCGGCATCTGGTGAACGTCTTCCCCTCGTCATGCCCGTGATCGGGTCCGTCTGGGTGCGGTCCCGCCCCCAGACGCTACCTTCCGGCCGCGGCCCCGTCCCGTGGGGGCCGTTCTGTGTGCCGGTATCGTTGCTGACGGTCGAGCTCTTCGTAGAGTTCCCCGTATCAGGGGATGCGACTCGTTTGTACGACCGCACAAAGTCGCACCGTAAGCCGCACCGTAACGCGAAAAGAGTTCTTCCCGTGGCTCCCGCCCGCCTCGTCGTCCTGGTCTCCGGATCGGGGACGAATCTCCAGGCCCTGCTCGACGCGATCGCCGCCGATCCCGAAGGCTTCGGCGCGGAAGTCGTCGCCGTCGGCGCGGACCGCGGCCAGATCGCCGGTCTCGAGCGCGCCGAGCGCGCCGGGCTGCCGACCTTCGTCTGCCGGGTGAAGGACTTCGCCACCCGCGAGGAGTGGGACGCCGCCCTCACCGAGGCCACCGCCGCGTACGAGCCCGACCTCGTCGTCTCGGCCGGCTTCATGAAGATCGTGGGGAAGGAATTCCTCGCACGGTTCGGCGGGCGCATCGTCAACACGCACCCCGCGCTGCTGCCCAGTTTCCCCGGTGCCCACGGAGTGCGGGACGCGCTCGCGTACGGCGCGAAGGTCACCGGATGCACCGTCCACTTCGTCGACGACGGCGTCGACACCGGACCGATCATCGCCCAGGGCGTGGTCGACGTACGGGACACGGACGACGAAGACGCTCTCCACGAGCGCATCAAGGAAGTCGAGCGCACGCTGCTCGTCGAGGTCGTGGGGCGTCTCGCCCGGCACGGCTACCGCATTGAGGGACGAAAGGTTCATGTCGGTGAATAAGTCGGGTACCAGGCCCATCCGTCGCGCACTGGTCAGCGTCTATGACAAGACGGGTCTTGAGGAGCTTGCCCGCGGGCTGCACGAGGCGGGGGTCGAGCTCGTGTCCACCGGCTCGACCGCCTCGAAGATCGCCGCCGCCGGGGTCCCCGTGACCAGGGTCGAGGAGCTGACCGGCTTCCCCGAGTGCCTGGACGGCCGCGTCAAGACGCTGCACCCCCGTGTGCACGCCGGCATCCTCGCCGACCTGCGTCTGGACGCCCACCGCGAGCAGCTCGCAGAACTGGGCGTGGAGCCGTTCGACCTGGTCGTGGTGAACCTGTACCCGTTCAAGGAGACCGTCGCCTCCGGCGCGAGCCCCGACGAGTGCGTCGAGCAGATCGACATCGGCGGCCCGTCCATGGTCCGCGCCGCCGCCAAGAACCACCCGTCCGTGGCAGTCGTCACCGACCCGGGCGCGTACGCCGCGGTCCTCCAGGCGGTCAGGGAGGGCGGCTTCTCGCTGGAGCTGCGCAAGCGGTTCGCCGCCCAGGCGTTCCGGCACACCGCCGCGTACGACGTGGCCGTCGCCTCCTGGTTCGCGTCCTCGTACGCGCCCGCCGACGACAGCGACTTCCCCGACTTCCTGGGCGCCACCTGGGAGCGCGAGAACGTGCTGCGCTACGGCGAGAACCCGCACCAGCCCGCCGCGCTCTACACCTCCGGCAGCGGCGGCCTCGCGCAGGCCGAGCAGCTGCACGGCAAGGAGATGTCCTACAACAACTACACGGACACCGACGCCGCGCGCCGGGCCGCGTACGACCACTCCGAGCCCTGCGTCGCGATCATCAAGCACGCCAACCCGTGCGGCATTGCGATCGGCGCGGACGTCGCGGAGGCGCACCGCAAGGCGCACGCCTGCGACCCGCTGTCCGCGTTCGGCGGCGTCATCGCCGTGAACCGCCCGGTGTCCGTGGCGATGGCCGAGCAGGTCGCCGAGATCTTCACCGAGGTCATCGTCGCGCCCGGTTACGAGGACGGCGCGGTCGAGGTCCTGGCCAAGAAGAAGAACATCCGCGTGCTGCGCGCCGAGGGCGCCCCGGCGAACCCGGTCGAGCTCAAGCCCATCGACGGCGGCGCGCTCCTCCAGGTCACCGACCGCCTCCAGGCCGACGGCGACGACCCGGCCGGCTGGACGCTCGCGACCGGCGACGCGCTGTCCGCCGACGAGCTGGCCGAGCTGGCGTTCGCCTGGAAGGCGTGCCGCGCGGTCAAGTCCAACGCGATCCTGCTCGCCAAGGACGGCGCCTCCGTCGGCGTCGGCATGGGCCAGGTCAACCGGGTCGACTCCGCCAAGCTCGCGGTCGAGCGGGCCGGTGAGGAGCGGGCGCGGGGTGCGTACGCCGCCTCCGACGCGTTCTTCCCGTTCCCCGACGGTCTGGAGATCCTCACCGGGGCCGGCGTCAAGGCCGTGGTCCAGCCGGGCGGTTCGGTCCGTGACGAGCTGGTCGTCGAGGCGGCGAAGAAGGCCGGCGTGACGATGTACTTCACGGGGACGCGGCACTTCTTCCACTGACGCGCCCGTCGGCCCGCCGCGTCGAGCGGCGGGCCGCCCCTGGTGGCCCGGCCCGGACAAGGGCCGGGCCACCGGTGCGTACGGGCACGGGCGCCGCCTGCCGGCCCTCGCGGGTCAGGTCCTCTTACGCAGTGCGCCCCAGGTGTCGGGGCCGACCTCGCCGTCGACGAGGAGCCCCTTGTCGCTCTGGAAGCGCTTGACCGCGGCGGCGGTGTCCTCGCCGAACTCGCCGTCCACGCCCGCGCTGCCGACGCTGTAGCCCCGCTTGGAGAGCATGCACTGCGCCTGCACGACGCGCTGCCCCTTGTCGCCGTAGCGGGTGATCGCGGTGCCGGAGTAGTAGGTGCACTGCGAGAGCCACGCCGGGGTGGCGGGCTCGGCCGTGGTCCTGGCCGGGCTCGGGGCCGGCGGCGCGCTGCTCGGGGCCGTGCCGCCGCCGCTGTCGGGCGTGGTGGCCGCCGACGGGGCGGGCGCGTCCTCGGCGCCGCCCCGGCCGGTCCCCGCGGAGTCGTCCGGCTTCTCCCGCGCGTCCTCCTCCTCGTCCTTGTCCTTCTTGCCCTTGTCCTTTTCGTCGTCCCGGTCCTGGCCGGCGGACGGGGAGGCGTCGGTGACACCGGGCCGCGGTGCGGCCGGGTCGCTGCCGGGGCCGGAGCTGTCCACGGCGGTCGGCGACAGGGCGGCGGAGTCGGTGCCCGCCGGGCGGGTGAGCAGAAAGACGCCCAGGGCGACGGCGCACACGGCGAGGCCCGAGCCGACCGCCAGATACAGCTTCCCGCCGCGGCGGCGGGGAGCCGGAACAGCGCCGGGCACAGGTGTGGGCGGGCCGTACGCGCCGGGCAGGGGCGCGGGTGTATAGGGCAGAGGCGTGGGCGGGCCGTACGCGCCGGGCGGGGTCGGCGGGCCGAAGGCGGGACCGGCCGCGGGGGCGGCCACCTGCTGCGTGGGCGCGCGGAAGTGGCCGGTCTGCCGGGCGGGAGCGCACTCCAGCACCTCGCAGCCCTGCTGCCGGGCGAGCAGCCGGGAGGCCAGCGGCTCCTCCCACGCCGGTGCGCACGGGCGCGCGGCGGCCGCTTCGACCAGTTGCCGCGGGGTGGGCCGGCCGGCGGGGTCCTTCGAGAGGCAGGTCGCCAGCAGGGCGGCCAGCGCGGGGTCCGCGGCCCCGAGCGCGCCCATGACCTCCGCCCTGGGCTCCTCGAACGCGACCCGGTGCATGACGTCCACCCCGGTGCCGTCCCCGAACGGGGCGTGCCCGGTGGCCGCGTAGACGATCGTGCCCGCCAGCGAGAAGACGTCGGACGCGGCGTCGCAGCGGCCGTCCCTGAGGTACTCGGGCGCCATGAAGGCGGGCGTGCCGACCCGGCTGCCCGTGGTGGTGATGGCGCTGCTGTCGGCGGCCTGCGAGATGCCGAAGTCGATCACGTGCGCGCCGCGCAGCGACAGGATCACGTTCGACGGCTTGAGGTCCCGGTGCACGACCCCGGCGGCGGACAGGGCCTCCAGCGCCCGCCCCAGCTCCGCGATCAGCCGCCAGACCGCGGCCGGTGTGAGCGCGCCGCAGTCGCGGACCGCGTCGGCGAGATTGAGACCCGGCAGGTACTGCGTGCCCATCCACAGCAGCGTGTCCTGGAACGCGGTGCCCAGCAGGGCGGGCGCGTGCGGCGCGCCGACCCGGGCGTGGACGGCGGCCTCACGCTGGAACCGCCGCCGGAACTCGGCGTCCTCCGCGTACTCGGGCCGGATGACCTTGACCGCGGCGAGCCCGGGGCTGTCGTCGGCGGGGCGCGCGAGATAGACCCGGCCCATCCCGCCGCTGCCCAGCAGCCCCAGTGGTACGTACGGCCCGATGAGCGCCGGGTCGGCGGGCCCGAGCGGGGTCGCGCCCGCCCGAGCCAGTGCGGCGTCGCCGGACGCCGGTGAGTATGGCGGCGCGGGCCGCTGGTCCGACATGAATCCCCCGTTGTACTGCTCTGCTCGGCGTACGCACCGCGACGCCTGCCGAAGAGGTTACCGAGCGGCGCCGGGCATGTGCCCCGGCGGCGTCGGGAACGAGCCATGGCCGCCGTACTGATGTAGGGCGGCCGGGGCGAGGGCCTGGGGCGCCGACGGGCGGCGGGCGGCCCCGACGGAGACGGCCGCGGCGCCGATCATCAGGCCGACGCCGGCGAGGGCGGACACCATGACCTCGTCGGTGCCGCGCTGGGAGAACATCGCTCCCCGGTCCTCGCAGGTCTCTTTCGGCCGCGGCCGCTCCTGGGTCCCCGTGTTCGTCGTGGTGCACTCGTAGCGGAAGTCGACCACGCTCCGCCAGGTGTTGTCGGGGGCCGCGACGAAGGCGGCGGCGAACATGCCGATCCCGCCGAGGAGGAACAGGATCTGGAAGACGCGGGCGACGGGATGCACGAGTGTGGACTCCACTGCTGGCAAGGCTTTCGCCCTGGGACGTTCGGTGGGCGCCGGGGGCGGGCAGAGCCGGAACGGCGCCGGGAGAACCGGCCGCGGTGGCGTCGCGCGTCACCGCGGCCGGACACGCGAGGCGTCCGAGCGCGGGGCAGGCCCCGTCGCGGCGATTCCCTCCGGTCGTGCCGACCCCCGTGGCGGCACGAAGGCGACTGTGCCGCAGCGTGGCCGGAAGCGGTACCTGAAAAGTTTCAGGGTCCGCGGCCGTCTGGGCCGCCGGCGACCGGCTATACGAAGGACTCGGGTCCGAAGCGTCCCCACGCCACGAAGCCGGCCAGGACGAGATAGACGAGGTCCGCCACCATGTACGTGGTCTCGTGACGCCGCAGGCGGGTGTACGCGGCGCCGGCCATGAGCAGCACCAGGCCGGTCGCGGCCAGCGGTGTCAGCACCGGCGCGATGTCGAGCGCGGGTGGCAGGATCAGACCCGCCGCGCCCAGGACCTCGACGGCTCCGATGGCCTTGACACCGCCCGCGCTGAAGTCCTCGACCCATCGCGCGCCGGCTCCGGTGGCGGCGATCTTCTCCTTCGGCATGATCAGCTTGCCGACGCCGGCGACCAGGTAGGCGGCGGCGAGCAGTCCGGCAATGATCCACAGCGTGAGGTTCATGAGGTTCTCCGTTGTCCGAACTCGTGGACGGCGATGAGTTGACGGCGTCGATTTCACGGCGCTGATTTCACGGCGCTGATGAGAGCGTCGAGCTGTCACCCCTCTGAGACAGGGCAGCCCGGCGGCCTGTGACAGCGGTGAACGTGATGTGCGTCACCTTCCGGGCGCCTGTCGGCGGGCCGGTGAGGCCTCGGCGGATCAGCCCCGCGCCTCGGATACCCTGCGGGACGTCGTGCCCGAGCGCCCTCGAACGGCAGGGCGGACGGGACGGGCCGGCAGGCGTGGTGGGCGAGGTGGAGAGGGGCTCTGTGCCGGGATCGACGGGTGTGACGGACGCGGCCGGCTACCGGCCCCTGCTGTTCTCCATCGCCTACGGGATGACAGGCTCCGTGGGCGACGCCGAGGACATCGTGCAGGATGCGTTCCTCGGCCTGACCCGGGCGCACCGGGCCGGGACCGCGATCGCCGATCTGAAGGCGTATCTGACCACGACGGTGACGCGGCTGGGCATCAACCACCTGAGTTCGGCGCGGGTGCGGCGGGAGACCTACGTGGGCGACTGGCTGCCCGAGCCGGTCGTCGTGACCCCCGGCCGGCCGGGGCCCGCGGAGCACGCCGAGCTGTCCGACTCGCTGTCGATGGCGTTCCTCGTACTGCTGGAGACCCTGTCCCCGGTGGAGCGTGCGGTGTTCGTGCTGCGCGAGGTGTTCGGGTACGGCTACCCCGACATGGCGAGGGCCACCGGCAAGACCGAGGTGAACTGCCGGCAGATCTTCGCCCGCGCCAGGCAGCGCATCGCCGCCGGGGAGCAGGTGCACGACAGCGCGCCGCCCCGCGAGCGGCGGGCGGAGGGCGAGGAGCTCGCCCGCCGGTTCTTCGAGGCCGCGGAGGGCGGCGACATGGACGCGCTGCTCGGGATGCTCGCCCCGGACGTGGTGCTCCACGGCGACGGCGGCGGCAAGGTGCGGGTCTTCGGCAAGCCGCTGGCCGGGCGGCCGCGCGTGGTGCGGCTGCTGCTCGGCGTCTTCCGCCGGGCCGGGAATCTGGGCATCTCCCAGCGGACGGCCCGCGTCAACGGCCGGCCGGGCGCCGTCAGGTACGACGCGGAGGGCCGCGTGGTCAGCGTGGTCGAGCTGGGCATCGCCGACGGCGTGGTCCACACGATCCGCTCGGTGGCCAACCCCGACAAGCTCGGCCATCTCGGACCGGTGTCCGACGTGGCGCGGCTGCCGGACGAGTGACCCGCCCCCGCCGTACCGGCGCCGCGCTCACCAGACCGCCGACAGGAACGCCCACAGCGTGGACCTGGACGAGCAGCTGTCGACCAGCCGGTGCGAGAGCGGCGCGTAGGTGCCCGCCAGGTTGCCCATGCTGTTCACGGCGCTGCACCCGGTGCGCTGGGCCATCCGGCGGCGGTCGTTGCCCGCGGGGGTGAAGTCCTTGCCCCGGAAGTACTCCACGTCGCGGAGCCTGCGCCCGTCCGCGATGTTGTTGAACGCCGACCGCACCGGCCGGTCGGCGGCCCAGGCGCAGGTCTCCTCGCCCGTCAGCCAGTCGTCGTCGTCCTCCCGCCAACTGCACATCTCGCCGTTCCCGTTGTGCTCGCTGAAGAAGCACACGGAGCCCTCGGGGCAGCGGTGGTACCCGTAGAGCACCTGCCCGTCGGGCCCGGTCGGGAACGACGCCTCCTTGTCCAGGGCCGCGTACACCGGCGACCCGTCGTCGTGCGTGACGTACGCGTACGTGGCCCCGGTCAGCCCCACCGCCGCCAGGACCACGGTGGCGGCGATCGACGCCAGTACGGGGTGCCGGCGCCAGAAGCGGGGGCGCAGCCTCGGCAGCCGGGTCGAGGCGGTGACGCCCGCGGCCTCCTCGACGCGGCGCAGGAGTGCGGCCGTGTCGTGGGCGGCCCGCTCCTTGTGCGTGCGTCCCAGGCAGTCGGTGACGATCTCCCGCCATACCGGGGGCAGTTCGGGGGAGAGCCGCAGCTCCTCCGCGCCCCGGGCGTAGCGGACGGCCGCGTCGCAGCGGGCGTCCGGCGAGCCGCCGGGCAGCGGGTGGCTGCCGGTGAGGGTGAGGTGGGCGAGGACGCCGAAGGCCCAGACGTCGGCCGTGGGGCGCACCCGCGTACCGCGCTCGTCGACCTCGGACCAGAGGAGTTCGGGCGGGGTGTGGTCGGGGGTGGCGAACGCGGGCGCGTAGGCGTGGGTGCCGTGCAGCTCTGCCGCCATGTTGAAGTCGGCGAGGCGGACCGAACCGTCCTTCATCAGCAGGATGTTGGCGGGCTTCAGATCGCCGTGCACCCAGCCGGCGTGGTGCAGCTGGTGCAGGCCCTCGCAGACGTGGGCCAGCAGCGCCGGATCCGGCCGGGGCGCGGACGAGTCGGCCAGCACGTCGTCCAGGGAGGCGGCGGCCTGTTCCAGTACGAGCACGGTGGCGCCGTCGAGTTCCGGGCGCTCGGGGTCGTCGACGGTCAGCACCTCGTACATGCGGATCAGCCGGGGGGAGCTCATCCGGCTGAGCAACCCGATCTCGCGCTCCGCCAGTTCGCGCAGGTGACGCAGCTGGCGAGGGGTGCGGGTGCCGGTGCAGAGGAACTTCAGCGCGGCGGACCCGGGCAGTTCACCGGCCTTCTTCCTTCCCCCGTCTCCGGAGACGTTGCGGGCCGCGTAGACGGTGGAGAAGGCGCCGGACGCGATGGGCTCGCGCACTTCCCAGGCCCCGACGCGGTAGCCGGCCGGGACGGGGACCACCGGGGTCTGTTCCGTCATCGCGTCACCCGGTGGCCGGCCGCGGTGAGCACGATCAGGTCGTCCTCGCGCACCAGGTCGAAACGCAGGGCGAGGGAGACCAGCGACTCCTTCTTGCCGTTGGCGCGCTGTCCCGCCTCCGCACTCTCCGGGCCGGGTCTCAGCCGGAGTTTGACCGTGAGGTAGTCGATGTTCCAGTACACGGACGAGCGGTTCGCCGCCGGCCAGGTCGGCCGCAGCCGCTCCACCACCTGGTCGATGGTGGGGAGCGGGGCGTGCGGCGCGCCACGCAGCCGGGGTTCGCACAGGGCGGCCAGTACGGCGAAGTAGCGCTTGGTGGGGTCGAGGGAGAACGCAGGGGCGGTGACGGCCGATCCGGGGCCGCCCCCGTGGGCCGGCGGCTCGCCGTAGCGGTGGCGCGGCGCCCACACGTCGAAGCTCAGCAGATCGCCGGCGGCGGGGAGCACCACCCGCGAGAACTCGAAGGGGACGGGCGCGTCCAGCCGGCCCGGCGCGACCTTGACGTGCTCCCCGGCGCCCTCCGGGTTCTCCACGACGTACGTCTGCCGCGCGCTGTGGTTGCTGAGGATCCAGAACGCGCCCTGCGCGGTGATCTCCCCGGCGTTCCGGGACACGCCGTCGTGGCTCAGTACGAGGCCGGAGGCGGGCGCCTCCCGGCCGAAGACGATCCGCTCACCGGGCGCGATCCTGAGGTGTTCACCCGGTCCGTCGCACTCCGGCGGCACGATGATGATGCTGTACATGACAGTCCTCCCCCGGTCCGCGTGTCAGCGTATGCGGTACGGCCGACGGCGCCGAACCTTTGGAGCTCGTGCGTGCCACCTGCGCGCGGCGGGCGGCCCACCGGTCGTGAGGACCGGTGGGCCGCCCGGGGCCGTCGTGCGCGATGGCCGGCAGGGACCGTGCTCCGGTCGATGCGTCAGCGGATGTACGCGACGCGGCTGCTCCGCGGCCGAAGCGGAGGGTCTCGCCCGGCGCCAGTCGGAGCTTTTCGCACGGGGCCATACCCGGACCCGGCACCACGATGATCGTGTACATGAGTCGTCCCCTTCCCCCAGGGTTCCGCCGTGAGGGTAAGGAACGCCGATAGACGTTCGCATGACACCCAGACCGGGACGGAAAGGCCGAAGGCCGTGAACCCCGCAGGTGCGGTGGTCACGGCCTTCGGAGCGGCAGCGGGGCGGGACTTACGCGCGCTGACGGTTGAACCAGGCCGCACCGTCGGCCTTGCCGACGAAGACGGCGATGAGGATCGCCAGCACGGTGTGCACCAGGCCGACGAGGATGAACGGGTAGATACCGAGCACCGCGGTGATGATGCCGAACACCAGGGCGGTGATGCGGATGCCGTTGCCGCCGCTACCGAACTTGGCGCCGAGGACGATGGCGAGCACACCCCAGGCCAGGATGAGCAGCGTGATGAACCACACCGCGCCGACGGACCACTCGGCGAACTGCTGGAACTGAAGGTCGTCCTTGAGGGTCGGGTCGTCCTTCGCCTTGCTGAGGCCCATGGCGAACAGCGCGGCGAAGACCACGCCGATCATCTGGAAGCCGCCGATGATGAACAGCATCACGCGGGCCGCCTTGACACCGCCCGGCATCTCCTGCGGACCGGCCGGGTAGCCGCCGCCGTAGGGCTGGACGGGCGGGGCCTGCGGGTAGCCGTAGC
The DNA here is from genome assembly GCF_053591995.1 of Streptomyces sp. NPDC002835. NCBI lineage: Bacteria > Bacillati > Actinomycetota > Actinomycetes > Kitasatosporales > Streptomycetaceae > Streptomyces > Streptomyces sp. NPDC002835. The sequence continues at coordinate 47,963 of NZ_JBSFUW010000009.1, read as the reverse complement.
CGGGCTGACCACCCTGGGGCTGGCCGTAACCGGGCTGCTGGGGCTGGCCCTGCGGCTGGCCGTAGGGGTTGTTCTGGTCGCCGAAGCTCATGGCGGGTTTCCTCCGTTGAAATGCGGGGACGACGCGGTCCGAGCGGAGGAACTGCATGGTTATTTGCTGATTTGCCCCCCGGCACTGCCCGCGGCACTGCGCGCCTCATCGTCGTCTGCGTACCGACTTCTTGTCCAGCCGGTATCCCCAGGTGTTGTGCAAGTGCAACCTGCCGGCCATCCGGTGGTCGAGACGTGGGCCGCCCGGATTGGAACCGCGACGGGTGCATCCGTGAAGATGGGGGTATGACTGCCCAGATTCTCGATGGCAAGGCCACCGCAGCCGCGATCAAGTCCGATCTGACCGTCCGCGTGGCGGCCCTCAAGGAGCGGGGTGTCACACCTGGCCTCGGGACCCTGCTCGTCGGGGACGACCCGGGGAGCCGCTGGTACGTCAACGGCAAGCACCGCGACTGCGCGCAGGTCGGCATCTCGTCGATCCAGCGCGAACTGCCCGACACCGCCACCCAGGAGGAGATCGAGGCGGTCGTACGGGAGCTCAACGAGAACCCGGAGTGCACCGGCTACATCGTCCAACTGCCCCTGCCCAAGGGCATCGACGCCAACCGGGTGCTGGAGCTGATGGACCCGGCCAAGGACGCGGACGGGCTGCACCCGATGAGCCTCGGCCGGCTGGTGCTGGGCATCGAGGGGCCGCTGCCGTGCACCCCGTACGGCATCATCCAGCTGCTGCGCCACCACGGCGTGGAGATCAAGGGCGCGAACGTCGTGGTCGTCGGGCGCGGCATCACCATCGGTCGGCCGATGCCGCTGGTGCTGACCCGTAAGTCCGAGAACGCGACGGTGACGCAGTGCCACACCGGCACGCGTGACCTCTCCGCCCATCTGCGCCAGGCCGACATCATCGTCGCGGCCGCCGGTGTGCCGCACCTGATCCGGCCCGAGGACGTCAAGCCGGGCGCGGCCGTGCTCGACGTCGGCGTGAGCCGCGACGAGAACGGCAAGATCGTCGGCGACGTCCACCCGGACGTCGCGGAGGTGGCCGGCTGGGTCGCCCCGAACCCGGGCGGTGTCGGCCCGATGACGCGGGCGCAACTGCTGGTGAACGTGGTGGAGGCGGCCGAGCGCGCGGCGTCGGCGTCGGCCGGGTCTGCGGTCTGACGGGTGGGTGATCCCATGGAGGTACGCACGGGCGACGGCGGCGGCGCACACGGAGCCGGTGACGGGGACCGGGCCGGGGCCGAGCCGGACGAGGCCGCTGTCGGCGCGACCGCCGACCCGGCCGCCGACGAGCCGCGTGAGGCGGAAGACGATCCGACCGCCCGCCCCGCCGGGTCCCGGCGGCCGCCCGCCGTCACGCGTGACACCGCGCGCCCCGAGGGCGGCGGGCGCGCCGCGTCCGGGGACGCTCCCGCACCCGCCCGCCAGTGGCCTCTGCTGAGCGTGTTGTCGCTGGTCGGCGTCGGTCTGGTGTTCATCGGCGCCGACGCGTTCGCCGAAGCGGTCCGGATCGGCACGATCCTGATCGGCGCCGGTCTGCTCCTCGGCGCCGTGCTGCGCCGCGTCACCCCGTCCGTGGGCATGCTCGCCGTACGCTCCCGGTTCACGGACATGATCACGTACGGCCTCCTCGGCACGGTGATCGTCCTGCTGGCGCTGGTGGCGCAGCCGAAGCCGTGGATCGACGTGCCGTTCCTGGAGAACGCGGTTCATTTCACGGTGCGTTAGCGCTCCGGCCCGACCAAGGGCCCCGTACCACGCCGACGGCGCCCGTCCTCTCCCCCGAGGGAGGACGGGCGCCGCCGTGGATCCAAGAGTCATGCACCCGCCAAGACCGTTCAAGGTACGACTGTGGCCTGTGGCACGGAAGTGACCATTCCGCCACGGTGTGATCGTCGTGCTACGGATGCGAGACTGGGCCCCGCACCCGGCGGCCATCGGGTGCGCGGGGGTATATAAAGCTCATTCGGGGGACAAGGGGGAAGTACCGATGCCTCGTTGGAAGGACCTGCCCGAGGGGCTCGACCCGGAGGTGCGCGAGTTCATGGGCCAGCTCCGTGGGCTCGTGGACCGCAGCGGACTGAGCATCGCGGCCGTCTCGGACCGCACCGGGTACAGCAAGACGTCCTGGGAGCGTTATCTCAACGGGCGGCTGCTCGCGCCCAAGGGCGCGGTCGTCGCGCTCGCCGAGGTGACCGGGACGAACACCGTCCATGTGACGACCATGTGGGAGCTCGCGGAGCGCGCCTGGGGCCGCGCCGAGATGCGGCACGACATGACGATGGAAGCGATACGGATATCCCAGGCGCGGGAGGCGCTCGGCGGCGACGGCGCACCGTCGGGAGCGCCCGGCGCTGGACGGTCCTCGGCCGGCCCCGGCTCCGGCCCTGCGGGCGGCTCGGCCGGTCCCGGCCCCGCCGCCGTCACCTGGCCGCACGTCACCGAATCGCCGTACGGGTCCGGCGCGTACGCCCCCGCCCCCGGCACGTACGTCCCGGCGCCCGCTCCCGGCACGTACGCCCCCGCGCCCACTCCGGCTCCCGGCGCGGGTGCGCCCCGCCCGCCGCACCAGGGCGGCGGGTCCGGGCACCCCGGCACCCCCGCCGGCCCGGTCAGGCCCCGCCGCAAGACCCCCTTCGTCGTCGCCGCCGTGGTGAGCGTGCTCATCGTGGGCGCCGGCGGCTGGTTCCTCGTCAACGGCGGCGGCGGTGACGGCCGCCAGGACCGGGCCACGCCGACCCCGTCCGCCGCGCCGACCACCAGCAGCCCGAAGCTCCCCGCCGGCGTGAAGTGCCACGGCGACGCGTGCGACGGCAAGGACCCGGAGACCATGGGCTGCGGCGGCGAGTACGCCACCACGGTCTCCACGGCCACCGTGGGCGGCGCCGTGATCGAGGTCCGCCACAGCGAGGTGTGCGGCGCGGGGTGGGCCCGTATCACCCAGGCCGTGCCCGGTGACGAGGTCCGCATCGCCGTCGGCGGCAAGGCCCGGCAGTCGGCTCTGGTCAACGACGACGACGCGTACACCCCGATGGCGGCCGTACCGGACCCGGCCGACGCGAAGGCGTGCACCACGCTCAAGACCGGGGCGGAGGGCTGCACTTCCGGGCAGTGACGCGCCCCCGGGACACGCCGGGGTGAGACGCGCCACAAGGGGGTGAGGATTGGCCCGGGCGCGTGTCGGATAGCCTGACCGCTGGAAATCTCTTCACGTCAAGATTCAGCCCGGGCGTGGACGAGAGGTCCCGCACGAGGGGCAGTGCCCCCACCCGCCAGCTGTCTTACGGAGATCGCCATGACCCGCACTCCCGTCAACGTCACCGTGACCGGCGCGGCCGGCCAGATCGGCTACGCGCTGCTCTTCCGCATCGCATCCGGCCACCTGCTCGGCGCGGATGTGCCGGTCAAGCTGCGCCTGCTCGAGATTCCGCAGGGCCTCAAGGCCGCGGAGGGCACCGCGATGGAGCTCGACGACTGCGCCTTCCCGCTGCTCAAGGGCATCGAGATCACCGACGACCCGAACGTCGGCTTCGACGGCGCCAACGTCGCGCTGCTCGTCGGCGCCCGCCCCCGCACCAAGGGCATGGAGCGCGGCGACCTGCTCTCCGCCAACGGCGGCATCTTCAAGCCGCAGGGCAAGGCCATCAACGACAACGCCGCGGACGACATCCGCGTCCTGGTCGTCGGCAACCCGGCCAACACCAACGCCCTGATCGCCCAGGCCGCGGCCCCGGACGTACCGGCCGAGCGCTTCACCGCCATGACCCGCCTCGACCACAACCGCGCGATCTCGCAGCTGGCCGCCAAGACCGGCGCCGCCGTCTCCGACATCAAGCGCCTCACCATCTGGGGCAACCACTCGGCGACCCAGTACCCGGACATCTTCCACGCGGAGATCGCCGGCAAGAACGCCGCCGAGGTCGTCAACGACGAGGCGTGGCTGGCCGACACCTTCATCCCGACCGTCGCCAAGCGCGGCGCGGCGATCATCGAGGCCCGCGGCGCGTCCTCCGCGGCCTCCGCGGCCAACGCCGCGATCGACCACGTCCACACCTGGGTCAACGGCACCGCCGAGGGCGACTGGACCTCCATGGGCATCCCGTCGGACGGCTCCTACGGCGTCCCGGAGGGCCTGATCTCCTCCTTCCCGGTCACCTGCAAGGACGGCAAGTACGAGATCGTCCAGGGCCTGGACATCAACGAGTTCTCCCGCACGCGCATCGACGCGTCCGTCCAGGAACTCGCCGAGGAGCGCGCCGCGGTCCGCGAGCTCGGCCTCATCTGACCCGACCGCACCAGCGGTTCCCCCGCCCCCGGCGGCTTCGGCCGCCGGGGGCGTTCGTGCGCCTCGGGGCCTCTTCGCCCGTTCGAGTGACACCTGATCGACAGCGACGCGCGCCGACACCACATGCACTTCTGTGAGAGCAGCGAACGTGCTCAGGGAGGGACGGCTGTGCTGGAGCCGGCGAAGTTGTACACCATCGAGCTCGAACCAGAAGTACGGTCCTGGCTGGAGATGCTGCCGACCGCGGACCACCGTGCCGTCGAACGGTTCGCCGACAGACTGGCCGAGGACGGGCCCCTGCTGCCCTTTCCTTTGTCCAGTCACCTCGGCGACGGACTGCGGGACTGCGCATCGGAGCCTTTCGCGTGACGTACTGGTGCGCGCCGGCACGGCGCATCGTTCTGTTGACCGCATTCCGGAAGAGGAAGATGCGGCAGACTGAAGAGGTGCGCTGAGGGCACAGCGGGCGCGTAAGGCATGTGAAGCGGAGCATCCGCCGGCGGATGAGCCCCACGTCTACAGCAGGGCCGAGGAGGCCTGATGAGCAGGGGATATCACACGAAGTGGAACGTCCCGTCCGAACACCGGGAGGACCCGGCCTATGTGGCCGCGGGGCGGCGTATGGACTTTGCACAGGCCGTGTACGAGCGGCGCTCGGCGCTCGGCTGGACCGCTGAGGAACTGGCAGGCCGCGCGGGGATGCGGGAAGCCGACATCGAGCAGATCGAGGAGAGCGGGACCGACCCGACCCGTGAGCTCATCGAACGACTCGCCACGGCACTCGACGCCGGTGCCCGGATCGACCCCCGGGCGACCCCCGTGTTCGTCTTCGAGGGCCACGTCGCCTGACCGGCTCGCCGACGCCCGGGCCCGGGGCGCGTCCAGCAGACCCCGCCCCCGGCGGCTTCGGCCACCGAGGGCGGGCGCGTGTCGGGCGAGAGCCCGGCAATCCGCCCGGACCCGGAGCACGCGCCGCCGGGATCGTCCCGTTCGCGTCCGCTCATCGGCGATCGGGGGCCGCCGACGGGTCCGGTCGCATCCAGTGGCCGTCGGTGGCCCATCCGAGGAACCGCCGCGCCCGGCCATCGTCGGCTGTGCCGTCGGCGGAGAAGTGCCCGCCCGCGGCAGCCAGTCGCAGCCCTGCCAGCGCCGGGCCGAGGCGGGCGGTGACGTGCGCCGGGTGGCGGATCATGTCCGCTTCCAGATGGTCGAGCACATGGGACTGCCGGTCGGCGGTGCACAGGGACAGATGGAAGAGCATCTGCCGCCACGCGTACGCCGCGTCCTTGATCGTGCCCAGCGGACGCGGGTTGTTGTGCACCCGAGCGGTCAGCCGGCACACCGAGGCGAAGCAGCGAAGGGCCAGTTCGTCCCAGCCCGCATCCGGTGCGACACCGACCCGGTGGACCAGGGTGGCGAGATTGTGGGTGGTGAGGATCTGCGACTGTTCGATGATCCTGCCGTTCGCCGCGACGGAGAAGGACCCGGCGCCGCCGGCTCGCTCCGTGCACAGCCTCGCGAAGCCGGGAGACGTCCGGGCACCGTACGAGCGGCTCAGCGATTCGCCGATCTCGGCGACGGCCATGTTGCGGACGGCGGTGTAGTCGATCCCGTAGTAGCGCTCGTACAGAGTGCCGCGCAACAGCTCGGCGGCGTCCCGGGCCGCGTGCAGGAACTTGGGGCTGAAGGTCCCCATGAAGATGTCCGCGGCCAGTTCCTCGACCAGTGGCGCGCGCACGTCCGCCTGGCGGGCCAGCACGCCGAACTCCCGGACGAGCGGGTTCGGCAGGACCGTGGCGGGAAACGCCTGCACGCTCAGTCCGGCGAGCCGGCGGAGCGCCACCAGGGCGGCCTCCTCGGTCGCCGCGCCGCCTTCACGGTGCACGGCGGCCGCCCGCACCCAGGGCAGCTCCTCCACCCGCACCTGCTGCTGCAGATTCAGCAGCAGCAGCGAGCGGCGGTTGCGGAACGCGCGGTAGTTCGACGCCATCAACGTGCGCAGCGGTTCGTCCCGGTAGCTCTGCGCCGTGGTCGCGGCGACCAGTTGCGGTACGAGTTCCGCCAGAACCTCGGCCGACGGTACGACGCCCCGCTCCACCAGGGTGCCGATCGGTGCGCTCAGCGCGGCCTCGACGACCTGCCGGATCGCCGGCGGCACCGCTGCCCCGGCGGGTACCCCTGTCTCACGGTGCTCCTGCTCGGTGACCGGAGCGACGAGCGGGGACACACGAGCCGCGCCGGCCCCCTGGGGCAGGACCGAGAGGCGGCCCGACACCACCTGGGCCACGGCCTGGTGGGAAGGGAGCGCGGCCTGGCGCGCCTGCTCCTGGCGCAGCGCGGTGTGGCGGCCGGAACCCGGCAGGCCGCGCTTGCGGACCATGGAGGTGACGGCGTGCCGCAGCAGCCCCAGCCGGCGGGCGTCCAACGTGCGTCCGGCCACGGTCTCCTCGAGTGCGACGCGCAGCAGACCCAGGTTTTCCTTGGGATCGCGGTGCTTCCCGCACAGGACGTGCTCTGCCGCCAGCACGTGGTAGCGGCGCAGCAGGGCCTCCCCACGGGCGTGCCAGTCGTGACCGGGCGCGCGGTCGAACGTCCCGTCCGGTCCGGCGGTCTCCAGCCAGTGGGCGAGCAGTTCGTCGGAGAACGGCTGCCAGACGGTGAGTGCCTCCCGCTGTGTCTCCACGGCCCGGTTGGGCCCGCGCCGGGCCAGCGTCTCTGCGGCCTCCGCGACGGTGCGGCGGTGGACGGCCATGACGTCCGGGGCGGGGGAGACGGTGGGCCGGGGCGTGAAGCGCAGCCGGTCCGCGAACGGACGCAGCTCCTCGACGAGTTCGACCGCGGCCCGTATCTCTTCGGCGCGCACCAGCCAGGCCACCGTCAGCAGGGCGGCCTCCTCGGGAACGGCCACCTCGTAGCGGCCGCTGTCCAGCAGCTCCCACAGGCCCGCCAGACCGGTTTCGGTGAGACCGTGGGCGAACAGGGCCGCACGGTTCTCCGGCACACCCGCACGGCGCGCGGCGTCGGTCTCGTACGGCAGGAGCGGGCCGCCGGCGCTCGGACTGCCGGTGGCGAAACCGCCGCGGACGACGTCGAGGGTGACCCAGGCGGGCAGCCCCGCCACCGGACTGCGCGAACCGATGCGCAGCCGCCCGTCGGCCATTCCGGACAGCACGGCACGCCAGCGCCGTCCCCGGTCCTCGGCATTCAGGCGTGTCGCGGCGTCCTCGTGCGTCACCGCGGTGGTGAACGCCTTGGCCAACTGCCCCCAGGCGTAGGACGGCGATGCCGTGACCGGCTGCTGCTGCTCAGCGTTCTCGTTCATAAGCCGACGTGGCGGGTCCCGCCCCCGCGCCCTCCGGGTCCCGAGCCCGGCGCTCTGCTGCTGAGCTACACGTCGATGGCCTCGAACACTAGCCACGCGACAGGACGCCGGACAACGCGGTTTTCCCAGCCGTGAAGCCGGCGCCGCTGGTGGCTCAGCCCGTGACCACGACCGCCGTCGCCACCGTGACCGCGACCATCGCCGCCTGCATGTTGCGGATCGCCTCACGGATGCTGTCGCCCGCCCACTGGCCGTCGGCGATCTCCGTCATCCGCGGCGCGAGCTGCTTGCGCGGCACGTCGGGGAAGGCGAGGCGGTGCAGCTTGGCCGAGTGGATCAGGGCCACCAGGCCCGCCGTACGGTCGTCCGGGGCGGCGTCGTGCAGGACGACGGCGGCCAGGCGCTCGCGCAGTTCGCGCTCGGTGGAGCCGTCCGCCTCCGGGTAGCGCTTCACCGGGAACAGGCCCAGCACCCTGCGCTGCTCCTCGGCCACGAGGCCGCGCTCGCGCAGGCTGTCGATCGTGGCGCCGACGGCCTTGGAGTGGTCCTTCGTCAGCCAGTCGGTGACCTTCCGCGGCTTGCTGCTGCGGGCGGCCCAGGCGGTGAGCTGCTCCAGGCGGCCGTCGAGGAGCGGGGTGCCGGTGGGCGTGGCGTCCGTGATCCTGATCCGCTCGCCGTTCACCGAGACGCGCCCCGCCATGACGAGATCGAGCAGAATCCCGCCCGCCACGGCCCACCCGGCCGATTGCCGGTCCTTCGCCGCCCCGGACTCGTCGTCCAGCGACAGCAGCATGATCTCCTCGGCCAGCGTGACCGCCATGCGTCTTCCCCCTCGGTCGGTTGGTTCCTGATCAGTGGGACGAGCGGGCGGCATCCCCAGTTCCCTCGCGCGAGTTTCCCGCGGCCGAGGGGCGCAGCGGACCGGCTGCAGGCGCGGTCCCCTGCGAGAGCCCAGGCGGCCTGGACACACGACAGTCCCCGGTGGTCCGCATCGATTTCCGTACGCGCCAGTCGTCGCTGACCGCAGGTCTCTCGAGCGGCCCGCCGGGGGCCTGGCCAGAGCCGTGGGACTGGGTCACGCGGGTCGGTGGACGTCTCCTCCGACGGGTGCGGCTCTCTCCGGTCATCTGGTGTAAAGACCAGTCTCCTCCCGATATGTCCGGAGTCAAGGGGATGGAGTGGCTGAAAATCCAGACCTGGGCGGAAGCGGTGCGGCGGCAGTCGTCAGGGCTTGCCGATGTCGACCACCCACACCCCGGTTCCGTCGTAGGCCTCGGGTGCCGTGCTGAGTACCTGGCCGTCGACGGCGCCCGACACGGCGGCGTGCACCGCGTGGGCGTGGCGCCAGTCGATGCCCGAGGCCACGACCTGCTCGACGGCGGTGGACGCGGCGAAGTCCAGCGGGTCGAACTCGAGGCCGGGCAGCGCCCCGACGTGGGCCGCGACGCCGGGCAGTTCCAGGCTCGCCGAGACCAGGCAGAGCGCGGGGACATGGGCGCGCTGTGCGGGGTCGGGCGCTTCGACGACGGCGAGGCCGGAGAGGAAGCGGTGCCCTCTGCGCAGGGCGAGAACCGCGGTGTGATCAAGGATGATCACCTGCGCCTCCCGACGCGGCCGGCCGCGATGTCCGCCCGCCACAGCTGGGCGCGCTGCACGTCGTCGTCAGTGAGATCCCGGCACAGGTTCGCGCGGACATGGGCCAGCCCCCGCGCGGTGCGTTCCGTGCGCTCGGCCTCCGTCGCCGTCTCGGCGGCCAGACGCTCGACGAGGTTGCGGACACTGGTGCCACGTTCTTCGGCCAGCGTCCGCAGTCGGTCGCGGACCTCGTCGCTGATCTTGATCGTCGTGTCTGCCATGACGTGAGAATACATTTGAATACCTCAGCCCGTGGTGGGGCGGCAGCCGCGGCAGTGTCCGGGGATCGTCGATCTGAACGGGCGGCCGCAGTCCTCGCACTCCTGGAGCGGGACGACGCCGACCGGCACGGCGGGCGGCGGCAGCTCGGGTGGCAGCCAGTGTTCGAGGCGGTACGCGAGCAGCCGGGACGGCCGGTGCAGGGTGCCCGCGGGCAGTGCGGCGGCGAGCGTACGGGCGATGTGCGGCCCGGGTGCGTCACGGTCCAGCCACCTCGTGACGGCCGGGACGAGGTCGGCGATGTCCCGTACGGAGAGCGTCAGGCGGGGATCGAGGGACCGCAGCCCGGCGAGGAGCTGTGCGGCGGGCCGGTGGAGCAGTTCGGAGAGGCCCGGCAGGTCGGGGGGCGGCAGGTGGGCTCGGGGCGGGGGCGCTTGGCCCGGGCACCCTCGGGCGTGAGGAACCCCGCCCCCGCATCCCCGGACCACGCACACGATGCGTGCCACCGGACGCGGAGCGAACGCGGGCGACCAGGACGCCCAACACCGTTCGGGATGTCCGCAGCGACCAGGAACGGGTCCAAGACCCACTCCTGCTCACTGAATAGGAACGGTCTATCTGTTCGGCGTCATGTGCGTCATCCGTCTGGAGAACGCGTACTACACGTGCGGGCCGCAGCGGTACGGGTCCTCCTGGCCGGTGGGCGGGCCGAACCTCGAGAACATGCGAGACAGCCTCTTCCCGGTGAGTTCGGTCTGCCGCTGGTCGGACGGGTACGCGTACGACTTCGTGCCGGCCTTCGTGAACCCCGCGATCTTCACGCTGCTGTCCCTCGCGGCGGGCGCGGCCGTCCGCCACGGCCGGAGGGCGCAGGCACCGGCGCCGTAGGCGCCGGACCGGTCGAGGAGGAGCGCCAACTCCGTCCCGGTGATCGGACCGGGGTGGCCCCGGATCGGCTCAGAGTCGTACGGAGAGGTTCCCCACGGTGGCCGTTATGGTCAGCTCGCCACCGATCGCATGGAGGTATGCGGCCATGGTCGCGGTGTCCAGGCGGGCCGTGCCCCGCTCGATCTGACTGACACGTCCTTGGGTGACCCCCATTGCCGCGGCGACTTGAGTCTGTGTGAAGCCCTGGGCCTTGCGGAGAGTGGCAAGCTCGTGTCCGCGCTCCGCGTCGATCATTTCCGCCTTGATGGCGTCGATGCGCTCGCGCTTCTCTGGGGTGATGTCAGCCGTCAGGTCGGCCATGGTGCCGAAATTCATCTGCCCTGCCCTTCCTTCTTCTCCTGCTCCAGTGCCTCGAGGTAGGCAGCGTACTTGTCGTCCGCTTCCTTGATCGCCCTTGGATACCAGGCGGCCCATTGCCTTCCTGTCGCCTTGTTGCCCGCCACAAGGAAGACGGCCCGCCGTTCGGGATCGAAGACGAACAGCATGCGAATGCTTACCGCGCCTCCGTTGCGTGGACGTAACTCCCGCATGTTCCGGTAGCGGCTCTTCTCGATGGCGCCGACTGTCGGACGACGGAGCGCCGGGCCCACTTCCTGAAGCCGTTCCAGGGCCGCTATGACATGCAGATGGCTATCGGGGTCCTCTTTGGCGAGCGTCTTGATCCAGTCCAGCACATCTCCGAAGAAGCGCAGCTCATAGGGTTCAGCCACATCAGGAAAATTAGCAGGAACTAATATTCCTGGCAAGTGGGATGTGCTGCCCTCTGCCCCGTCGCTCCCCGGGGAGGCTCAGTGCCCGACCGGCTGATCCCCGCCCGGCGCCCCCGTGTTGACGTGGACCGAGGCGATGCGGTCGAGGTCGTCGAAGAGTACCTCGACCGTGCCGCCGTCCGGGAGGCCCGCGCTCAGGCGGTCGGCGGCGGTACGCCGCGGGAGGTCGTGGTGGTCGAAGTAGCCGGTGACGGTGCGGCGGGCCGAGCCGGCGATCAGGCTGGTGCCGGTGAGCAGGACGCGGGGCAGGGTGATGGCGTCCGGTTCGGCGCGGGGGACCCGCGGGTCGTCGGGGACCAGGTACGCGCGGCCGTCGGCGCTGGCCTGGACGCCGATGTAGCCGGGGGCGCCGAGCACGCCCATCGCCGTGAAGGCGAGGGTCTCGACGGCGCGGCGGGGGTCGTCGTGGCCGGCGAGGGGGACGAGTTCCTCGGTGAACTCGGGCAGGCCGTGGGCCTGGCCGTACGCGCGGAGCCGTTCTGCCGCCGCGGCGACCGGTGTGCCGCCGAAGCCGGGGTTGGCCCAGGCCCACAGCCATGAGTGCTCATTGACGTCGTAGCTGCCGAGGAGCGAGACCGTCAGCTCGCGCCCGGACTGCCGGTACACGCACTGCTCGAGGTCGGCGCTCCACTCGCCCGCGGGCATGAAGGCGTTGAACGTCTCGAGCTGTTCCGCACCCCAGGCGGCGTGCTGCTCGGTGAGGTGGCGGAAGGGGTCGCTGAAGGTCGTGGCCATGGGCCGACCCTATGGGGGCACGGCGCGCGTCGTCCGGACGCTTCGCGGAGCCGCGTCCGTGAGCCGGGTCACTTTCCGTGAGTCGTTGCGCATGGTTTCGGCCGTGGGGGGCAGGCGGCCAGATCGCTGGGTCGGACGACCGGTGGAACAAAGCGGAAAACGAAGGGCAAAAGGCGACGTGTCGGCAGTGCAGAGGACCATCCATGTGGGCGGAGAGTGGCGGACAGCCGTTTCCGGCGCCACGCGCGAGATCATCGACCCCGTCGACGCGACCGCATTCGCCGTCGTCGCGGAGGGTGGCCTCGCGGACACGGACGCCGCCGTCGCCGCCGCGCGTGACGCGTTCGACAACGGGCCGTGGCCGCGGACCCCGGTCGCCGAGCGCGCGGCACTGCTGCGCCGGGTCGCCGCGCTCCTCGAGCGGGACCGGGAGAAGATCGGCGCCCTGGAGAGCCAGGACGCCGGCAAGACCCTCGAAGAGGGCCGCGTGGACGTGGACTGCGTGCGCGACGCCTTCGTCTACTTCGCGGACCTCGTCATGAACGAGAGCGGCGGACGCGTCGTCGACGCCGGCTCCGACGACGTCCACAGCGTGGTGGTACACGAACCACTCGGTGTGTGCGCCCTCATCACGCCGTGGAACTACCCACTCCTCCAAGCGAGTTGGAAGATTGCCCCGGCTCTCGCCGCGGGCAATACTTTTGTGGTCAAGCCCAGCGAGATCACCCCGCTGACCACCGTCGCGCTGATCGGCCTGCTGGCCGAGGCCGGACTGCCCGCCGGTGTCGCCAACATCGTCACCGGCGCCGGCGACCCCGTCGGCGCCCGGCTGGCCGACCACCCCGACGTGGACATGGTGTCCTTCACCGGGGGGCTCGCCAGCGGTACGAAGGTCGCCCACGCCGCCGCGGAGGGCGTCAAGAAGGTCGCCCTGGAGCTCGGCGGCAAGAACCCGAACGTGGTCTTCGCCGACGCCTGCACCACCCCCGAGGGCTTCGACACCGCCGTCGACCAGGCGCTCAACGCCGCCTTCATCCACAGCGGGCAGGTCTGCTCCGCCGGATCGCGGCTCATCGTCGAGGAGTCGCTCCGCGAGCGCTTCGTCGCCGAGATCGCCCGCAGGGCCGAGAAGATCCGCCTCGGCCGCGGCACCGACGAGGGCGTCGAGTGCGGCCCGCTCGTCTCCGCGCAGCAGCTCGCCAAGACCGAGGACTTCGTCGCCTCCGCCCTCGCGGAAGGCGCCGTCCTGCGGGCCGGCGGCGAAAAGCCCGACGGCCCCGGCTACTTCTACCGGCCCACCGTCCTCGACCACTGCCACCGCTCCATGCGCGTGATCCGCGAGGAGATCTTCGGCCCGATCCTCACCGTCGAGACCTTCCGTACCGAGGAAGAGGCCCTGGCGCTCGCCAACGACACCGAGTACGGCCTCGCCGGCGCCGTCTGGACGGCCGACGCCGGACGGGCCCGGCGGATGGCCCGCCTGATGCGCCACGGCACCGTCTGGATCAACGACTTCCACCCCTATCTGCCGCAGGCGGAGTGGGGCGGCTTCGGCAAGTCCGGCATCGGACGCGAGCTGGGGCCCACCGGACTCGCCGAGTACCGCGAGGCGAAGCACATCTATCAGAACCTCGCCCCGCGCCCCGTGCGCTGGTTCGCGGGCTGAGCCAAGGAAAAGCACACACCATGACCGACCACATCCACGAGTACGACTATGTCGTCGTCGGCGGCGGCACCGCCGGCTCGGTGATCGCCTCACGGCTCACCGAGGACCCCGGTGTCACCGTTGCCGTCATCGAGGGCGGCCCGAGCGACGTCGGCCGTGACGACGTGCTGATCCTGCGCCGCTGGATGGGCCTGCTCGGCGGGGAACTCGACTACGACTACCCGACCACCGAGCAGCCGCGCGGCAACTCGCACATCCGGCACAGCCGCGCCCGCGTGCTCGGCGGCTGCTCGTCGCACAACACCCTCATCGCCTTCAAGCCGCTGCCGTCCGACTGGGACGAGTGGGCAGCGGCCGGAGCCGACGGCTGGGACGCCGCGGCCATGGACCCGTACTTCCACAAGCTGCGCAACAACATCGTCCCCGTCGACGAGGCCGACCGGAACGCGATCGCCCGCGACTTCGTCGACGCCGCGCAGACCGCGCTCCAGGTGCCGCGTGTCGAGGGCTTCAACAAGAAGCCCTTCCACGAGGGCGTCGGCTTCTTCGACCTCGCGTACCACCCGGAGAACAACAAGCGTTCGTCGGCGTCGGTCGCCTATCTGCACCCCTTCCTCGACCGGCCGAACCTGCACATCGCCCTGGAGACCTGGGCGTACCGGCTGGAGCTGGACGGGACGCGCGCGACGGGCGTGCACGTGCGCGCCAAGGACGGCGAGGAGCGGGTCGTACGGGCGCGGCGCGAGGTGCTGGTCTGCGCGGGCGCCGTCGACACACCGCGGCTGCTGATGCACTCCGGCATCGGACCGCGCGCCGACCTGGAGAAGCTCGGCATACCCGTCGTCCACGACCTGCCGGGCGTCGGCGAGAACCTGCTCGACCACCCCGAGTCGGTCATCGTCTGGGAGACCCACGGGCCCATCCCGGAGAACTCCGCGATGGACAGCGACGCCGGCCTCTTCGTACGGCGCGACCCCGCGTCCGAGGGCCCGGACCTGATGTTCCACTTCTACCAGGTCCCGTTCACCGACAACCCGGAGCGGCTCGGCTACGAACGCCCCGCGCACGGCGTGTCGATGACCCCGAACATCCCCAAGCCCCGCAGCCGCGGCCGGCTCTACCTGACCAGCGCGGACCCCGAGGTCAAGCCGGCGCTGGACTTCCGGTACTTCACCGACGAGGACGACTACGACGCGCGCACCCTCGTCGACGGGATCAGGCTCGCCCGCGAGATCGCGGCGCGGGAGCCGCTCGCCGGGTGGCTGGGGCGCGAGGTCTGCCCGGGTCCGGAGGTCACCTCCGACGAGGACATCAGCGAGTACGCGCGCAAGGTCGCGCACACCGTCTACCACCCGGCCGGCACCTGCCGGATGGGCGCCGTCGACGACGAACTCGCCGTCGTGGCACCCGACTTGAAGATCCGGGGCCTCGACGGCATCCGAATCGCCGACGCGTCCGTCTTCCCGACCATGACGGCCGTCAATCCGATGATCGGCGTCCTGATGGTCGGGGAGAAATGCGCTGACCTGCTGGGCGCACAAGCCGACAAGAGGGGCGGGAACCGATGAAGTCAGATCCCACGAAGACCGATTCGACGGAGTCGGAGTCCGGGCCGGAGCCGAGGACGACGGACGCGGGAGTGTCCGTCGCCAAGGCGTCCGACGCGCCCGGACCCGGCGGTGACGCCGCGTCCGGCGAGGAGCCGCCCGTCTTCTCCGTACGCGACCTGTGGAAGGTCTTCGGCCCGAAGGCCGCCAAGGTCCCGGCCGACCCCGAGCTCGCCGCGCTGGCCCCCACCGAGCTGCGCGAACGCACCGGCTGCACCGCCGCCGTGCGCGACGTCTCCTTCGACGTCCGCAAGGGCGAGGTGTTCGTCGTCATGGGCCTGTCCGGCTCCGGCAAGTCCACGCTGGTGCGCTGCCTGACCAGGCTGATCGAGCCGACGTCCGGATCGATCGCCATCGACGGCGAGGACGTGCTCTCCATGGACACCACGCGGCTGCGCGAACTGCGCCGCCACCGTGCCTCCATGGTCTTCCAGCACTTCGGTCTGCTGCCGCACAAGTCGGTCCTCGACAACGTCGCCTACGGCCTGGAGATCCAGGGCATGGGCCGGGCCGCGCGCCGCTCGCGCGCCGCCGACGTCGTCGCGAAGGTCGGCCTGGAGGGCCTGGAGAACCGCAGGCCCGGCCAGCTGTCCGGCGGCCAGCAGCAGCGCGTCGGGCTGGCACGGGCCCTCGCCGTGGACCCCGAGGTGCTGCTCTTCGACGAGCCGTTCAGCGCACTCGACCCGCTGATCCGCCGCGACATGCAGGAAGAGGTCATCCGCCTGCACCGCGAGGAGGGCCGCACGATGGTCTTCATCACCCACGACCTGAGCGAGGCGCTCAAGCTGGGCGACCGGATCGCGCTGATGCGCGACGGCAGGATCGTCCAGCTGGGCACCCCGGAGGAGATCGTGGGCGCCCCCGCCGACGAGTACGTACGCGACTTCGTCCGCGACGTGCCGCGTGAGCAGGTCATGACCGTGCGCACCGCCATGCGGCTCGCCGAGGGCGACGAGGGCGAGGGCGGACCCGCGCTCGCCCCCGGCGCGACCGTCTTCGAGGCGATCGAGGCGGTGGCCCGCACCGGGCAGACCGCCCGCGTCGTCGAGGACGGCCGGTGCCTGGGCGTCGTCGGCCACGCGGACCTGCTGGGGGTCGTGGCGGGCATCACCGCCCCCAAGGGGGTCGCCGCGTGATCCGCAGAACGCGTCCGGCACGCCGCCGGAACACCGACGGGCGGTGGCCGCGATGACCGCCGCCGTGTCCGCGCCCGCCGCGGAGAAGAAGAACATCACCGGCCCGTCGTTCCGCGACGCGCTGCGCCACCCCGTGAAGGGCAAGCTGCTGGTGCTCGCCGCGCTCGCGGTCGTGCTGGTGCCCGCCGGGATCGCGCTGTGGGGCAGCGGCAGCTGGCCCGCGGCGCTCCACATCGACATCTCCGGGCCGCTCGACGACGCCAATCGGTGGGTGATCGACAATCGCGACTCCCACCCGCTCTTCCTCTACTTCCTGCTGCACCTGTCCAACAGCGCCACCGACGCGGTCGGCGGCGTGTACGACGTGCTGCACTCGATGGGCTGGCTCGGCGTCCTCGCCGTCGGTGTCCTCGTCGCCTGGCGCGCCGCCGGACTCGGCCGCGCCGGCGCCAAGGTCGCCGCGACCGCCTTCGGCGCGTTCGCCCTCTGCGGGCTCCTGGGCATGTGGGACGCCACGCTGCTGACCATCGCGCTGATGGTCGTCGCCGTGGCGCTGGCCGCACTGCTCGGTGTACTCATCGGCCTGGCGGCCGGCCTGTCCGACCGGATCAACCGCGCGGTGCGGCCGGTGCTCGACACCATGCAGGTCCTGCCGGCCTTCGCGTACCTGCTGCCGTTCGTGCTGGTCTTCGGCACCGGCACACCGGCCGCGCTGTTCTGCACCGTGATCTACGCCGCCCCGCCCATGGCCCGGCTCACCGCGCTCGGACTGCGCGGCGCCGACCCCTCGGTGCTCGAGGCGTCCGCGTCGCTCGGCGCGAGCCCGTGGCAGCGGCTGCGGACCGCGCGGGTGCCGCTCGCCCGCAAGCAGATGCTGCTCGGCCTCAACCAGACGATCATGATGGCGCTGTCGATGGTCGTCATCGCCGCCCTCGTCGGCGCCGGCGGCCTCGGCGAAGAGGTCTACTCGGCGCTCTCCACCGTCGATGTCGGCAAGGCGCTGACCGCCGGTATCCCGATCGTGCTGATCGCCATCTGGCTGGACCGTACGACGGCCGCGGCCGGCGACCGGATCGGCCAGTCCGACCCCGGCGGCGGACTGCTGCACGGCCGCTCCGCCTGGGGCCTGGTCGCGGCGGGTGTCGCCGTGGCCGTCTCCGCCCGGTTCCTGGTCGGCGGGGCGTGGCCCGAGGCGTGGACGTTCAACATCTCCACGCCGGTGAACAAGGCGCAGAGCTGGATCACCGAGCACGTCTCCTCCGGCATCCCGGTCCTCGGCGGCACCGAGGTCTGGTCGGAGCAGTTCACCCTGTGGATCCTCAACCCGCTGCGGGACGGCCTGCTCTGGCTGCCCTGGTGGTCGGTCCTGCTGATCGTCGCGGCCCTGGCCTGGATCGTCGGCACCTGGGCGA
Source organism: Streptomyces sp. NPDC002835 (assembly GCF_053591995.1). Taxonomy (NCBI): domain Bacteria; kingdom Bacillati; phylum Actinomycetota; class Actinomycetes; order Kitasatosporales; family Streptomycetaceae; genus Streptomyces; species Streptomyces sp. NPDC002835. The sequence continues at coordinate 30,177 of NZ_JBSFUW010000009.1, read as the reverse complement.
CCGCCCTGACCGCCACGCTCGCCATGTCGGCGATCGGCGTTCTCGGCGTCTGGACCAAGTCCCTGAACACGCTCTCGCAGGTGCTGGCCGCGCTGGTCGTCACCCTGGTCGTCGGCGTGTTCGTGGGCGTGGTGTCCGCCCGTGCCGGGCGTCTGGAACGCATGCTGCGGCCGGTGCTCGACGCGATGCAGACGATGCCGCAGTTCGTGTACCTCATCCCGGTCGTCGCGCTCTTCGGCGTCACCAGGGCCTCGGCCATCATCGCCGCCGTCGTGTACGCGCTGCCCGCCGTCGTGCGCATCACCGCCCAGGGGCTGCGCGAGGTCGACCCCGCGGCCATGGAGGCGGCGCGCTCGCTCGGCGCCTCGACCAGGCAGCAGCTCTTCCAGGTCCAGCTGCCGCTCGCCCGCCCGGCCCTCCAGCTCGCCGTCAACCAGGGCGTCGTGCTGGTCCTCGCCGTGGTCGTCGTCGGCGCGCTCGTCGGCGGAGGGGCGCTCGGCTACGACGTGGTCAAGGGCCTGTCCCGCGGCGAGATGGGCCTCGGCATGACCGCCGGCCTGGCGATCGTCTGCCTCGGTCTCGTCCTCGACCGGGTCACGCAGCCCGCGACCCGGAAGCGCCCATGACCGGCGTGGACCACCACGGACCGCCCGCGGACCACCACGGGCCGCCCGTGAACCACCACAGACCCACCACCGACGTCCCCGTCACCAACAGCAGGAGCACCAACATGCGAAACCGCACCAGAACCATCCGCACCGCCACCGCCCTCGTCGGCGCCCTGGGCATCCTCACGCTCAGCGCGTGCGGCGCCGCCGACACCGGCAAGAGCAAGGACGCGGCCGGCGGCGACAAGACCGTCAAGCTGACCGTTCCCTCCTGGGTCGGCGCGCAGGCCAACACGGCCGTCGCCGCGTACCTCCTGGAGAAGGAGCTCGGCTACACCGTCAAGTCGCAGCAGATGGGCGAGGTCCTCGCCTGGGACGCGCTCTCCAAGGGCGACGTCGACGCGATCATGGAGGACTGGGGCCACCCCAAGGAAGAGAAGCGGTACATCGAGGACAAGAAGACCGTCGTCAAGGGCGGCGACCTCGGTGTCACCGGCCACATCGGCTGGTTCGTGCCCAAGTACTTCGCCGACGCGCACCCCGACGTGACGGACTGGAAGAACCTCAACAAGTACGCCAAGGAGTTCGCCACCGCCGAGAGCGGCGACAAGGGCGAGATCCTCGAGGGCTCCCCGGACTACGTCACCAACGACGACGCGATCATCAAGAACCTCGGCCTGAACCTCAAGACGAACTACGCGGGTTCCGAGGCCGCGCAGATCACGGCCATCAAGAAGTACGTCAAGGACGAGAAGCCCTTCCTGACGTACTGGTGGACGCCGCAGTGGCTGAACGCCGAGGTCGAGCTCGTCGAGGTCAAGCTCCCCGAGTACAAGGAGGGCTGCGACGCCGACCCGAAGAAGGTCGCCTGCGCCTACCCGAACACCCCGCTGCAGAAGTTCCTCAACGCCGACTTCGCGAAGAACGGCGGCGACGCGGCGGAGTTCCTGAAGAACTTCAAGTGGTCGACCGAGCAGCAGAACGAGGTCGCGCAGATGATCGCCGGGGAGAAGATGTCCCCCGAGGCCGCGGCCGAGAAGTGGGTCAAGGCCAACGAGTCGACGTGGAAGACGTGGCTGCCGAAGAAGTAACGCCCCAGGTGGGGCCGGGCCAGGGTCCGGGGCGGGCGCCGCGGGCACCACGCCCCCGGCCCGGGCGGCCCACGGCGGCCTGACGCCCGCCGGTCCCGCAACCGGCACTGCGGCCCCGGACCCGACGGGTCCGGGGCTGCCGGCGTTCCTGGCGCGCGCCCGGTACGGGGCGGCGCGTGGGCGCGCTACGGGGCGGCGCGTGGGCGTGGTTCCGGCCCGGAGCGCGGGCCCGGCTCTGGCTAGGCGCTGCGGCGCGTCGACTCCGTCGCCCGGGCCGTCTTCGCCAGGTCCACGGCCGACTTGAGGCTCAGGCCCGGGGCCGCCTCGCGCAGGGCCTTGATCGCCGGGACCGAGTCCGCCGGGCCCCGCACGCCCGCGGCGTCGAGCCGCTGACGTACCCACTGCGCCTGCAGCTCCTCGTACGTCGCCGCCGACGCCTCCGCCACGATCTCCAGGGCCCGCGCGAGCCCCGGACGTTCCTCGGGCGTGGCCCCGTCCAGCGCGGCGCGGACCGCGGCCTCGATGCCGTCCGCGTCCCGCACCACGATCACTGACTGCTCCCGCTTGCCGATGTTGAACATACGGTGATCGTGTCCCGCGACCGGCCTGCGGCTCAACGCAGTTGAGCCACTTCAGAGCTTCGCGGCCCCAGGTCCCCGCCCGTACAGCTCGCGGGCGATGTCCGCCACCGCCGCCTGCGCCCGGCGCTGCAGTCCGGGGCCGAAGGTGATCCGGGTCGCGCCCAGCCGGCCCAGCTCGGCCACCGTCGGGTCGCCCGGGGACGCGGACGCGAACACGTTGATCGGCACGTCCGTCGCGGCCCGCAGCAGCGGCAGCCGCTCGGCCGGGACGGTGATCGGGTAGACGCAGTCCGCGCCCGCCTCCGCATACAGCCGGACGCGCTCGACGGCCTCGGCCGGGTCGTCCACGCCGCGCAGGAACGTGTCGACGCGGGCGTTCACGAACAGGTCCGCACCTGCCGCCGCACGGACCTCCGCCAGCCAGTCGGCGTGCCGGCGCGGGTCCTTGAGCGTCTTCGTCGCACGGTCGGTGTCCTCGAGGTTGCAGCCGACCGCGCCCGTGTCCAGGAGGCGGGCCACCAGTTCCCCCGGCGGCAGGCCGTAGCCGTCCTCGACGTCCGCGCTCACGGGCACGTCGACGGCCCGTGCGATCCGGGCGACGGCCGTGAACATCTCCTCGGCCGGAGTGTCTCCGTCCTCGTACCCCAGTGACGCCGCGACCCCCGCGCTCGGTGTGGCGAGTGCGGGGAAGCCGGCGTCGGCGAAGGCGCGGGCGCTCGCGGCGTCCCACGGTCCGGGCAGTACGAGCGGATCGCCGGCCTCACGGCCGTGGTGCAGGGCGCGGAACGCCTGTGCCTTCGTGGACATCGCGTCCCCTCGGTTCAGCTGCTTCGGTTCACTGCTGCGGTTCAGGGGTTCAGCTCAGTGCTTCAGCGAGCCGGGCGTGTAGTGACCGGGGGTCAGCCGTGCCGTCACGCCGAAGCGGTTCCAGGCGTTGATGACCGTGATCGCCGAGATGAGATGGGCCAGTTCGGTCTCGTCGAAGTGCTTGGCGGCCTGCTCGAAGACCTCGTCGGGGACGAAACCGTCGGTGAGCACCGTCACCGCCTCGGTCAGCTCGAGCGCAGCGATCTCCTTCTCCGTGTAGAAGTGCCGGGACTCCTCCCAGGCGGCGAGCTGGACGATCCGCTCCATCGACTCGCCGGCCGCCAGCGCGTCCTTGCTGTGCATGTCGAGGCAGAAGGCACAGTGGTTGATCTGCGACGCGCGGATCTTCACCAGCTCCAGCAGCGCCGGGTCGAGATGCCTGCGGGACGCCTGGTCCAGCCTGACCATGGCCTTGTAGACGTCGGGGGCGTGCTCGGTCCAGCTGATGCGGGGGACCTGCTCGGGGGCCTTGGGCTCGTTGGTGGTCGTCATGGGTACGACCGTAGAACGGTAGTGGCGCAGCGGTATGGTCCATTTCCATGAAGGATTCCCGGGCCACTTCCGCCTCCGACGGCACCCCGGCCGCCTCTGACGCCTTCCGGGCGGTCGGCGCGGACCTCCACCTCGAACTGCGCGGACCCGGGCTGCGGCAGGGACTGACCGAGGCGCTGCGGGAAGCGGTGCGCGGCGGGAGGCTCGCGCCGGGGGTCCGGCTGCCGTCGTCCCGTACGCTCGCCGCCGACCTCGGGATCGCCCGCAACACCGTCGCCGACGCGTACGCGGAGCTGGTCGCGGAGGGCTGGCTCACGGCGCGGCAGGGGTCCGGTACGCGGGTGGCGCGCCGGTCCGTGCCGCGCAAGGCCGCCACCGGCACGGTCAGGGCCCGCCCGGCGCGCGGCCGGCCCGCGTACAGCCTCCTCCCCGGCAGCCCCGACCTGGCCTCCTTCCCGCGCGCCGAGTGGCTCAAGGCGACCCGCAGGGCGCTCACCGCCGCACCCCACGACGCCTTCGGCTACGGGGACCCGCGCGGCCGCGTCGAACTGCGGACCGTGCTCGCCGACTACCTGGCACGGGCGCGCGGCGTGTACGCCGACCCCGAACGCATCGTGATCTGCGCGGGCTTCGTGCACGGCCTCGCACTGATGGGCAGGGTGCTGCGGCAGCGGCGGGTCAGGGACGTGGCCGTCGAGTCCTACGGACTCGACGTGCACCGCGACCTGCTGACCGACGCCGGGCTGCGCACCCCGGTACTGCCGCTCGACGAACTGGGCACCGATACCGCCGGGTTGGGCGAGAACGAGCTGCGGGGCGCCGGAGCCGTCCTCGTGACGCCCGCCCACCAGTTCCCCGTGGGGCTGCCGCTGCACCCCGACCGGCGGGCGGCGGCCGTCGACTGGGCGCGCCGGACGGGCGGCGTGATCCTGGAGGACGACTACGACGGTGAGTTCCGCTACGACCGCCAGCCCGTCGGCGCGCTCCAGGGCCTCGACCCGGAGCGCGTGGTCTACCTGGGCACGGCGAGCAAGTCGCTGGCCCCCGGGCTGCGACTGGCGTGGATGGTGCTGCCGCCGGACCTGGTCGACGAGGTGCTGGAGGCCAAGGGCGGCGCCGCATGGATGTCGAGCACCCCGGACCAGCTCACGCTCGCGGAGTTCATCGCCTCCGGGGCGTACGACCGGCATGTACGGGGGATGCGGCTGCGCTACCGGCGCCGCCGCGACGAGCTGGTACGGCAGCTCGCCGCCCACGCACCCGGCATCCGGGTGAGCGGGATCGCCGCCGGGCTCCACGCGGTGCTCGAACTGCCCCCCGGCACCGAGCAGTCGGCCGTACGGGCGGCGGCGTGGCAGGGCCTGGCCGTCGAGCCGCTCGGCCGCTTCCGCCACCCGGACACCCCACCCGGCAGAGACGCCCTCGTCGTCGGCTACGCCACCCCACCGGACAGCGCCTGGACGGGCGCCCTGGCCGCCCTGTGCCGGGCCCTGGGGTAGTCCGGGTCACGCCGCGCCGACCGGGCGCCGGGCCGCGCCGCGCACGCACCCGTCAGCCGGTCAGTACCGCGCGGATCCGGTCCAGGCCCCAGTCCAGGTCCTCCTTGCTGATCACCAGGGGCGGGGCGATCCGGATCGTCGGCCCATGGGTGTCCTTCACCAGTACCCCCAGGTCGACCAGCCGCTCCGAGACCTCCCGGCCGGTGCCGTGCTCCGGCGCGATGTCCACGCCCGCCCACAGTCCGCGCCCCCGCACCGCCGTCACCGCGCCGGTGTCCATCAGCAGGCGCAGCTCGCGCTGGAGGTGGTCACCCAGCTCGGCGGCGCGCCGCTGGAACTCGCCGGTGCGCAGCATCGCCATCACCTCCAGGGCGACGGCGCAGCCCAGCGGATTCCCGCCGAACGTCGAACCGTGTTCACCCGGCCGGTGGACGCCCAGCACCTCGGCCGAGGAGACCACGGCGGACACCGGCACCACGCCGCCGCCCAGCGCCTTGCCGAGTACATACATGTCCGGCACCACGCCCTCGTGTTCGCAGGCGAAGGTCGTGCCGGTCCGGCCCAGGCCCGACTGGATCTCGTCCGCGACGAACAACACGTTCCGCTCGCGGGTGATCCTGCGGACGCCGGCGAGGTAGCCGGCCGGCGGGACCACCACACCCGCCTCGCCCTGCACGGGCTCCAGCAGCACGGCGACCGTGTTCTCCGTGACCGCCGACTCCAGCGCGGTCAGGTCCCCGTACGGGACGATCTCGAAACCCGGGGTGTACGGCCCGTAGTCCGACCGCGCCTCCGGGTCGGTGGAGAAGCTGATGAGCGTGGTCGTCCGACCGTGGAAATTGTCGGCCGCCACGACGATCTTCGCCATGTTGGCCGGTACCCCCTTGACCCGGTAGCCCCACTTGCGGGCTGTCTTGACGGCCGTCTCCACCGCCTCCGCGCCGGTGTTCATCGGCAGGACCATCTCCATGCCGCACAACTCGGCGAGCTGCGCGCAGAAGTCGCCGAACCGGTCGTGATGGAACGCGCGGGAGGTCAGCGTGACCCGGTCGAGCTGCGCCTTGGCCGCCTCGATCAGCCGGCGGTTGCCATGGCCGAAATTGAGCGCCGAGTACCCGGCGAGCAGATCGAGGAAGCGGCGCCCCTCGACATCCGTCATCCAGGCGCCGTCCGCCGTGGCGACGACGACCGGCAACGGGTGGTAGTTGTGCGCGCTGTGCGCCTCGGCCGAGGCGAAGGCGGCTGTCGTGCTCGACACGGGTCCTCCGATCGTCGTGGACGGCTCTCTCCCGCAAGGCTGGGCGGGGCGGGCTCGCGGGGGCCCGCTCCGCCGTGCCCGGCCTCCTCTCCATCGTCCCGCTCCGTGCGCGGCTCGCAGTGTGGAACGCCCCGCGCGGCCGCCGGTCCGGCCGCTACTGTGGTGGCCACGCGCGGCGACTGGCGTACGGGGAAGCGACCCCGAGGGAGCCGTGCGCGGGCATTTTGCGCGAGGTGCCGCCCGCCTGGGCACCCCGGGACCACGACCGTCACGGACCGTCCCGGAGGACACCCATGACCCTGCCCCTCTCCCATCCCGCGCTCTCGGCCACCGACCCCGAGCTCGCGTCGCTCGTCGGCGCGGAGGAGCGGCTCCAGGCCGACACGCTGCGGCTGATCCCGAGCGAGAACTACGTCTCGCAGGCCGTGCTGGAGGCATCCGGCACCGTGCTGCAGAACAAGTACAGCGAGGGCTACGCCGACCGCCGGTACTACGAGGGCCAGCAGAACATCGACCAGATCGAGCTGCTCGCCGTCGCCCGCGCCAAGTCCCTCTTCGGCACCGACCACGCCAACGTCCAGCCCTACTCCGGCTCCCCGGCCAACCTCGCCGTCTATCTCGCCTTCGCCGAGCCCGGCGACACCGTGATGGGCATGGCGCTGCCGATGGGCGGCCACCTCACCCACGGCTGGGGCGTCTCCGCCACCGGCAAGTGGTTCCGCGGCGTCCAGTACGGCGTACGCAAGGACACCGGCCTCATCGACTTCGACGAGGTGCGGGACCTGGCGCTCGAGGAACGGCCCAAGGTCATCTTCTGCGGCGGCACCGCGCTGCCGCGCACCATCGACTTCGCCGCCTTCGCGGAGATCGCGCGCGAGGCCGGGGCCGTGCTGGTCGCCGACGTCGCGCACATCGCGGGCCTGATCGCGGGCGGCGCCCATCCGTCGCCCGTGCCGCACGTCGACGTCGTCTCCACCACCACCCACAAGACCCTCCGGGGGCCGCGCGGCGCGATGCTCATGGCCCGCGAGGAGCACGCCAAGGCCATCGACAAGGCCGTCTTCCCCGGCCTGCAGGGCGGCCCGCACAACCAGACCACCGCCGCGATCGCCGTCGCCCTCCACGAGGCGTCCCTGCCCTCCTTCCGCGACTACGCCGCGCAGGTCGTCGCCAACGCCGAGGCACTCGCCGGCGAGCTGCTCGCCCGTGGCTTCGACCTCGTTTCCGGCGGCACCGACAACCACCTGATCCTGATGGACCTCACCTCCAAGGACGTCCCCGGCAAGGTCGCGGCCAAGGCGCTGGACCGGGCGGGCGTCGTCGTCAACTACAACACCGTCCCGTACGACCCGAGGAAGCCCTTCGACCCCTCCGGCATCCGCATCGGCACGCCGTCCCTCACCTCCCGGGGCCTCGGTACGCAGCACATGGCAGCCGTCGCCGACTGGATCGAGCGGGGCGTCGCCGCGGCCGGCAAGGGCGACGAGGACGGGCTCACCGCGATCCGCGCGGAGGTGGCGGAGCTGATGAGCGCGTACCCCGCCCCGGGTCTGACCGCCTGACCGCCTGCCCACGCCCACCCGACCGTCCGACGGTCTCCCTCCGGCCCGGCCGGGGGTCTCCCCTCCGGTGAGCCGGCGCGGGACCCCCGGCCCGGCGCCGGCCCGCCGGAGGGCTCTCCCGCGTCCTCACGCCTTCCGTGCACCGGCTCACGCCTTCCGTGCACCGGCGACCGGAGATCCGTTCCGCACCTGAGAGAATGGTGTGCATGGCCTCATCCCGACCCCGCGCGCTCTCCGGTATCCAGCCCACCGCCGGTTCGTTCCACCTCGGGAACTACCTCGGCGCCATCCGCCAGTACGTTGCGCTGCAAGACACCCACGACGCGTTCTACATGGTCGTGGACCTGCATGCGATCACCGTGCCGCAGGATCCGGCGGAGCTGCGTGCGAACACCCGACTCGCCGCGGCCCAGCTGCTCGCGGCCGGCCTCGACCCGGAGCGGTGCACGCTCTTCGTCCAGAGCCACGTCCCGGAACACGCCCAGCTCGGCTGGGTCATGAACTGCCTCACGGGCTTCGGCGAGGCCTCCCGCATGACCCAGTTCAAGGACAAGTCGGCCAGGCAGGGCGCCGACCGGGCCACCGTGGGCCTGTTCACGTACCCGATCCTCCAGGTCGCGGACATCCTGCTGTACCAGGCCGACGCGGTTCCGGTCGGTGAGGACCAGCGCCAGCACGTCGAGCTGACCCGCGACCTCGCGGAGCGCTTCAACGGGCGCTTCGGACAGACGTTCACGGTCCCGGCGCCGTACATCGTCAAGGAGGTCGCCAAGATCTACGACCTCCAGGACCCGTCGATCAAGATGAGCAAGTCCGCCTCCACGCCCAAGGGCCTGGTGAACCTGCTGGACGAGCCGAAGACCACCGCGAAGAAGGTCAGGAGCGCGGTCACCGACACCGACACGGTGATCCGCTTCGACGCGGCGGAGAAGCCGGGCGTCAGCAACCTGCTCACCATCTACTCCACCCTCACGGGTACGACGATCGCCGATCTGGAGCAGAAGTACGAGGGCAAGGGTTACGGTGCGCTCAAGACCGACCTCGCCGAGGTGATGGTCGACTTCGTCACACCCTTCCGTACCCGTACGCAGGAATACCTGGACGACACGGAGACGCTGGACTCGATCCTGGCCAAGGGCGCGGAGAAGGCGCGCGCGGTCGCGGCGGAGACGCTGGCGGACGCGTACGACAAGCTGGGATTCGTCCCCGCGAAGCACTGACGCAGCAGCACTGAGCCGTGGCTCTGAACCGCAGCACCGAGCCGAACAGAACCGGCAGAGTCCGAGGGCCTGTGTCCAAGGACTCTGGCCACACCGAGGGTGCAGCCGCCACACTGGCGGCTGCACACCCGTTCACAACTCCGTACCGACAGCTTCGGCACCGACACCTGAGGAGAACGACGTGGGGACCGTAACGCTCGGCGTTTCGATCGCGGTCCCGGAGCCCTACGGCAGCCTGCTCCAGGAGCGGCGCGCGGGCTTCGGTGATCCCGCCGCGCACGGCATTCCGACCCACGTCACCCTGCTGCCGCCCACCGAGGTCGACTCGTCCCTGCTGCCCGCCGTCGAGGCGCATCTGCAGGCCGTCGCGGCGGCCGGGCGGCCCTTCCCGATGCGGCTCTCCGGCACCGGGACCTTCCGCCCGCTCTCGCCCGTCGTCTTCGTCCAGGTGGTCGAGGGCGGCGCCGCCTGCACCTGGCTGCAGAAGCGGGTGCGGGACGCGTCCGGGCCGCTGGTGCGCGAGCTCCAGTTCCCCTACCACCCGCATGTGACGGTGGCGCACGGCATCTCCGAGGAGGCCATGGACCGCGCCTACGAGGAGCTGTCCGAGTACCGCGCGGAGTGGACCTGCGCCTCCTTCGCGCTCTACGAGCAGGGCGCGGACGCCGTCTGGCGCAAGCTCAGCACGTACGCCTTCGGGGGCGGCATCGCGAGCGTGCCCACCCAGGGCGCCCCGGTCGACGAGCACGCCACCAGCCTCTGACCCACGCCTTCACTGCGCGCAGCGATTCCGGGCACCGGCGTGCCGCCGGGCCTGCGGCGCGTGACGGTGGGTAGGCGTACTCGCATGGACTGGCTGATCAAGCTCCCCGTCGTCGGCCCGCTCGTGCGGCGGCTGATGCGCACCCATGCCTGGCGGTCGTACGAGACGCTCGACCGGGTCCACTGGACGCGTCTCGCGGCCGCGGTCACGTTCCTCAGTTTCCTGGCGCTCTTCCCGCTGATCACCGTCGCCGCGGCGATCGTCGCGGCCGCGCTCGACCAGCCGGCCCTGGACCGGCTCGACGACAAGCTGTCCGAGCAGGTGCCCGGCATCTCCGACCAGCTCGACATCGACGGCCTGGTCGCCCACGCGGGCACGGTCGGTGTCGTCGCCGGTGCGCTGCTGCTGGTCATGGGCGTCGGCTGGGTCGGCTCGATGCGGGAGTGCCTGCGGGCCGTGTGGGAGCTCGACGACGAGGACGAGGGCAACCCGGTGGTCCGCAAGCTCAAGGATGTGGGGGTGCTGGCCGGTCTCGGCGGCATCGGCCTGGCCTCGTTCGCGGCCTCCGCCCTCGGCTCCATGACGGTCGGCTGGACCGCCGACCGGCTGGGCCTGGCGGACGGCGGGATCGGCGGAGTGCTGCTCCAGCTCGCCGCCGTCGCCGTCGGCGTGCTCGCGACCTTCCTGATCCTGCTCTACGTCCTGACCATGCTGCCCGGGGTCCAGCCGCCGCGCCGCCGCCTGGTCGTGGCCGCGCTGATCGGAGCGGTCGGCTTCGAACTGCTCAAGCTGCTGCTCGGCGGCTACATCAGCGGCGTCGCCTCCCGCAGCATGTACGGCGCCTTCGGCGTCCCGATCGCCCTGCTGCTGTGGATCAACTTCACGGCGAAGCTACTGCTGTTCTGCGCCGCCTGGACGGCGACGCCGAGCAGCGGCGAGGACCGGGCCGCCGACGAGGAGCCCGCCGAGGGCGAGGATCCCGTCAGGGACGCGGCTCCCGGGGGGACCGGTCCGGCAGCGGCCACCGGCGCCTGAGCAGGAACATCGCGGCCCCCAGACCTGCCAGCACGGCGCCGGCGACGCTCAGGGCGACGCCGATGCCGCTCGTGCCGGTCTGCGAGGCGGCGACCGGCTCTGCGGCCTTGTCCTTGCCCGCGTCGTCCTTGACGGGCTCCGGGGCGGGGGACTCGGGCCGCGCCGACGCGGGCGGGACGAGCTCACCGATCGGCGTCACCTTGCCGGCCGCCGCGAAGCCCCAGTCGAGCAGCCTGCCCGCCTCCTTGTAGACGGCCATGCTCTCGTCCGACTCCGGGTGCATGACGGTGACGAGCAGCACCTTGCCGTTCCGCTCCGCGACGCCGGTGAACGTCGAACCCGCCTGCGTGGTGGTGCCGTTCTTGACGCCGGCGATGCCCTTGTACGGGGCCACCCCGTTCGCGCCCGTGAGCAGCCGGTTGGTGTTCTGGATCTTGAACGTCTCGCGCTTCTTGCCCTTCTCCGCCACGCCCGGGAAGTCGGCGCTCACCGTCGAGCAGTACTCGCGGAAGTCCTTCTTCTGCATCCCGCTGCGCGCGATCAGCGTGAGGTCGTACGCGGACGAGACCTGCTTGGGCGCGTCGTAGCCGTCGGGGGAGACGACCGTGGTGTCCAGCGCCTGCAGCTCCGCCGCGTGCGCCTGCATGTCAGCGATGGTCTTCTTCATGCCGCCGTTCATCGCCGCCAGGACATGGACCGCGTCGTTGCCGGACCGCAGGAAGACCCCGAGCCACAGGTCGTGGACCGTGTAGCTCTGGTTCTCCTTGATCCCCACCAGGCTGCTGCCCGCGCCGAGCTCGGCGAGCTCCTCCGGGGCGACCTTGTGGACGGTCGTCTTCGGCAGCTTGGGCAGCAGCGTGTCCGCGAAGAGCATCTTCATCGTCGACGCGGGGGGCAGCCGCCAGTGCGCGTTGTGGGAGGCGAGCACGTCTCCGCTCTCGGCGTCCGCCACTATCCACGACCGGCCGCTGACGCTCTTGGGCAGGACCGGTGCGCCGGGCCCCAGCAGGACCTGGGTGCCTGGTTTGGCGAGCCGGGCGCCGCCGACCGAGGACATGATCGCCGGAGGCTTGGCCTTCTTCCGGTCGGGATTGTCGTCGTGCGTGGCCGCGAAGGCCGGGGCGGCGGTCGTCGCGGGCAGCAGCGCGGCGGCGAGGGCCGCCAGGGCGGCCCTTCGCGCGGTCGTTTTCAGAGCAGGCACGGACGAGAACGTACAGGGCCGCGTTGAAAATATGGAGATCGGCCCGCTGCTGGGCCGGCAGTGACGCCGGGACAGCCCACCCCGGAGAACCCGGTCGGAGGACGGCCGCGATACTTGGTCCATGAAGCTCAGCCGCTCCGTCTCCTGGTTCCTGCTCGTGTTCGGGGTGTGGAGCTGGTTCATCTGGATCACTTTCGTCAAGAACCTGTGGCAGGACGCAAGCGGGCTCGCCTTCGACGACGCGGGTGACCCCACCGGCTACTTCTGGGTCCATCTGCTGCTCGCCGTCACGTCCTTTGTTCTGGGGACGGTCATCGGGGTCATCGGGTTGCGCGGGGTGCGCTCCCTGCGTCGCGAAAGCGGCCAGGGAACAGGCCTGGGAACCGACCCGGGAACAGACCCGGGAACAGGGAACGGCCAGGAGACAGGGAGCCGGTCATGACGGCCGTCGTCGTACTCGTGATCATTCTGGTCTTCGCACTGCTCGCCGCCGTCCACCGGTACGTGTGGCGGCGGCTGGTCCGCGACACGACCGCGCGGGGCACCGCGGCGCGCCGGATCGGTACGGCGGTGGTCTGGGCACTGCCCCTGCTGTCGCTCGCGGCCCTCACCTCCGGCCGGGCCGGAGCGCCGTTCTGGCTGCAGCGGATCGTGGCGTGGCCCGGCCAGCTCTGGCTCGCGGTGCTGCTCTACCTGGTCCTGGCGCTGGTCGTGGGCGAGGCGGTCCGGCCGCTGCTCCGCAGGGCGCTGGAGCGCCGTGCCGCCGCGTCCGGCGATCACCCGGACGAGGCCGCCGCCTCCTCGGCGCAGGCCATGTCCGAGTCCGCCGCCAAGGGCGCGGTCCTCGCCGGGTCCGCCGCCTCGCAGGCCGCGGGCGCCTCCGGTGAAGGGGCCGGTCCGGCGGAGGGCGCGGTCGCGGTCGACGGCGCGACACCGACCGGGCCCGCCGAAAATGCGGCCGCCTCCGCCGAACCGGGTGCGGGCCGCGTCGACGACTCGGTCGGCGCCGGCGTGTCGCGGCGGCTGTTCGTGTCGCGGATCGTCGGCGGCGCGGCGGCCGCCGCCGCGCTGGGGACCGTCGGCTACGGCACGTACGGCGTGCTCCGCGGCCCCAGCGTCAAGCGTGTCACCGTTCCGCTCGCCAAACTGCCGCGCACCGCCCACGGCTTCCGTATCGCCGTCGTCAGCGACATCCACCTCGGGCCGATCCTCGGCCGCTCCCACACGCAGCGCATCGTCGACTCGATCAACGCCACCCAGCCGGACCTCGTCGCCGTCGTCGGCGACCTCGTCGACGGCTCGGTCGCCGACCTCGGGTCCGCGGCGGAGCCGCTCGCGCAGCTCCGCGCCCGCCACGGCTCGTTCTTCGTGACCGGCAACCACGAGTACTTCTCCGGCGCCGACGAGTGGGTCGACCACGTCCGTGAGCTCGGGCTGCGCCCGCTGCGCAACGAGCGCGTCGAGATCGCCCGCGGCTTCGACCTCGCCGGCGTCGACGACGTGGCCGGCGAGAACGAGGGCCAGGGCCCCGACTTCGTACGGGCCCTCGGCGACCGGGACCGCTCCCGCGCCGCCGTGCTCCTCGCGCACCAGCCGGTCGTCATCCACGACGCCGTCGAGCACGCAGTCGACCTGCAGCTGTCCGGTCATACGCACGGCGGGCAGCTCTGGCCCGGCAACCTGCTGGCCGGGCTGGCCAATCCCACCGTCGCCGGGCTGGAACGCTACGGCGACACCCAGCTCTACGTGACCCGTGGCGCGGGCGCCTGGGGCCCGCCGGTGCGGGTCGGGGCGCCGTCCGACATCACCGTCGTGGAGCTCGCCTCGCGCCAGGCGTAGCCCTCGCGCCTCAGTCCTTCTTGCGGGCCGCCACGGTCTGCGCCATGCCCGGCAGGAAGTCCGTGAACAGCTCGTGCACTTCGTGGACGAGCGGGCGCAGCACCCGGAAGCGGGCGAGCGCCACGCCGCGGGCGGTGAGCCGGGCACCGCGCTGGGCGAGGCGCCTGCTGCGCTCGCTGTTCTCCGAGCGGTCGAAGACCCAGTACAGGACCAGGCCCATCTGGGAGAGCCACATCAACTCGGGGAGGATCTCCCGCAGTTCCTCCGCGACCTTCGACTTCGACCCGGCCAGCACCTCCCGGTGGACGTCGATGGCGGCCTCGCGGGCGTGTTCCGACTCGGGGGAGAAGGGGCTGAGCGGGCTCTCCGGGTCGGCCGCGTTCTTGAAGAACTGGGCCGCGAACTCGTGGTACGGCGCGGCGATGTCGAGCCAGGCGGTGAGCACGCCCGCCAGCCGGGCCTCGAGGTCGGTCTCCTTGTCCAGTACGGGCCGCACCGCCGCCTGATGCTCGGCGGCGATCCGGTCGTAGAAGCCCTGGACGAGGTGTTCCTTGGAGCCGAAGTAGTAGTAGGCGTTCCCCACCGAGACCCCGGCCTCTTTGGCGATGGCCCGCATCGTCGTCTTGTCGTAGCCGCGTTCCTGGAAGAGCCGGAGCGCGGTCTCGAGGATGAGCGTGCGGGTCTGTTCGCTCTTCGGAGCCTTCGCTCCGGCAGGGGCGTTCTCAGTCACGGTGCCTGAGCCTAGTCGGGTACCGAGCACCGGTCGTCGCAGGGAGCGGCTCCCGTGGCCCCTGTGCTCCCCGCGGCCCCGGAGCCCGTCGCCTCCCGGTACTTGGCCGCCGCGAGCATCGAGACGCGCACGAACGGGGCGCCGGCCGGGGTGGCGAGCCAGTGGGCCTTGGGCCGGTGCTCGGCCAGGGCCCAGAGGCAGACGATCCACGCGGCCTGGCCCGCGTAGACCTGGCCCCGGTCGCCGATGACGGTGATCTCGCGCATGGTCCTCGCGTGATCGAGCTTCGGATATCTGTGCCGCGCCTCCGCCGACCCCGCGGGCACCAGGCGCAGCGGCACGAGCTGCGGCTGCCGCAGCAGCCAGCTCCGCAGATGTACGCACAGGGAGCAGTCGGCGTCGTAGAGGACGGTGAGCGACCGGACCGCGATGCGCATCGGGTCACGCTCCGGCGGGGCCGCCGGCGGGGGCGGTCCACGGGCCCGCGGGGGCCTGCTGCGTCCAGCCCTGGGGGTGGACCGGCGGGGTGTGCTCGCGTTCCATCACCCGGCGGCGGCGGATCTTGTTGAGCACGTAGACGTTGCCGAGGTGCATGACGCCGAGGACGAGCAGGACGACTCCGATCTTGACCGACAGGGCCTCGAAGAGGCCGCGGGTCTCGGTGATCTCGTCGGCGGACCTGAGGTAGAGCGCGATGAAGCCGAGGTTCACGAGGTAGAAGCCGACCACCAGCAGGTGGTTCACGGCGTCCGCGAGCTTCTCGTCCCCCTTGAGCACATCGGCGAGGAAGATCCGCCCATTCTTGCTGAGGGTGCGGGCGACCCAGGCGGTGAGCCCGACGCTGATCAGCAGGTAGGCGACGTACGCGACAACAGTGAGGTCCATGCCCCACCCTCCCTTGAACATGTTCAAAAGCTGGTGATCCTGACTGTAGACCTGTCTTTGAACATGTTCAAGTGAAGGTCGCGCGGGCTCGCGGCGCCGAAGGGGCGACGGGAAAAAGGGGGAGCGCCCGGGGCGGGCGCGGCCGTAACCTCGGCCCGATGACTCTTACTTATGACGAGGTCGGCGAAGGTCCTCCCGTTCTCCTGCTCCACTCCTCCGTGTGCGACCGGCGGATGTGGGACGCCCAGTTCCACGCGCTGGCGGACGCCGGGCACCGCGTGGTGCGCTGCGACTTCCGCGGCTACGGCGCGACACCGGTGGCCGAGGGCCCCTATACGGACGCCGGCGACGTGCTCGCGCTGATGGACGCCCTCGGTCTCGAACGGGCCGCCCTGGTCGGGTCCTCGTTCGGCGGCCGGGTCGCCCTGCTGGCGGCCGCCGCCGCCCCGCGCCGGGTGAGCGCGCTGGCGCTGCTGTGCGCAGCCCCGCTGCCCGGTCATGAACCGAGCGCCGAACTGGCCGCCTTCGGCGCCCGCGAGGACGAGCTCTTCGAGGCGGGCGACCTGGCGGGCGCGGCCGCGCTGAACGTCGCCACCTGGGTCGGCCCGGACGCCGATCAGGCGGCCAGGGACGCCGTGTACGCGATGCAGCTCCACGCCTTCGAGGTCCAGACGGCCGCCGAGAAGGCCGCGGAGAGCGACGGCGCGCCCTACGTCCTGTCCGGCGGCAGGGTCACCGAGTCGCCCGACTTCTCGGAGTTCACCGCGCCCTGCCTCGCCGTGTCCGGTGCCCACGACCTGCCGGACTTCTCCCGGGCGGCCGCCCGCGTCCCGGAGCTGCTGCCGAACGCCCGCCATCTCGAACTGCCCTGGGCCGGCCATCTCCCCGGCCTGGAGCGGCCCGCCGAGACGAGCGCCCTGCTGACCGGCTTCCTGGCCGGAGCGGCCGGAGCGGCCGGAGCGGTCTGAGGTCTGAGCGGCCGGAGCGGGCCTCCCGGCGCCCCCTGAGCCGGACCCCCGCCGGGCGGCCGCGTGCGGCGCCTCAGGCTCGGCGGATGCGCGGGGCGCCGGTCACGGAGACGACCAGGGAGTACAGCGAGGTCGTGGCCGTGATGAACATGCGGTTGTTCTTGGGGCCGCCGAAGGCGACGTTTGAGACGGCCTCCGGGACGCGGATGCGGCCGATCAGGGTGCCGTCGGGGTCGTAGCAGTGGACGCCGTCGTACATCGCCGCCACCCACAGCCGGCCTTCGTCGTCGAAGCGGATGTTGTCGAACCGGGCGTCGCCGCCCGCCTCGGCGAACACCTTCCCGTCGTCCAGCGTGCCGTCGTCGCGGACGCCGAAGACGCGGATGTGGCCGGCGACGGTGTCGGACACGAACAACTGCCGCTCGTCCGGCGAGAAGACGAGGCCGTTGGGTCCGCCGAAGCCGTCGGCGGCCCGCCGCACGGCACCGGTCGACGGGTCGATCCGGTAGACGTCGCAGCCGTCCATCTCCTGCGCGGCGCGGTCCGCGCGGCCCGAGGGCTGAACGCCGGCGCCCCGCCCGGCCGGAGCTACATGCTGCTCAGCGACCGCGCGTAGTTGATCTGACCCATCACCATCTGGAACGTCTCCGGGCGGTGCGCGGGGATCATCGTAGAGTGGTGCTTGCCGTCGCTGGTGACCGTGGCCTGCACGAAGCCGGTGGTCTGCGGCTCCTTGATCAGCAGGAAGAGCAGCCCCAGCCCGCACAGCCCGGCGAACAGGCAGGCGAGCACGATGGCGTAGACCGGGATCTTCTCCTCGGTGCGCGACAGGTCCGTCGCGTTCCACACGGCGGACTTCAGCGGCAGCGTGCCGGCGGGGGTGACGATCGAGTCCTGGAGGACCATGATGTCGCCGATCGCGACCAGCGGGTGCCCGCCCATCGTCATCGGCGGCACCGGCACCGGGACGCCGGCGGGCTGCGTCTGCGCGTAGGCCGGGGTCTGGTCGTGGGGGTAGCCGTAGCCCGGCGCGGCGGCGGGGTAGCCGTAGGCGGGAGTCCCGGGCGGCTGGGTCGGGCCCCACTCGTACTCGGGCTCGCCGTCCTGGTAGGGATTGGGCGTCGTCATGTTCTCGTCCCCGCTTTCCCGCTGCCTCGGATCGGGCGCGTCCCCCGATCCTGCCAGGTGCGCCGGACCAGGTGAAGCCCGATCCGGCATACGGGCGAGCCCCGGCTCCACCGTGGGAGCCGGGGCCCTTGACGCCGTGTCACATGAGGGGCGGCGGGGTCAGAAGCGACGCGTGATCAGCGCGCGCTTCACTTCCTGGATCGCCTTGGTGACCTCGATACCGCGCGGGCAGGCGTCCGTGCAGTTGAACGTGGTGCGGCAACGCCACACGCCGTCCTTGTCGTTGAGGATCTCCAGGCGCTGCTCCCCGGCCTCGTCGCGCGAGTCGAAGATGAAGCGGTGCGCGTTGACGATCGCCGCCGGGCCGAAGTACTGGCCGTCGTTCCAGAACACCGGGCACGAGGACGTGCACGCGGCGCACAGGATGCACTTGGTGGTGTCGTCGAAGCGCTCGCGGTCCTCTGCGGACTGCAGACGCTCACGCGTCGGCTCGTTGCCGTTCGTGATCAGGAAGGGCATCACGTCGCGGTACGCCTGGAAGAACGGCTCCATGTCCACGACCAGGTCCTTGAGGACCGTCAGGCCCTTTATGGCCTCGACCGTGATGGGCTTCTCCGGGTTGATGTCCTTGATCAGCGTCTTGCAGGCGAGCCTGTTCTTGCCGTTGATCCGCATCGCGTCGGAGCCGCAGATGCCGTGCGCGCACGAGCGGCGGAAGGTGAGCGAGCCGTCGACGTCCCACTTGATCTTGTGGAGGGCGTCGAGGACGCGCTCCTTGGGGTCGATCTCGATCTGGAAGTCCTCCCAGACCGCGTGCTCCGACACCTCGGGGTTGAAGCGGCGGATCCGGAAGGTGGCGGTGATGTACGGGGAGTCGGCGAAGCCGGCTTCCCGCTTCTCCAGGGTCGGGGCAGTCATCAGTACTTACGCTCCATCGGCTGGTAGCGGGTCTGGACGACCGGCTTGTAGTCGAGACGGATCGACTGGGAGCCGTCGTCGCCCACCTCGCGGTACGCCATGGTGTGGCGCATGAAGTTGACGTCGTCGCGGTTCGGGAAGTCCTCGCGGTAGTGACCGCCGCGGGACTCCTTGCGGGCCAGCGCGGAGACGGCCATGACCTCGGCCAGGTCGAGCAGGTTGCCCAGCTCGACGGCCTCCAGCAGGTCCGTGTTGAACCGCTTGCCCTTGTCCTGGATGGACACGTTGAGGTAGCGCTCGCGCAGCTCGGCGATCTTCTCGACCGCGGTCTTGATCGTCTGCTCGGTGCGGAACACCATCACGTTGGCGTCCATCGTCTCCTGGAGCTCCTTGCGGAGGACGGAGACCCGCTCGGAGCCGGTGGAGCCCAGCAGCCGCTCGACCTGCTCGGCGACGAACGACGCCGGGTCCTCGGGCAGGTCGACGTAGTCGACGGTGGCCGAGTAGTCGGCGGCGGCGATGCCGGCGCGCTTGCCGAAGACGTTGATGTCCAGCAGCGAGTTGGTGCCGAGGCGGTTGGCGCCGTGCACCGAGACGCAGGCGACCTCACCGGCGGCGTACAGGCCGGGCACGACCGTGGTGTTGTCCATGAGGACCTCACCCTGGACGTTGGTCGGGATGCCGCCCATGGCGTAGTGCGCGGTCGGCTGGATCGGGATCGGGTCCGTGTAGGGCTCGATGCCGAGGTACGTACGCGCGAACTCGGTGATGTCCGGGAGCTTGGCGTCCAGCTGCTCCGGCGGCAGGTGGGTCAGGTCCAGGAAGACGTGGTCGCCCTCGGGACCGCAGCCGCGGCCCTCGCGGATCTCCGTGTAGATGGAGCGGGAGACGACGTCACGGGACGCGAGGTCCTTCATGACCGGCGCGTACTTCTCCATGAAGCGCTCGCCGTCCTTGTTGCGGAGGATGCCGCCCTCACCGCGGGCGCCCTCCGTCAGCAGGATGCCCATGCGCCAGATGCCCGTCGGGTGGAACTGGAAGAACTCCATGTCCTCCAGCGGCAGACCGCGGCGGTAGCAGGCCGCCTGGCCGTCACCGGTCAGGGTGTGCGCGTTCGAGGTCACCTTGAAGAACTTGCCGGTGCCGCCGGACGCGTAGATCACGGCCTTCGCCTGGAAGACGTGGATCTCGCCGGTGGCCAGCTCGTAGGCGACCACGCCGGACGACTTCTTGACGCCGTCGACCTCGGTGATCAGCTGGTCCAGGACGTAGAACTCGTTGAAGAACTCCACGCCCTCCTTGACGCAGTTCTGGTACAGCGTCTGGAGGATCATGTGGCCGGTGCGGTCCGCGGCGTAGCAGGACCGGCGGACCGGCGCCTCGCCGTGGTTGCGCGAGTGGCCGCCGAAGCGGCGCTGGTCGATGGTGCCGCCCGGGGTCCGGTTGAACGGCAGGCCCATCTTCTCCAGGTCGAGGACGGCGTCGATGGCCTCCTTCGCCAGGATCTCGGCGGCGTCCTGGTCGACCAGGTAGTCACCGCCCTTGACCGTGTCGAAGGTGTGCCACTCCCAGTTGTCCTCCTCCACGTTGGCCAGCGCGGCGGCCATGCCGCCCTGCGCGGCACCCGTGTGGGAGCGGGTCGGGTAGAGCTTCGTCAGCACGGCGGTGCGGCTGCGCTTCGTCGACTCGATGGCGGCGCGCATACCGGCGCCGCCGGCCCCGACGATGACGGTGTCGTACTTGTGGATCTTCATGAGTGGATTACCTCAGCCCCGTGCCTAGCGGATGTTCGGGTCGAAGGTGAAGATCACCAGCGTGCCCAGAAGGATGGTGAACACCGTGGCGGTGTACAGCAGGCCCTTGAGCCACAGACGCGTGTTCGGGCGCTCCGCGTAGTCGTTGATGACCGTGCGGAGGCCGTTGGCGCCGTGCAGCATGGCCAGCCACAGCATCAGCAGGTCCCAGGTCTGCCAGAACGGGGACGCCCAGCGGCCGGCCACGAAGGCGAAGCCGATCTTGGAGACGCCGCCGTCGAGCACCAGCTGGATCAGCAGGTGGCCGATGACCAGGACGACGAGGACCACACCGGACAGGCGCATGAACAGCCATGCGGCCATCTCGAAGTTCCCGCGTGTCGAACGCGGGGTCTTCTTGGTGCGCTTGCGGGGGGCCTCGATGAGCGGGGCCGGGTTGTCCACGTCGTAGACGTGGGCTCCCTCGACGGGACCGACGGCGGAAGTGGTGTCAGTGGACATTTCTGGCCTCAGCTCCCGAAGACTTCGCGGACGGCGTGGCCGAGCACGGGGTAAAGGGCGCCCACCATCAGCACGAACCAGATGGCCATGACGGACCAGAACATCTGCTTCTGGTAGCGCGGGCCCTTGGACCAGAAGTCCACGGCGATGACGCGCAGGCCGTTGAGCGCGTGGAAGAGGATCGCGGCCACGAGGCCGTACTCCAGCAGCGCGACGATGGGCGTCTTGTAGGTGGCGACGACCTCGTCGTACGCCTCAGGAGAGACGCGGACGAGAGCGGTGTCCAGCACATGTACGAACAGGAAGAAGAAAATGAGGACGCCGGTGACTCGGTGAGCCACCCAGGACCACATTCCTTCCCGGCCGCGGTACAGCGTTCCAGCCGGCACGGAAGAACCCTCCGGGAGCGGGGATTGGGGCCATGCCGGCTTGTGGGTGTCGGTCTGGCCCGGCCGGGTACGGTCCACCGGCCCTGGCCATCGTAGCGACGTGTTGTCGGTTCGTTCGCGCGGGGTCCACGGGTGTGATCAAACAGGCAATCAATCAGCCTCGTACGGACCAGTCCCCGGAGCCCGTCGGGGCGCGCCGGGCTGCCGGCCGACGGGGTCCGGGGTGTCGCTCTCCGGGTGGTCGGCCATGGCGTGCGCCAGGCGGGAGCGGACCAGGGCCCGCAGTTCCTCGGCCGAAATCGCCCGCTCCTCGTCCGGCTCGTGGGAAAGTCGGCTCCGGATCCCGGCCAGTACCTGGTCCAGGCACTCGTCGCGCCCGTACGCGTCGAGGCAGATGACGAACGCATGTCCGAATTTGGCCTCGTATGCCGTGTGTGCGGCGGCGAGCGCCGTGTGGGCGGCCTGCGGGGCGCTCGGCGGCAGTCCGGTGGACGACTCGCCGGCCAGCACCGCGTGAACGTCGGCGGGGCTGAGGTCGTATCCGGCCTCGTCGCAGCCGGCGAAGAGGGACTCGAGGTCGGGGTAGGGCCGGTGCTCGACCACGCGGCGGGCCCAGTGGCGGCTGCCGCAGCAGGCGAGGACGACCGCCTCCGCGGCGTCGGCCGGGGCGCTGTTGAAGTGCTCGAGGCCCGGCTGCGCGCGACGCTGGGACGGTATGGCAGAAGGGGCGGCGGCGCTCCGGGTGTGGTGGAGTGTCGGCGGTCGCTGCGGGAGGCCGGCGTGGGATTCGCTGGTCAGCGGGGGCTCCTCGAAGGCAGCGGGGCGGTAGGGAAGGGAGAGAAGGGTGTGTCGTAACGCTATCGACCAGGACGAGAAGCTGTCCGACGGATGCGCGAATTTCACCCGAACGGGAGAGTTTGAGCCGAGGTAGTGGACAAAGGAGGGGGAGCTTGTACGGGGTTTCGCCGCTTATGGGAGGTATCAGAACGATGTGGCTCTCTCGCAGGATCCGTCTGACCGGTGCGATAACCGCCACGGCCGCCGTCTTCTCCATGACGCTGGCCGGCTGCTCCGAGGAAGGCGCCCCCGAACCGGGCAGTGCGCCACCGGACCGGGCGGGCACCACATCGGAGGCCGCCGCCCCGAGCCCGAGCCCCACCCGCACCTATCCGATGTCCGAGGAACCCGCGACCATCCCCTCCGTCCGCGCCCACCAGGCCGCCCGCGGTCCCGGCTGGAGCCGGACCGGCGACAGCGGCGTCGTCGTCGCCAAGGGCAGCGAGGCCCTGTCCGACGAGGGCAGGCTGCTCGCCCAGGAACTGAAGCTCACCTACCGCGGCACGGTCGCCGCCGGGGCCGGCGACGTGGAGCTGGCCCTCGCCGGTGACGGCGCCGCCGAGTCGTACACGCTGACCACCAGCGGCGGCCGGGTGCGGATCACCGGCCCGGACGAGGCCGGGGTCTTCTACGGCACCCGCACCCTGAAGCAGGCGGTGCGCTCGGGCGGCTCGATGCCCGAGGGCGTCGTACGCGACCGGCCCGACCGCCCCCAGCGCGGGCTGAACCTCGACATCGCGCGCAAGCACTTCACCGCCGGGTGGATCGAGGACCGGCTGCGCGAGATGGCCGACCTCAAACTCAATCAGCTCGGCCTGCACTTCTCCGACGACCAGGCCTTCCGTATCGAGTCCGACTCGCACCCCGAGGTCGTCTCCGAGCAGCACCTCACCAAGGACGAGGTCCGCCGGATCCTGGCGCTCGCCGAGCGTCTGCACATCACCGTCTTCGGCGAGATCGACTCCCCGGGACACCTGGGCGCCGTGCTGCGGGCGCATCCGCAGCTCCAGCTCCGCAACACCCAGGGAACGCCCAGGCGGGGCGCCATCGACATCTCCCAGCCCGACGCGGCCCGTATCGTCGACGACCTGCTGCGGGAGTACACGGCGCTCTTCCCCGGCGCCTGGTTCCACGTCGGCGCCGACGAGTACCAGGCCCTCACGGTGAGCGACCCGGCCGCCTCCTACCCGCAGCTCGCCCGCGCCGCCGCGCAGAAGCACGGCGCCGGAGCCACCATCGAGGATCTGGCGGAGGGCTGGCTGAACGACCGCGCCGCCGTGGTCCGCGAGGCGAAGAAGACCCCCAAGGCGTGGAACGACGGCTTCTTCCGCGGCGGCGAGGTCACCGTCGACAAGAGCGTCGAGGTCGAGTACTGGACCGGCAAGGAGATCGGGGCCCGCCCGCCGGTCGAGTATCTGGCCGAGGGCCGGCGGGTGGTGAACCTCAACGACGAGTTCCTCTACTACGTGCTCGGCGAGCCCAACCAGTTCACCTACCCCACGGGCCGCCGCATCTACGAGCAGTGGACACCGCTGGTGCTGCGCGGCACCGAGGCCGTGCCGGAGAAGTACTCCGCCCAGATCCTGGGCGGCCGCTTCGCCGTCTGGTGCGACCTGGCGAACGCACAGACCCAGGACCAGGTCGCGGCCGGCATCCGCCGCCCGCTGCAGGCGACGGCCCAGAAACTGTGGGACCCGCGGCAGCCGGAGCGGAGCTGGCAGTCGTTCGACGAGCTGGCGCGAAAGCTGGGCTGACCGGGCGGGGACGTCACCGGTGGCCCGCGCACCATGCGCAGGTACCGACGGTCGCGGTGTGAGTCCGCCCGGGGGTGTGCGGGCTCACACCGCGGTCACGTCAGGACGGCCAACAGCGCACTGCGCGGGGCCAGTTCCTGTGAAGGGAACGTAACAGAGCGGTGGCGCAACCGTGTGCGAACGCTCGATGTCAACGGTAACGTTCCGGCCACGCTGTGACGCATTCGAGCCAACGGACGCAGTAGGGACAGGTACAAGGGCAAAGTACTGCGTCCGTGACGGAAGGCGTCCGCATGACCTCCAACAGCCTGACGGCCCTGATCGCACAAGCGGATGAGCGGGGCCTGGCCGCGAGTGGGCTCGCGTGTCTGGACCGCTGTCTGCCCGTACTCGCCGCGGAGGACGACACCCTGCGCTCGCTCTGGGCGGGACTCGCCGACGGCGAGGAGAGCTGGGCCGGCGAACTCGCGGCCGTACGGCAGGCCATGGAGGCGATGCCCGCCGACGACGAGGACGCGGCACTGGTCCGCCGGATGCTCGGCGCCGCCCCCTCCGACTGGGCCGCCGGGCCGCTGCGCGAGTGGGCGGACGGCTGCTCCCTCGCCGCCCTCGAGGTGCACCGCCGTTTCGACGCGGGCGGCTGCGGGCCCGACGCCCTGGAAGGCTGCCGCGAGGGCGACGCGGACGGCGCCGGACCGCTGATGGCCGGGGAGCTGCGGAGGCAGGCGCAGATCCTGGAGATGCTCGCGGAACCGGCCGGCGGCAACGGGCTGCGCCACGCGCTCGAGGTGTCGGTGGAGGGCCGCCGCGTGCTGCGCGCCGCGGTCTCGCGCCGGGCGCGCGTCACGGGCTGAGGCGGCGCGGTACGTCCGGCCGCCGCGCCGTCAAGAGCCCGACGGACGCCTCGCCGAAGGTGACGTCCTACCTACGCCTGAAAGCTGACGTGCGTGCGGCTCCTTCCGAAGGGAAGCGCTGAGCTGGGACAAGCCGTCACCACTGCGCGGCCCAGGCCAGGCTCTCGTCCGCGACCTGTTCCCAGCCCTCGTGGAAGCAGGTGCCGTGGTCGCGGTCTGGGTACTCGCGGTACTCGGTGACCGCTTTGGAGCGCAGGTGGCGGCGGTGGTTTTCGAGTACGACGCTCGGCGGGACGATGCGGTCGGCGGTGCCGGCGACCATCAGCAGGGGGGAGCGGGCGTCGTTGCGGTAGTCCACGTAGGTGGCCGCCCGTGCCTTGGGTGTGAGGTTGGCCAGGCCGGCCTGGAAGAGTGGACGGCCGGGCCCGGGGATAGCCCAGGTGGCGCGTTCGCGGGCGGCCTGTTCCGCGGAGACGGTGTTGGCGAAAACGTAGTGGAACTGGCGCTCGGTGAGTGCCACGGTGCGGTTGAGGTTGGCCGGGTTGCCGAGCACGGGCCACGCGGCGCGGAGCGCGGACAGCGGCAGGCCGAGAACGCCGCGCGGCTGGCCGGGGTGGAGTGCGACACCGGCCCGGCCCCAGCCGCGGTCCAGCAGGATCTGGGTGACCAGGCCGCCGAAGGAGTGGCCGATGATCACAGGCTGCTCGGGCAGGGTCCGCAGAAACGCCTCGTAGTGGTCGGCGATCTCCTTCACGCCCAGCCCGGCGGGGGCCTTGTCGTGGTCGAGGGGCTCGCCGAGCTGTGAGACGCCGGGCCAGGCCGGGGCGTGCACGGTGTGCCCTTGTGCGACGTAGCGCTCGATCCAGGGCTGCCAGCTGTGCGGGGTCATCCAGAGGCCGTGGACGAGCAGGATGGCCGGTGCGGGCATGAAGGCTCCCCAAGATCGATGGCCCGTGGAAGACAGACCGTTCTTTCTTCGTAGACTGGACTGCCCGACGGTTGCTGTCAAACCGGCGGGACAAACGTGTCGGTTAGGTTTGCGTCTATGAGCACCGAGATTTCCGTCAAGCCGCGCCAGCGCCTCCTGGACACTGCGGCGGAGCTGTTCTACGCGGAGGGCATCCACGCCGTCGGGGTGGACCGGCTGATCTCCATGGCGGGGGTCACCAAGGCCACCTTCTACCGGCACTTCCACGGCAAGGACGAGCTGGTCCTGGCCTACCTCCACACGCGTGACGAGGGCATCCGCGCTCGGGCGGCGCAGGCGGCCGCGGCCGCGAAGGACCCCGGCCACGTCGTTGAACTGCTGGTGGCGGGCCTTGCCGAAGAGATCTGTGAGCCGGGCTTTCGCGGCTGCGCCTTCATCAACGCCGCTGCCGAGTACCCGGACCCGCAGCACCCGGTCCGACAGCTGATCGCGGCGCACCGCGCCTGGTTCCGCAATACGCTGGCCGAACTGGCCGGCGCCTGCGGCCACCCGACACCGGACGCGGCTGCAGCAGCCCTGGTGCTGCTGCGCGACGGTGCCATGGCAGGTGGCTACCTCGACGGCCAGGACGCGGTTTGCACCCACCTGGGCAGCACCGCACGGTCCCTGCTCCGGGCGAACTGACCCATCGTTCGACCGTCAAACCACTCCGCTCGGCACCCGGCTCCCACCCCCGACTGCGGCCTTCCCTTCAAGAGAGCCACACCCAACTGAGGTTGGCAAAGGCTCAATGATCGCTCTGCCAGTCGCGAGCGGCTGCTTGCGGTGAATTCAAGATGGGCGACTGCGCGCCAGGGACCCTGCCGGGAGGGCGACGCGGATGGCGCCGGGCCGCTGATGGCGGGGGAGTTGCGGCGCCAGGCGCAGATGCTGGAGGTCCTCGCAGAACCGCCCGGCGGCAACGGCCTGCGCCATGCGCTCGAGGTGTCGACCGAGGGCCTCCGCGTCCTGCGCGCCGCCGTCTCCCGCCGGGCCCGCGTCACGGGCTGAGGCGGCGCGGCACGTCCTGCCGGGGAGGGCCGGGCACGCGCGGCCGCCCCCACCAGGGCGGAGGCGGCCGCCGGGCCGGGCGGGTTCAGTGCGCGTACACCGACGCACCCGCCGTGCGGGGCGGGTTCAGTGCGCGTACACCGACGCACCCGCCGTGCGGGGCGGGTTCAGTGCGCGTACACCGACGCACCCGCCGTGCGGCGGATCTCCGGCAGCGCCGAGTAGAGCGTGGCGCCCGGGCAGAGCGTGGCGACACCGTCACGGTGCCCCGAGACGGTGTTCAGCGTGGCCTTCTCACCGGTCTTGTAGACCCCGGTCTCGCCCGCGGCCGTGAGCGTCACCTGCGCCTCGGGGTCGACACCGTGCAGGCCGAGCTTCCAGGCGGAGACATCGGCGACGGCCTTCTTGGCCGCGGCCGTGGGCGTACCGCCGTTCTCGTAGTCGCCGAGGACGGAGATGCCGGCCGAGTAGCCGTTGAAGCCGTAGGTGTGGGCGCCGCGGACCGGCTTGTCGACGCCGCCCGCGCGGCCCTCGAAGACCGTTCCGCACTTGTCGACGAAGAAGTTGTAGCCGACGTCGTTCCAGCCGTTGGTCTTCACGTGATACGTGAGGATCGCCCGGACGATGGCAGGGGAGTCGGCACAGTTGTAGGTGTTGGTCCCCGCGGTGTGGTGGACGAAGACCGCGTCGGCCTTGTCCAGGTAGGCCGGCGGGTCCTCGACGAGTGACTCGTCCGCGCCCCAGTCGGCGCGGCTGACGATCGCCGGTGCGGCGGGCGCCGCCGGTTCCGTCGACCGGCTCGGCTCGGTGCTCGGCTGCGCCGTGGGCTCGGCGGTCGGGTCCTGCGTCGGCTCGGCGGTGGGGCCGGTGGTCGGCTCCTCGCTCGGGGCGGGCGGGCTCGGCTCGGCCGTGGGCTCGGCGGTCGGGTCCTGCGTCGGCTCCTGGGAGGGCGCCGGGGGCGTCGGGTCCTGCGTCGGCTCGGCGGTGGGACCGGTGGTCGGCTCCTCGCTCGGGCTCGGCTCCGCCGTCGGCTCCTGCGGCTCCTCGGAGGGCGCCGGGGCAGTGGGAGAGTCCGGCTGCTCGGTGGGCGGCTCCTCCGCGGGCACGGAGGCGGACGCGGTCGGCTCGGGGGCCGTGCTCGGCGAGGTCTCCCCGCCGGGGGCCGACGTGCTCGGCGCGGCGGTGTCCGACTTCTTCGGCTTGGGCGACGGCTTGCCCTTCCCGTTCTCCTTGCCGTTCCCCTTGCCCTGTCCCTTGTCGCCCGCCGTCTCACCCGGGTCGATCATGTCGAGCCGCAGCGCCTTCGGCACCGCGGTCTCCTTGCCGTCGGCCACCACACGGGCCTCGACGCCGTCCGACGGCCCGACCCACAGCGGTTCCGACGCCCCGCGGACGCCCGAGGAGTCGCCCTCGTCCGACTCCGGCGCCCGGATGTCGAAGTCGAGGTCGTGCCAGTCGGTCCAGACGCCGTCGTCCGCGCCGCGGGTGCGTATCTGCGCGGTGCCCTCGAAGTCGTCGGCGCTGTCGTCCCAGGAGACGCCGACGAGCGAGAAGAGCTGCGTCCCGGTGCGCGGCAGCTCCCGCTTCTTGGTGTCCTTGCCGTCCAGCGCCAGCGTGTGGGCCTTCACCGGACGGGAGTTGTCGCGGGCGCCGGTCTCCTCAGAGCCGGTGACGGCCACGGCCGTCACCCCGGAGGCCCCGAGGACCACGGCTCCCGTCGCCAGCCAGATGGTGCGTTTGGTGTTGCTCGCCCGCCGTGCGCGGGTCCCTCTCGGACTCATGCCATCCCTCGTGAACTTGTACGCGCGTGCTGTGCGCGTTGATCAGCCGATCAGTTGTCTGTGGCGGGCAGCTCGCCCGCGCAGGTGGCGCGGCCGAACTCGCCCGTGGCGGTGGCGCGCTGGACGTGCTGGCCGCGGATGGCGAGCGTGCAGGCGGCCTGGCCGCCCTTCTCGCCCAGGACGACGGCCACGGTCGGCGCCTCGCCCAGCGGCACCTGGACCGTCTTCCTCCACGGGAGTTCGGCGTCCCGGACGACGGTCGCCGCACCGTCCTCGCCGCGGCCGAGGTACGAGATCTCGACCGGGCCCTCGCCGGTGACCTCGTACGTCACCTCGGCGGCCGGCGTGGCGGGGGCCTTCGGCCCGTCCTCCGTGTTGAGCACGCCGTAGCCGACGAGACCGCCGCAGGCGAGCAGCAGGACGGCGGCGATCATCACTCCCGCCCGGCCGCCGCCGCCCTTTTCCGCGTTCTTGTTCACCGCCTCGGTGTCCGCGGTTCGCTCGTCCGTCATTTCCGCGACGGCCGATTTCCGGCTGGTCTGCTCCGTTCCTGTCACCTCCGCTTCCGCGGTTTCCGTGTCCGGCGTTCCGGCGGACTCCGCCTCCGGCTCCGCGCTTTCTGTGGATTCCTTGGATGACATGAACGGGGACCGGCTTTCGGTGAGTCGGATCAATGTCGAAGTGCTCGAACCGGGCGGTTATACACCACGCGGAGCGCACCGCGCGAGCGACCGGACAAAAGGGGTGGAGTGGGGGTGTTTCCGGGGTCGGGTTGCCCCTGAATGTCCGTGGGGTTGACGGGGCGTCACCCGGATGGCCAATAATCCGCTGCCGCTTCCGCGAGCTGGGATTTCTCTGCTCGTGGACGGCGGTGCAGTCATGCTCCAGGCCGGGCGGAACCCTCTGCTCCGGCTCGTTCGGCGTGCCCGCCTCCGCCTATGCGCCGGCGGCCGCCGATGTCGAAAGGTAATGACGTGAAGGTGCCATACGGGAGATACGTCTCCTGTCTGGTGGCCGCGGCGGTGGCAGGCACACTGCTTCCGCAGGTCGCATACGCGGCCCCGCCATCAGAGCCCGGCAAGGACGACGGCAAGGGAATTGTCGACACCGTCGCCGGGTGGTTCGAAGATGCCGCCGAGGATAGCGAAAAGCCGCCCTCGTACGATAATCGAGGAATAGCCGACCGGCAGAAACTCGCCCCGGGAAAGAATGATCCGAAGGCGAAGCGGGTCAAGGAACTGACCTCCCGCCGGACGCCCTCCGCGCGCTTCTGGCAGCTCTCCGACGGCCGGGTCGAGGCCGAGCTGTCCGCCGCGCCGACCTCGTACCGGGACCCGGCCTCCAAGTCGTGGAAGTCCATCGACCCCCAGGTCCGCGCGGTCAGGGCCAAGGGCTTCGACTTCGCCAACATGGCGAACACCGGCCGCAGCTGGTTCGGCTCCGACCCGGACCGGCTGCTGCGTTTCGAGACGGCCGACGGCGACCGGTCGGTCACCCTCGGCCTTCAGGGCGCGGGCGGGAAACTGAAGCCCGAGGCCAAGGGCGCCACCGTCACCTACAGGGGAGCGGCGAATGGCGCCGACCTCTCCTACCAGGTCGGTCCCGGCCGGGTGAAGGAGAACATCACCCTGGCGCGGCGTCCCGCCGGTCCGGTGAAGTACACCTTCACCCTTGACACCGAGGG